>CAZMXV010000008.1:0-34617 GCA_964570295.1 uncultured Rhodanobacteraceae bacterium
CTTCTTCGCGGCAGCCTTCTTCGGCACCACCTTCTTCGCGGATGCCTTCTTCGGAGCCGCCTTCTTCGGAGCCGTCCTGGTCGACGCCTTTCGCGTCGCGGACTTGCCGGCAGCGGATTTCTTCGGAGAAGCCGACTTCGTCGTCTTCACGGCCGTCGTGGAAGATGCCTTGCGGGCCGCAGCCTTCTTCGGGGCAGTGGTCTTGCCCGCGGCCGTCTTCTTTTTCGACGGCTTGGCCTCCGCTACGGTGGTCTTCTTCGACTTCTTGTTCACGGCATGCTTGCTCTTGGCCACGGTTTCTCCCCTCCTCGCCGGGACGGCTGTGGTTGTGTGCCTTGATCCTGCCACGCGAAACGCCATTGTCGGTTGGCGGCTCGCTGTTATAGCCTTTAAAAACTCAATGTTCAACTCTGACACCGGCACCCCCCACTTGCAACGCTCCAGGCGCCTGTCCGGCGGCCCCTCGTGCACCTCCCGTTCATGACCCGCCTCATCCTTTTCCTGCTGGCCTGCTACAAGCGTCTGCTGAGCCCCCTGCTGGGCCAGCGCTGCCGTTTCCATCCCTCCTGCTCCACCTACGCCCGCATCGCCGTGGCGCGCTTCGGTCCCTGGCGTGGCGGACTGCTGGCGTTGTGGCGGCTGTTGCGCTGCCACCCGCTGTGCGAAGGCGGCAACGATCCGGTGCCGGAAACGTTCATCCTGGCACGATGCCGGTCGCGCCCGGATGACCACCGCCACGGCTGAAGGCGGCAACGGGCGCAACACCCGCCTCTCGCCGCAAGCCGGCGGCCGCCGGGGCGAAAGGCTCTGCCACAAGGCAGACAAGACTTCCGCGGGGTGGGTTTCAGCCCGGCAACCACCGCATGCCCGCCACGCCTCAAGACACCGGGACGGTCTCCAGGCGCCGGCAGCCGCGGGTGTCCACGCGCGCCAGCAACTCGGCCACGCGCCCCCTGCCCGGCACCATCACGTCGGCGGCGATGTCAGCCAGCGGCAACAGCACGAACGCGCGCTCGTGCAGGCGGGGATGGGGGATGTCCAGATCCTCGTCATGCCAGCATCCGTCCCCGTACAGCAGCAGGTCCAGGTCCAGGGGACGCGGCCCGTTGCGCAAGCCGCGACGCCGGCCCGCCTGCACCTCCAGGTGCTGCAGTGCCACCAGGAGATCGGGGGGCGGCAACCCGGTATCCAGGCACACCGCGGCATTGATGAAATCAGGCTGTTCGATGCCACCCCATGGCGGCGTCACGTACAACGCCGAGCAGGCTGCCACGCGTGTCCGCGGCAACGTGTCCAGGATGCGCATGGTTTCGCGCACGCGGCGCCGCGGATCACCGATGTTGGCGCCCAGCGCGACATGCGCGCGCACCGTCTCACTCATCGGACGGTCTGTCCTTGCGACGCCGGCGCCGTCCGCCACGCCGGCGACGCCTGGCGGACGGCGTGGCGGCGGACGGTTCCTGCTTGCGCTCGGCCTGCTTGCCGTTCAGTTCGGCCGACAGCTGGTCGGCGGGCAGCTCCTGCGCACGTGTCCACCATGCACCCAACTCATGCATGTGGTCCGACTCGCCGCCACGCAGCAGCAGGAAGTCGTAGGCGGCACGAAAGCGGGGGTGTTCCAGCAGCCGGAAGGTGCGCTTGCGGGTGCGTCGTTCAAAGCGCGGCTGCAGAATCCATATTTCCTCCATGCCGCAGGAGAACCGACGCGGAATCGTGACGTGGCGCGACTGCTCGGCCACCACCCGGTGACTGCCGCGCTGCCAGGCCAATGCCGGCTCCATGCCTTCGTCGATGAGCGCCTGCACGGTGTCGCGCACTTCGCCCCACAGGAACACGGCAAACAGGAAGGCCGGCGTCACCGGGCGGTCCTCGGCCACCCGCTGGTCGGTGTTGGCCAGTGCCTGCCCGATCATGCGCCGCAGCCCGCCGTCCGTGTCGCGTGCCAGTTGGCGTACCGTGGCCGGAAACAGCACCTTCAGCAGGTCCAGCTCCTCCAGGGTATGAAAGCTGGCCGCGGCATGCCCGGCCATGAACAGTTTCAGCGACTCGTCGAACAAGCGCGCCGGCGGTGCCTCGTTCAGCAGATCCGACAGGCGGGCGAACGGCTCCCGCGCGGGGCCGTCGATGGCAAACCCCAGTTTGGCCGACAGGCGCGCGGCGCGCAGCATGCGCACCGGGTCCTCGCGGTAGCGCTGCTCGGGTTCACCGATGAGGCGCAGCACGCGATCCTCGAGATCCTGCATGCCGCCCACGTAGTCGATGACACTGAAGTCGGCGATGTCGTAGTACAACGCGTTGACGCGGAAGTCGCGCCGCACGGCGTCCTCTTCGATCGTGCCCCAGACGTTGTCACGCACCAGCCGCCCGTCGACCAGGCAACGGTCGCCGCCTTCCCCGCCCGAGCCTTCGCCGCGGAACGTGGCGACCTCGACGATCTCGCGCCCGAACAGCACATGGGCCAGGCGGAAACGCCGGCCGATGAGGCGGCAGTTGCGGAACAGGCGCCGGACATCCTCCGGCGTGGCGTCGGTGGCCACGTCGAAATCCTTGGGCTTGCGCCCCAGCAACAGGTCGCGCACGGCGCCGCCCACCAGGCAGGCCCGGTAGCCGGCCTCGTGCAGGCGATAAAGCACCTTGAGGGCGCCTCGACTGATGTCCTTGCGCGACACGTTGTGGTCCGGCCGCGCAACGATGCGCGGCTCGGAAAACGACTTTGCGGTCCCTGGTTTCTGCTTCAAGCGAATCGGATCCTTGTTTTTGCCAAACGGGCATTGCCGTGGGGAAGAATTGGGCTATACTACCGCGCCTCAAGGCAATCCGCTCCCTTCGTCTAGCGGTTAGGACATCGCCCTCTCAAGGCGGTAACACGAGTTCGAGTCTCGTAGGGAGCGCCACTTTACCTTGCGATCAACCATGATCGCCGCCTGCGGACCGGCCGCACACCCCGCGGTCCGTTCCGGGCACACGGCCCCGAAGGCCCCGATGATCGCGACAGCCACGCGCTTCGCGAAGCCCCGGCAACCGGGTGTCCCGACCACGAGGGTTCCTGACCATGACGTTCGTTGTTACCGACAACTGCATCAAGTGCAAGTACACCGACTGCGTCGAGGTGTGCCCGGTGGATGCCTTCCACGAAGGCCCGAACTTCCTGGTCATCGACCCCGACGAATGCATCGACTGCACCCTGTGCGAGCCCGAGTGCCCCGCCAACGCCATTTTTCCCGAGGACGACGTGCCGGCCGGCCAGGAGCATTTCACTCCGCTCAACGCCGAACTGGCCAAGGAATGGCCCGTGCTTACCGAACGCAAGGACCCGCCGCCCGATGCCGAGGAATGGGACGGCAAGCCGGACAAACTGCCGCTGCTGGAACGCTGAGCCGTTCCGCGCCGCACGCAAAAGCCGCTCGCGAAAGAGCGGCTTTTTTCATGGGCGCGACCGGAGAGGCGACCGGATCGGCTCAACCGCCAAGGCGGCTGTTCAGGGCGCCGATGATGCGCGCGGCCTGCTCCTGGTTGCCGGTGGCATGGACGTCGCTGCCGCCGGCCGCTCCCTGGGTCACGGTCAGGGTCACCCTGGCGCCACCATCCTCCTGCGCGCCTCCCTGCGGGTTGCCGGCGCCGCTTTCCGGCGCATCCTGCAGGTTGCTGAAGTGCTTCTTCAGGAAACTGCCCTCGGAGCCGCCCAGCGAGGTTTTCGAGGCGATGCTCAACTGGTAGGTGTGACTGGCGGGATCCTGAGCCGTCACCGTGCCGAGATCGCCCTGCTGCAGGGCCAGGCCGATGCGCTTATAGGCGGTGTCCACATCCTCGGCAAGATGCATGCTGGTGGCATTGGCCGGGATCGGGGCCGCGGCGGGCGCCGCCTGCGGCGACGCGGCCGCGGACGCGCGCGCGCTCGGCGGCGGAATGCTGAGGGCATCCGTGGTGGCCGGCCGGTCCATCCCGGGCGGAATCTCCAGCGGATTTTCCTGCTTGGCCTTCTCCCAGGCGTGGTGCGAACGAAAGGCGCCGCAACCGGACAGCATCAGGGCGGAAAGAACGAGGGCGGTCAGTAGCTTTTTCATGGATGGCAGTGTATCCGTGTATGGAGTGGGGGTCACGCGGCAAGCTGTGCAGGTACCAGTGTCCGCAGGGCCTGGCGCAGCTCGTCCAGGGCCGCCGCATCCGCCAGCGTGTACAGCGGAGGCCTGAGGCTGCCGTCACCGAAACCGAGCATGCCCAGCCCCGCCTTGACCGAAATCGGATTCGGGGCCCGGGCCAGTGCATCCAGCAGCGGCGCCAGCGCCTCGAAATGGTCGTCGACCGCATCGCGGTTGCCGGCCTGGGCCGCGTCGCACAGATGGCGAAAATGCTGCGGTACCAGGTTGGCCACCACCGACACCGTGCCGGCCGCTCCGGCCAGCATCGCTTCGGCGGCACTGCCGTCGTCGCCCGAGAGATAGACGAAATCGTCGCCGGCAAGTTCCGCCAGGGCGCGGATCCGGGAAGCGTCGCCCACCGCCTCCTTGATGCCAATGACAGCCGGGTGACCGCGCAGCGCGGCCACGGTTTCCGGCGTCATGTCGCAGGCGGTGCGCGAGGGCACGTTGTAGAGGACGACCGGCAGCCCCCCCCGCTCGGCCACTTCGAGGAAGTGCCGGCGCAGGCCGTCCTGGGTCGGGCGCACGTAATAGGGCGTCACCACCAGTGCCGCGTCGACGCCCAGGGCGGCCGCATGGCGGGTCATGGCCAGGGTCTTCGCGGTGCCGGCCTCACCGGTGCCGGCCACGACCGGGATCCGCCCGTCGACCCGCCGGACCGCGAACTCCAGCAGACGGGTGTATTCGTCGTGCTCGAGAAAATGCGCCTCGCCGGTGGAGCCGGCCACGATCAGGGCCTGGGTGCCCCCCTCGACCTGGTAATCCACCAGGCGCCCGAAGGCGTCCATGTCCAGTTCGCCCGACGCCTTGAACGGCGTGGCAATGGCGCACATGCTTCCTGTCAGATTCAAGGCAACCTCGTCACAATGCGGAGTCCACGACAAGTTGCCAACTTTAGCAGCGATGCCGCCGTCCACAAACAACTCCCGGCACTTCCCGCGCAGGCACGCGCGCGTGCTTGCAGGAATCCGCCGCGGACAAGTAAGCTGGCCGCGAAGGCCCTTCCCGCCCGGGACGCGGCCACGCGGCTTTCCGCCTGACGGACATCCCGGATACACGCCACCTTGAACCAGCCTCTTTCGCAGCGCCCCGGAAACGACAACCACCTGCTGGTGCAGAGTCTTTCGCGGGTCACGCAATCGCCCCTCCTGGCCTTGACGCGGCGCATCGCGGACTGCGGCTGCAACCTGGCGGATGCGCGCGTGTCCACCCTCGGCGACGACGTGTCGCTGGTGCTCATGGCACAGGGGCCGTGGGATGCCATCGCCAAGCTGGAGTCCTCGCTGGGCCGCATGGCGCGCGACAACGAGGCGTTGCACCTGACCTGGTACCGCAGCCAGCCACGCAGCATGCAGAGCCATCTGCTGCCCTACATCGTGGAAATCATTTCCGCCGACCGCAACGGCGTGCTGGCCGAGGTGGTGGAATTCTTTTCCCGCCGCGGCATCAGCATCGAGCAGCTCACGTCCATGCGCTACCAGGCCATGCAGACCGGCGCCGAAATGTTCCAGGCCCAGATCACCGTCGGCATTCCGGCCAACAACCACATCGCCGCGCTGCGCGACGACTTCCTGGAACTTTGCGACAGCCTCAATCTCGACGCCATCATGGACCCGGTGAAGTTCTGAAAAGGTGACACATGATCGAAATCGGCCAACCCGTTCCCGCGCTCAAGGGCGCCGTCACCGACGGCAGCGAACTTTCCCTGCGGGACCTCGCGGGAAAGTGGGTGGTGGTGTATTTCTACCCCAAGGATTCCACGCCCGGCTGCACCAACGAGGCCAAGGACTTCCGTGACCTCATGCCCGAATTCGACAGGCGCGGCGCCGTCATCGTCGGCGTGTCGCGCGATTCGCTGAAATCGCATGCCCGGTTCACCGAGAAGCACGATCTGCCCTTCCCCCTGGTTTCCGACCCCGACGAAACCTGGTGCAAGGCCTTCGACGTGATCCGTGAAAAGTCCCTCTACGGGCGGACCTTCCTCGGTATCGTGCGCAGCACCTTCCTGGTCGCGCCCGACGGCACGCTGGCCGCCGAATGGCGCAAGGTCAGGGTCAAGGGCCACGCCCAGGCGGTGCTGGACGCCATCGACGCATGATGGCCGGCCGGCGGACGGCTTCCGGAACAGCGGCACGTCCGGACCGCACCGCCACGTTTTTCGTTGACTGCGAGGCAACCAAGCATGACCAACGGTGGTGACGGCAAACGCACCTACGCCCTGGATACCAACGTCCTGCTGCACGACCCCACCTGCCTGTTCCGTTTCGACGAACACGACATCTTCATCCCCATGACCGTGCTCGAGGAGCTGGATGAAAAGAAGCGTGGCGGCTCGGAAGTGGCCCGCAACGCACGCCAGGCCAGCCGCTTCCTCAACGAACTGATCGAGCGCGGCGGGCCGCGCGGCATCGCCGAGGGGCTGGAACTGCTGGACCCGCAAGGCCTCGACCTGCATCGCGGCGGCGCGCCCGGCCGCCTGTACTTCCAGCAGCACAACGGCAACGGCCACGCCCGTGCCGACAACCGCATCCTCGCCGCGGTGCTGGCATGGCGTGAGCGCCATTCCGAACAACCGGTCATCCTGGTCACCAAGGACATCAACCTGCGCATCAAGGCCACCATCGACGGCCTGCCCGCGGAGGACTATGAAAACGACCGCGCCCTGGACGATTTCGCGCTGCTGTACACCGGCTGGGCCGAACTGCCGCCCGATTTCTGGGAGCGCCACCCGGCACTGCGCTCATGGACCGAGCACGGCCATGCCTGGTACGAGCTGGAGCCGGGCGAAAACGACCATTGGCGCCCCAACCAGTGCCTGTACCTGCCGGGAGAGAACAGCGTCGAGCTGCGCGTGACCGAGGTCGACGAGCACAAGGCGCGCCTGGTGCTGCTGGACGACCACACCCAGCCCAATCACAACGTATGGGGCATCACCGCACGCAACCGGGAACAGAACTTCGCGCTCAACATGCTGCTGGACCCGGAAATCGATTTCGTCACCCTGCTCGGCACCGCCGGCACCGGCAAAACCCTGCTCAGCCTCGCTGCCGGCCTCACCCAGGTGATGGACGACAAGCGCTACCGCGAGATCATCATGACCCGCGCCACCGTCTCCGTGGGCGAGGACATCGGCTTCCTGCCCGGCACCGAGGAAGAGAAGATGACGCCCTGGATGGGTGCGCTCACCGACAACCTGGAAGTGCTGACCAGCGGCGGCGACGGCGACAAGTGGGGCCGCGAGGCCACCAACGACCTGCTTGCCTCGCGCATCAAGATCCGCTCGCTGAACTTCATGCGCGGGCGCACCTTCCTGGGCCGTTACCTCATCATCGACGAGGCGCAGAACCTCACCTCCAAGCAGATGAAGACCCTGATCACGCGCGCCGGCCCCGGCACCAAGATCGTGTGCCTGGGCAACGTCGAGCAGATCGACACGCCCTACCTCACCGAAACCACCTCCGGCCTCACCTACGCCGTGGACCGCTTCAAGGACTGGCCACATGCCGCGCACATCACGCTGCGCCGCGGCGAGCGGTCGCGCCTGGCGGATTTTGCTTCCGAAGCACTATGACACGGGGACCGGGGGCCGGGGGCCAGGGGCCGGGAATGCGAAACCATGGCGCTGGCGAAGCCGGTCCCGCTTGCTGTTTGACCATCGCCGGCTCCGATTCCGGCGGCGGTGCCGGTATCCAGGCCGACCTCAAGACCTTCCACGCCCACCGCACGCACGGGCTCAGCGCGATCACCGCGGTGACCGCGCAGAACACCCGCGGAGTCGCGGCCGTGCACAAGGTGCCGGGCAAGCACGTACGCGCGCAGCTGGATGCCCTGTTCGAGGACTTCCCCGTGGCGGCGGTGAAGATCGGCATGCTTGGCGATGCCGCCACCACGCGCCTGGTGGCCCGCCTGATGCAGGCGCGCCGCCCGCCCTGGCTGGTGCTCGATCCGGTGATGATCGCGACCAGCGGCGCCCGCCTGCTGGAGGACGCCGCCGTGCACGCCATGATCGACGAACTGCTCCCACTGGCCGACATCCTCACCCCCAACCTCCCCGAGGCCGAGGCCCTGCTGGGAAGACGCATCGTGCACCCGGAAGATTTCGACGCCGCGGGCGCGGCCCTGCGCGACATGGGCGCGGCCGGCGTGCTGCTGAAGGGAGGCCACGCACCGGGCCGCGAAGTGGTCGACCGCTTCTATGATGCACGCGGCGTCATGTCGCTGCGCCACCCGCGCCTGGAGCGGGAAGGCCACGGCACCGGCTGCACCCTGTCCTCGGCCATCACGGCCCGCCTGGCACGCGGCGCGCGCCCGCGCCAGGCCGTGCGCGGAGCCACGGCATACGTGCATCGCGCCCTGCGCGCCGCCTACCTTCCGGGTGGCGGCGGGCTGCATGTCCTGCGGCACTGAACGCTCCGTCCCGACCGGCCGAAGCCCCCGACGGGAGCGATTCCCGCCCAAACTCCGGAAAAACCCCGGACATGACGAGGCCGGGGTCCGCCCGGCACACCGTCACTCCCCCGCGCCGGATTGTCGCCGGTCAATCCGGGCCGGCAACGTGCGGGGTAGAATGGGCGCGCCCCCAGATGTTTCCCGGTAAACCATGATTGTCCGCCTTGTCATCCTCTGCCTGCTGCTGGTCTTCGTCGCCTGCGTACTGCTGGTGCACCTGCGCGGGCGCGCCCGGCTGCGTTTCGACCGCCAGCTGGCCGACCACTCGGCCCTTTTCGCGCCCTACAACCTGCTGATGTACGCCTTTTCGGCGGTGCCCGCGCGACCGATCCTGGACCGCGAGGGTTTCCCGCAGCTGGACGTGCTGCGCGACAACTGGGAAACCATCCGCGAGGAGGCGCTGAGGCTCACCGACGAGGGCCGCATCCGCGCTTCCACCGCGCACGACGACGTCAGCTTCAACAGCTTCTTCAAGCAGGGCTGGAAGCGCTTCTACCTGAAGTGGTACGACGAGCCGCTGGCTTCGGCCGAGGCCATGTGCCCGAAGACCGTCGCCCTGCTGAACGCCATACCGGGCATCAAGGCGGCGATGTTTGCCACCCTGGCGCCCCACAGCAAGCTCAACCCACACCGCGATCCGTTCGCCGGCTCGCTGCGCTACCACCTCGGCTTGATCACGCCCAACTCACGCGACTGCGCCATCTTCGTCGACGGCGAGGAGCATGCCTGGGGCGACGGCAAGGACCTGGTGTTCGACGAAACCTATGTGCACTGGGTCCACAACAAGACCGACCAGTCGCGCATCATCCTGTTCGCCGACGTCGAGCGCCCGCTGAAGACCGGCTTCATGCGTACCCTCAACCACCGCGTCGGCGCCTTCATGGGGCGCATCACGGCGTCCCCCAACAGCGACTCCGAAGCCGAAAAGACCGGGCTGGTCAACCGCCTCTATGCCCTCAGCCAGCGCAACCGCGAACGCAGCCGCGCCTTCAAGAAACGCAGTCCCAAACTGTTCCGCACGCTGAAATACGCGGGCATCGTGCTGGCCCTGTGGGTGATCCTCCTGGCGCCCTGGCCGCTGCTGCGCTGACCACCGGTCACGTTTCCGAGGGTTCGAGCGTCCTTGTCGTGACTGGTACTCCGGAAACCACCATGGACCCGCAAACCGCCCTGTTCCAGCACCACCGCCCGCGCCTGTTCGGCCTGGCCTACCGCATGCTCGGCACGCCGGCCGATGCCGAAGACGTGCTGCACGATGCCTGGCTGCGCTGGCACGCACAGGACAGTGCCGCCCTGGACGACCCGGAAGCATGGCTGGTCACCGTCACTACCCGCCTGGCCCTGGACCGCCTGCGCCGCGCCAAAACCGAACGCGCGCACTACCCCGGCCCCTGGTTGCCCGAACCGGTGGCAGGAGAAATAACCACCGGCCACGCCGACACCGACACGCCCGAGGCGACACTGGAGCGCGACCAGTCCCTGACCCTGACCTTTCTCGCCCTGCTCGAACGACTGAGGCCGGACGAGCGTGCCGCATTCCTGCTCAACGAGGTCTTCGACTACAGCCACGCCGAGACGGCGGCCATCCTCGGCATCGGTGAAAGCGCCTGCCGCCAGCGCGTGCATCGTGCTCGGGAACGGCTGCGCGAAGACCGGCCGCGTTACCGCACGGACATCCACGCCCAGCAACGCCTGCTGCAACGGTTCGTGGCGGCCATGGAACAGCCCACGCTGGCATCGCTGCAGGCCCTGTTCGCCGAGGATGCCATCCACATCAGCGATGGCGGCGGGGTCGTTCACGCCGCCCTGCGTCCGCTGCACGGCGCAGAACGGCTGGCCCGCCTGTACCTGCAGGTGGCACGCGGGTCCCGCGAGCGACCTCCGCGTTTCCACCTCGCCACGCTCAACGGCGCCCCGGCGCTGTTGTGGGAAACCGACGGTACGTTCACCACCGCGATGTGGATCGAATGCAAGGACGGACGGATCACCACGATCCATGCGCTTCGCCACCCGGCCAAACTCGCGCATCTGCAGGCAGTCACGAAATGGCAGGCCCGCGCGTCCTTGTATTGAGGGGCCGGTTCCGGTCCCGGTTTTTGCCCTTCCCCAAGGAGACACCTCATGACCCAACGCATCAACTACTACGCGAAACGCGGCAAAGCACTCAAGCCACTACTCGACCTCGGCGCCCACATACGCGATTCCAGCCTCGAAGCGCCGCTGGTCGAACTGGTATTCATGCGTGCCTCGCAACTCAACGGTTGCGCCTATTGCATGGACATGCACAGCAAGGATGCCCTGGCCGCCGGCGAAGATCCCATGCGCCTGTTCGTGCTGCCGGCCTGGCGTGAAGCGCCGTTCTACAGCGAACGCGAGCGCGCGGCACTGGCCTGGTGCGAGGCCGTCACCCGGCTGGACCCGCAGCACGGTGTGCCCGACGAGGTCTACGAGCAGGCACTCGCCGTGTTCAGCGAAGAAGAACTGATCGACCTGGACCTGGCGGTAGCAACGATCAACGCCTGGAATCGCCTGGCCATTCCGTTCCGCGCCGAGCCTGGACACTACCGCCCCGGCAAGCACAAAACCGGCGACTAGAAAGCCGCCCGCCCGCACCGGAAAAGCTCCGGCGCGCTCATTCCGCGGCTCATCAGGGCGCCGCGGGCGAAGACGGCGACATGCCGGGAGCCTCCGCCACGGGTGTCGGCACCGCCGTGGCGGCGGGCATGCGGTAACGCTGGTTGAAGTAGGCCCAGCCCGGCCACAGTGCATGCGCCAGGGCCTCTTCGGCCAGGGCGGCCTCCACTGCCTGCTCCATGCCCACATCCAGGCCGGTCGGGCACGCGAACTGTCGGGCCGGGTGGCCGGGTTCCAGCACCAGCAGCCGTTCGCCCTTCAGATAGCCGAAGTTGTCACCGTACTGCATGAGGGCGCGCCCCGGCGCGCAGCGCGTGAGGTCCCGCCCCGGCATCGGATGCACGCTGTCGATGCCGGCCAGCGACAACAAGGTCGGTGCCAGGTCGATCTGGCTGCTGATGCCCTCGTCACGCAGCGCCTCCACGGCGCCGCCCAGGAACAGCGCCGGGATGTGGAAGTGGCGCACCGGCACCAGGCTGGCGCCGCAGACGCGGGCATCATGGTCGGCCACGACCAGGAACACCGTGTCCTCCCAGTACGACGAAGCCATGGCGCGCCGGAAGAACGCGCCGATGGCCCAATCCGCATAGCGCACGGTGTTGTCCACGCTGGCCGGATTGCCGACCGGTTCGATGCGTCCGGCAGGATACTCCCATGGCGAATGATTGCTGACGCTGAAGGCCAGCGAGAAGGTCGGCGCATCGCCGTCACCGGACAGGCGCTGGTGCAGCTCCTCGAACATGTCCTCGTCCGAGGCGCCCCAGGAGCCCACGAAACCGGGCCGGGTCTGGAACTTCGGCCGGTCGATGACGGTGTCGAAGCCGTTGCCCAGAAAAAACCCCTTCATGTTGTCGAAGTGGGCCTCGCCGCCGTAGATGAAACGCGAGTGGTAGCCCTGCCGGCCCAGCAGGGCGGCCAGGGTGAAGAAATCGCGCTGGCTGCGCGGCAGCTTCACCACCGCATCGGCCGGCGTGGGCGGAAAACCCGACACGATGGCCTCCAGCCCGCGCACCGAGCGCGTGCCGGTGGCGTAGTGGCGCGCCAGCAGACGCCCCCGCGTGGCCAGTTCGTCGAGGCACGGCGTGAGGTCGCGGCCGCCGAGGCAACCCACGAACTGCGCGCCCAGGCTCTCCTGGACAATCACCACCACGTGCTTCGCCCGCCGGCCGCGCACCGTCGCCTCGGCATGATGCAGGGACGGCATGCCGGGATCCAGCGGCTCGCCGTCCAGGCCCATGCCATGGCGCACCAGCGCGTGCATGTGCGCTTCGTCCATGCGCCCGTACACGGCCGAGGCCGGCTTGTCGTCACGCATGTCGCGGATGGCGTTGGCCACCACGAAGGCCGAGTTGAGCGGCAACATGTTGACCATGGCGTCGCTGGAAAAGGCCACGTGCGCCGCATTCAGGGGCCGGTGCCCCAACGTGCCGCGCCCGGCCAGGAACAGCACCACGAAAAGCCCCACGGTCAGTCCGGCGCGCTCCCACATGCCGAGGTCGAGCGGCTCGAAGGGCGTGGCGATCCAGGTGATGCCCACCCAGCTCAATACCGCCCACGTCGCCAGCCCCACGGCAAGCAGCGGCTTGTAGCCGCGCCACAGCATGCTCCCCACTTCGCGGGGGCTGCCCAGGTAGGCCACGAAAAGCCGGTTGGGCCGGCTGTCGTATTCGACAATGAACTGCGGTGTGGCCACTTCCAGCAGCACCAGGATCATCCACCACACCGAGAACCAGTAGAGGACGACCACATGCGCCCAGGCGAACATGCCCAGCCATGGCGCCAGGAGCAGCGGAAAGCCCGCCACCATGGCGATGAAGCTCGTGTCGATGCGCAGGCCGCCGAACAGTATCGGCCACCAGCCCCCGGCGTCACGGACACGCTCGTGCTGCCAGGCGCACAGTGCGATGCGGCTGCCGGTCAGCAGCAGCATCGAGGCAAGAATGAAACGCCACCCCGATTCCAGCATCAGAATTTTCCGGATATCCAAACAATACGGTCGTGCCGGACGCCGGCCGCGCTGCGCCGGTTCCGCCCCGACTCCGGCTCCCTCGCCTGGAATCAGGTGCACCTATCGTATGCCGGCACACCCGTCCACGCCACGAAATTTTCCGTGAAGCCATGAAAAAACCGCGGCGGGCCGCGGTTTTTTCATGGCGCCGACGGGTTTCCGTCAGGCCTTGACGCGCTCGATGATGGCATCGGCAAAGCCGTCGGTCGTGCCCGTACCGCCCAGATCCGGCGTGGTGCGATCGCCGCGGGTGATGACCTCGCGGATGGCGGCGCGGATCCTGCCGCCCTTCTCCACCATGTCCAGATGGTCGAGCATGTCGGCGGCAGCCAGCAGCAGGGCGCAGGGGTTGGCCACGCCCTTGCCGGCGATGTCCGGCGCGGAGCCGTGCACGGCCTCGAAGATGGCCGCGTTTTCGCCGATGTTGGCGCCCGGCGCGAGGCCCAGGCCGCCGACCAGGCCGGCACACAAGTCGGAAATGATGTCGCCGAACAGGTTGGTGGTGACGATCACGTCGAACTGTTCGGGATCCATCACCAACTGCATGCAGGTGTTGTCCACGATCAGCTCGTTGTACTGGATCTGCGGATAGTCCTTCGCGATCTCGCGCGCCACGTCCAGGAACAGGCCCGAGGCGGTCTTGATGATGTTGGCCTTGTGCACCGCCGTGACCTTCCTGCGGCCTTTCTGGACAGCCATCTCGAAGGCGTAGCGCACGATGCGGCTGGCGCCCTTGCGCGTGTTGCGCACCATCGACTGCGCGACTTCGCCGTCCTCGGACAGCGTCTGGCCCTCGGCCAGGTACGCGCCCTCGGTGTTCTCGCGCACGGTGATGATGTCGATGTTGTCGTAGCGCGAGCGCGTGCCGGGAAAGGTCACCGCCGGGCGCACGTTGGCGTACAGGTCGAAGTGCCGGCGCAACTGCACGTTGATGGAGCTGAAGCCCTTGCCGATCGGCGTGGTCAGCGGGCTCTTCAGGGCCACGCCATGGCGTGCGATGGCCTCCAGGGTGGCCTGGGGCAGCAGTTCGCCCTGCGCCTCGAGGGCGCCGGTGCCGGCTTCGACGAAGTCGTAGGCGAGGCCGCACTCCAGGGCGTCGAGGACGCGCAGCGTGGCGGACATGATTTCGGGGCCGATGCCGTCCCCGCGAATCACGGCGATGGTCTTGCTCATGGACAACTCCTAGGATGGCGCGTTGCCTGCCGGCAGCGTACCGGGAGGCGGAAACCGCGAGGCCGGAATCCGGCTCTCAAATCCGGCCATTATATCGCCATTCCCGGATGGCATACGCGCGGGCATGGTCGTCAGCCCGGATCGTCCGGCTGCGGCTCCAGCCATTGCGCCAGTTTTCCGCTGCGGTCGGCGGCCACCAGGTCGTCATAACCACCCACGTGATGGTCGTTGATGAAGATCTGCGGCACGCTGCGCCGCCCGCCGCTGCGCTCAAGCATCTTCACGCGCGCGTCGGGATCGGCATCGACGAGGATCTCGTCCCACGTCAACCCCTTCGACTTCAACAGGTTCTTGGCAGCCACGCAGTAGGGGCAGACGCGGGTGCTGTACATTTCGATTCGTGCCACGTTCGGACTCCTTGATCGGTTCGGCCATGCCCCAGATGGGGCCGGCAGCGGCATTAAGCAAGCCCGGAACCCCGTCCGGTTCCCACGGTCCAATGCAGGAAGCGCCCCGGCATCGCCGGGCTGTCTTTGGTCATGTTGCGCCGTGTATGCTGCCGCCATGCTGATGAAACGCCTCGCCACCACGCTGCTGAGCACCAGCCTCGCCCTCGCCTCGGGCGCGGCCGGTGCGCAGGAGCATGTGCGCCTGCCCGACCTCGGCAGCTCGGCGCAGGCTGCGCTGTCGCCACACGAGGCCCGCCAGTACGGCGCGCAGATGCTGCACCAGATGCGCGCGATGCACATGGTGCTGGACGACCCGCTGGTCAACGACTACCTCAACGACGTCGGCTACCGGCTGGTGGCGCGCAGCGATGCTCCTTCACAGAAATTCACCTTCTTCGTGGTCAACACCCCGGTCATCAACGCCTTTGCCGCCCCCGGCGGCTATATCGGCGTCAACGCCGGCCTGATCGACCTCACGCGGAGCGAAAGTGAACTGGCCGCCGTAATGGCGCACGAAATCGGCCACATCACCCAGCACCACCTGGAACGCGCCTTCGAAGCCTCGAAGAAGGACGCCCCGCTGATGGCCCTGGTGCTGCTGGGGGCGATCGCCGCCGGCGCTGCCGACAGCGGCCATGGCTACGCCTACGGGTACAACGGCTACAACAACTCCGGCGGCGACGCCGCCATGGGCGTGCTGGCCGCCGGCATGGGCCTGCTGCAGCAGCGCCAGATCAACTTCACGCGCAAGGACGAGGTCGAGGCCGACCGCATCGGCATCCAGACCCTGGCCGCCGCCGGCTACGATCCCGAGGCCATGGCCGACTTCTTCCAGCGCATGGAAAACGCCCTCGGCGGCGGCAGCGACGTGCCCGCCCTGCTGCAGACCCACCCGGTGACGCTGAACCGCATCGCCGATGCCAAATCGCGCGCGCGCGGCCTGGAAACGCGCTACCAGGATACGGCGGTGCCTCCCATCAGCCGTCAGCAATGGGAAAAGATCACCGCCCCGATCAGCTATGTGTCCAACCCCGCCGAGCTCACCGCGGTACACCGTGACGGCGACGGGCCGGCCCTGTACGCCCTGATGCGCGAGCGCGTGCGTGCCCTGAGCATGGACGCCGGCAAGGCGGTCGACTACTACCGCCGCCATCTCAAGGAAAAACATTTCGACACGACCGCCAACCGCTACGGCTACGCGCTGGCACTGACCCGCCACAACCAGGCCGGTACCGCGCTGGAACAGTTGCGTCCGCTGGTCCGCGAGCACCCCTCCAGCCTGCCCCTGCAATTGGCCCTGGCCGATGCCCTGGCCCACGCCGGCAAAGTCGACCAGGCCCTGGCCACCTATACCCGTCTCGACGCGGCTTCACCGCACAACCGCGCCATCGTGCTGGCCTGGTCCGAAGCCCTGATCCGCGACAAGTCGCCCGAACACGGACGCAAGGCCGCGGCCCTGCTCAAGCCGTTGCTGGACGATGCCGAGGAGCCGCAGCTGTTCCGCACCTACGCACGCGCCAGCGAGATTGCCGGCGACAGGTTCAACGCCGCCGAATCATGGGCCAATGCCAGCTATCTGGAAGGCCGCCCCTTCGATGCCATGGAACAGTTGCAGCGCCTGCTCGAGGACAAGAGCCTCAACTACTACCAGCGGGCCCGCGTGCAGGCCGACATCGACCAGCTGCGCCCGCTGCTGCTGGAACTGCAGAAGCGCAACATCGGAACCCCGGACCGTCCGCGTGACGCCCAGCGCGGCTGACCTTCCGCCCGCCGGCCCCGCGCGGGCGTGCCCGCGAAGGCCCGCCTGTGTAGACTTGTCCGCAGTCCGCCACCCCATTCGCCGCGCCGCCATGACGAAAACCCTGCTGTCCCTGCTGCTCCTGGCCTTTCCCCCGTTGCTTGCCGCCCAGACGAGTGCGCCCGCGCCGGCGGCCAGCGCCGCGCAGGCCGCGGTCGCGCTGCCCGAAGTGGTGCTGCACACCAACGAGGGCGACATCACCATCGAGCTTTATCCGGACAAGTCGCCCAAGAGCGTGGCCAACTTCCTGCAGTACGCGCGCTCGGGCTTCTATGCCGGCACGGTGTTCCACCGCGTCATCAAGGGTTACCTGGTCCAGGGCGGCATCTACACCCGCCAACTGACCGAAAAGCGCACCCACGACCCGGTACCCGCCGAAGCCGACAACGGGCTCAGCAACCTGCGCGGCACCGTGGCCGTGGCACGCGGCGGCGACCCGGATTCGGGTACCTCGCAATTTTTCATCAACCTGGTGGACAACCGCCGCCTGGACTACGTCAGCAAGCAAAGCGGGCTGACCTGGGGCTACACGGTGTTCGGCAAGGTGGTCGCGGGCATGGACGTGGTCGACAAGATCGGCGACCTGCCCACGCACGCCCAGGGTCCGTTCGCCGGTGACGTGCCGCAGCCGCTGGTGGTCATCGAAAGCGTCGAGGTGAAGGGCGACCCCGCCCGCGCGGCCAGCGCGCCGGCCGCGGCCGCCACCACCGTGACATCCGGCGCCGCACCCGCCGGCACGTCCGCCTCCCCTTCCGCAGACTGATCTCCCCGCATGGCCACCGCATTCATCGCCGACCTGCACCTGGACGACAGCCGCCCGCACATCACGCGCCTGTTCGAGGATTTCATGGCCTCCCCGGCGATGCGCCGCGCCGACGCCCTGTACATCCTCGGCGACCTGGTCGAAGCCTGGGTGGGCGACGACGACGACGCCGAACTGCCGGGCCGCATCGCCCGTGCCATCCATACCCTTGCCGATGCCGGGGTGCCGGTGTACTTCATGCACGGCAACCGCGACTTCCTGCTGGGTCCGGCCTTCGCCGAACGCGCCGGCATGACCCTGATCACGGACGACGCCGTGGTCCACGACATCCAGGGTACGCCCACCCTGCTGATGCACGGCGACACCCTGTGCACCGACGACCTGGTCTACCAGGAAGTGCGCGCCCGGGTCCGCACCCCGGCGTGGAAAGCCCAGGTCCTGGCCACGCCACTGCAGGCACGCCGCGCCCTGGCCGCACAATCACGCGACGAGAGCCGCAGCCATACCGGCAGCACCGACGAAACCATCATGGACGTCAACCAGGGCGAGGTGGAAAAGGCCATGCGCGCGGCCGGCGTCACGCGTCTTGTCCACGGCCACACCCATCGCCCCGCCGTCCACGACTTCAGCCTCGACGGCTCGCCGGCACAGCGTATCGTGCTGGGCGACTGGTACGAGCAAGGCTCGGTGCTGATGGTCACCGCCGACGGCGTCGACCTGCGCGGCATGCCGGTTTCCTGAACACGCCGGCACCCTGCCCGCGCCGCGCGGGCCTGCACGCGCCGCGCGGGCCTGCACGCGGCCTATACTCGAGGCGACGTTTCCCGATACGGAGGCTGGCCATGGGCTTTCTGCAGGACGCTCCGCAACTGCCGCACCCGCTGCATGCCGACCCGCTGCTGCAGCACCTGCTGGCGCACCGCCTGCCCGCGACGCGGCGCAAGGCCACCGAACCCGACCTGGAGGCGCTGGCCGACTACACGCGCATGGCGTGGCAGCGACGCCATCAGCAGCCTGCCGAAATTCCCGTGCACACGCCCTGGGACGCCTGGGGACGGCGCGTGGACCGTATCGCCCTGACCACGGCATGGCGCGAAGGGCCGGACATCACCACGCGGCATGCGTTGCTGGCCGCCGGACACGACGAGGCGGCCGGTCCGACAGCACGCCTGGAACAGTTCGCGCGCGTGTACCTCTACCACGTCGCCAGCGAGTTCTACACCTGCCCGCTGGCCATGACCGATGGCGCCCTCGTCGCCATCAAGGCCAGCGGCAACCGCGAGTTGGCCGCGCGCGTGCTGCCGCACTACCTGGCCCGCGACGCGGCTTCATTGAGGCTGTCCGGGCAATGGATGACCGAAACCGGCGGCGGCTCGGATGTCGGCCGCACCAGTACCGTGGCCCGCCGTGACGAGCACGGCCAATGGCGGCTCTACGGACGCAAGTGGTTCACCTCGGCCATCGTTGGCGAAGCCGCGCTGGCCCTGGCCCGTCCCGACGACGGCGACGACCTGGCCCTGTTCCATGTCGAGACGAAAACCGCCGACGGCCGCTGGAACGGCGTCACCGTCGACCGCATCAAGGACAAGCTGGGCACGCGCGAGCTGCCCACTGCCGAAATCCACCTCGACGGCGTGCCGGCATGGCCGCTGGGCGACCTGAGCCACGGCGTGCGCCAGGTCGCCCCCATGCTCAACGTCACGCGCACCTGGAACGCGGTCTGCGCCGTGGCCGGCATGCGTCGCTGCGTGGCCCTGGCCGGCGACTACGCACGCCGCCGCGAAGCCTTCGGCCGACGCCTCGTCGACCACCCCCTGCACGCCCGCACCCTGGCCGACATGCAGGCCGACTGTGCCGCCGCCTTCGCCCTGGCCTTCTTTGTCGCCGAACTGCTGGGGCGCGTGGAAAGTGGTCATGCCGAAGCCCACGAGGCCGCGCTGCTGCGGCTGGCCACGCCGCTGGCCAAGTTGTGGACCGGCAAGCTGGCCACCCGCATCGCCAGCGAAACCCTGGAGTGCTTCGGCGGCAACGGCTACATCGAGGATACCGGGCTGCCGCAGCTGCTGCGCGACGCGCAGGTGTACCCGATCTGGGAAGGCACCACCAACGTGCTGTCACTGGATACCCTGCGTGCCCTGCACGCCAGCGGCACGGCGCCACTGCGCGAAGGCATCGCGCGTCTCCTTTCGGGCCTGTCCGCCCCTGCCATCGAACAGGCCGTGGACGCCGCCGAACACCATCTGGAGGCGGTCGCTGGCGACCGCGCCCGGCTGGAAGCCTCGGCGCGCGGCCTGGCCTTCACCCTGGCCCGCAGCCTCGCTGCCGCCCTGCTGGCCCGCAACGCGCGCGCCACCGGCACGCCGTTCGCCCGTGCCGCGCACAACCTGTTCATCGGGCGCGGCCTCGTGCGCCTGTGCGGGCATGAGGATGTCGAGGCGGTGGCGGCGTTGTGCCCGGGCCGGGCGGACCTCCGCTGAACCGGAGCCCTCGCGGCCATGGGCCGCTCCCACAGGGCTTTGAAAAGCGGGCTGTTTTTATGGGAACAGTCCATGGCCTCGATCGACCGATCTCGCCATGCATCACCATTCACGCGATAATGTCGCCTTTCCCCAAGCCCTCGCCCCTCGCCATGCCCGACCCCCAGAACATGCAGCATCTCGCCATCGTCACCACCGGCGGCACCATCGACAAGATCTATTTCGACGCCAAGTCCGATTACCAGATCGGGGCGCCGCAGATCGGCGAGATCCTGGCCCAGCTGGGTGTGGCGTTCGAGTTCGACGTGGCCTCGATCCTGCGCAAGGACAGCCTGGAGATGACCGATGCCGACCGCCGGCTGATCCGTGCCACCATCGAGGCGCAACCGCACCGCCACGTGCTGGTGACCCACGGCACCGACTCCATGGTGGATACCGCGCGCGTGCTGGAAGGCATCGAGAACAAGGTCATCGTGCTGACCGGGGCGCTCAACCCGGCCCGTTTCCAGGGCTCCGACGCGGTGTTCAACATCGGCTGCGCGGTGGGTGCGGTGCAGACCCTGGCCGACGGCGTGTGGATCGCCATGAACGGCCGCGTGTGGAATCCGCGCCACGTACGCAAAAACCGCAAGGCCAACCGTTTCGAGGCGGCCGGAGACTGACCTGCGCGGCGGCCGGCCCGTGGTCGCGACGGCCACGGGCCGATGCGCCTACCGGCGCCCTCGCCGGCGGATCAATCACATCATGCCGGTTTCCAGCTTGGCCTCGTCCGACATCATGGAGTAGTTCCATGGCGGATCGAACACCAGGTCGATGTCGGCCTCGACGATGGTCGGGATCATCTCCAGCTTTTCACGCGCGTCGTCGACCAGGATGTCGCCCATGCCGCACCCGGGCGCGGTCAGGGTCATCTTCACGTAGACGGTGCGCTGGTCGTCCTCGGTATGCTCCATGCTGACGTCGTAGACCAGGCCGAGATCCACCACGTTGACCGGAATCTCGGGGTCGAAGCAGGTGCGCAGCTGGGCCCAGACCAGCTTTTCCACGTCCGCATCCCCCGCGTCGTCGGGCAGGGTCAGCGGCTCCGGCCGCTCCTTGCCCAGGGCATCGGCGTCGTCGCCGGCCACGCGGAACAGGTTGCCCTCGACGTAAATGGTGAAGCTGCCGCCCAGGGCCTGGGTGATGTAGCCGATCTGTCCGGCCGGCAGGGTGACGCGGTCGCCTTGCGGCACCATGACCGCGGGGCAGTCGCGCTGCAGGGTAAAAGGCTCGCTGCTGAGGCTGAAACCACTCATGTCGATCTCTGGAACGGGGAGGAGGAACCGGGGGCGAACGCCCATTATGCCTGTTTGAATGCGGACGATCGCGTCCCAAGTCAACCGCATCCCGGCGGCAAGCAGGTATCATGGCCGTTTTTGCACCGCCCAGCACCCATGCCATCCACTCCGGACCCGTCTGCCGCCGCCCCCTTGCGGCGCGGCCTGCAGGCCGTCGTTGCCGTCATCTGCGCCTGCGCCATGGCCCTGGCCCTGGGCGCGGTCTGGCTGGCCGTGTCGCTGCGCGTGCCATCGGCGGCATGGTGGTTCGCCCTGCCCGCGGGCGCGATCATGGGCGGTGCGGTCTGCGCCTGGGTGACGCGCGTGCGTCCCGCGGCCATGGCGCTGGCCGTCGGCGGTACGCTGCTGGCCGCCATCTACATGAAATGCCTGTATGCCGGGCTGCAACTGGCGGCGGTGATGGGCCTGCCCTACCTGCACACGCTGCACCGGGCCGGTGTCGGCATGTTGCTGGCCCTGGCACATGCCTCGCTGGACACGCGCTTTGTCACGGCCTGCGTGGCCGGCATGCTGCTGGCCCTGGCCGTCGCCGCCTGGCGCTGCGCCCGCACGTCTAGTCGAGCGCCTTCAGCGCCGTGACCAGTTCGCCGGCCATGGCCTGGCCGTCGCCGTACAGCATGCGCGTGCGGTCGGCGTAGAACAGCGCGTTCTCGACGCCGGCGAAGCCCCTGCCACTTCCGCGCTTGATGACGATGGCGTTCTTCGCCGCCGCCACGTCCAGGATCGGCATGCCGTAGATGGGCGAGCCCGGGTCGGTCCGGGCGACCGGGTTGACCACGTCGTTGGCACCGATCACCAGCACCACGTCGGTGTTGGTGAACGCGGGATTGACGTCGTCCATGTCCGCGATCAGGTCGTACGGCACCCCGGCCTCGGCCAGCAGTACGTTCATGTGCCCCGGCATGCGCCCGGCCACCGGATGAATCGCGAAGGTGAGCTTGACGCCCCGCTCGATCAGCAGCCGCGCGAACTCCCAGATCTTGTGCTGCGCCTGCGCCACGGCCATGCCGTAGCCCGGCACGATGACCACGCGCTCGGCATAGGCCATCATCACCGCCGCGTCGGCGGCGTCGATCGGCTTCAGCGTTCCCTCCACTTCCTGCATGCCGACCGCGGCCGCCGCGCCGAAATTGCCGAACAGCACGTTGCCCAGCGAGCGGTTCATGGCCTTGGCCATCAGCTGTGTCAACAGCGTGCCGGCCGCACCCACCACCATGCCGGCGATGATCATCGCCTCGTTGCCCAGCGCGAAGCCTTCGAAGGCCACGGCCAGGCCGGTCAGGGCGTTGTAGAGGGAAATCACCACCGGCATGTCGGCGCCGCCGATCGGCAGCGTCATCAGCAGGCCGAATGCCAGGGCCAGCGCGAAGAAGGCCACCACCAGGCCGATGCCCACGTGTCCCGTCGCCAGTACCGCGCCAAGCACCACCGCCGCGGCCAGCACGCCCATGTTGACGAGGCGCTGTCCCGGAAACACCCAGCGCCGGTCCATCCAGCCCTGCAGTTTGGCGAAAGCCACCAGCGAGCCCGAGAACGACACCGCGCCGATCAGCGAACCCAGCACCGCCAGCACCATGTGCGTGGTGCCCGGCGCGGCGGCGGCCTGCGCCAGCCCTGCCACGGCAACCAGCCCCAGCAGCTCGACCGCGCCGATGGCCGCCGCCGCGCCACCGCCCATGCCGTTGTAAAGCGCCACCATCTGCGGCATGGCCGTCATCGCCACGCGGCGGCCGCCAACCCAGGCCAGCACCACCGCCACCACGATGGCCAGCAACATCAGCCAGAGGTGCTGCATGCCCGGCAGGAAAAAGGTGGCCACCACCGCCAGCAGCATGCCCAGCCCGGCCCAGCGAATGCCGCCACGCGCCGTGCGCGGGGAGCTCATGCGCTTGAGGCCGAGGATGAACA
The DNA here is from genome assembly GCA_964570295.1 of uncultured Rhodanobacteraceae bacterium. Taxonomy (GTDB): domain Bacteria; phylum Pseudomonadota; class Gammaproteobacteria; order Xanthomonadales; family Rhodanobacteraceae; genus Oleiagrimonas. The sequence goes on from CAZMXV010000008.1 coordinate 23,136, forward strand.
GCAGCGCGGCCAGGAAATAGACCGCCCGGACCATCCATTCCGGCGCGCTCATGATTCATCCCCCGGCTTGCGGCTCGGCTTGAACATCTCCAGCATGCGCTCGGTGACCACGTAGCCGCCGGCCACGTTGCCGGCCGCCAACAGCACCGCCGCCAGCGCGATGCCGATTTCCCATCCGGTATCGGCGCGCCCCAGGGCCACCATCGCGCCCACCAGCACGATGCCATGCACGAAGTTGGAGCCGGACATCAGGGGAGTATGCAGGATCACCGGCACCCGACTGATGATCTCGTAGCCGGTGAATGCCGCCAGCATGAAGATGTACAACGCAACGAAACCGTCGATCATGGCCCACCTCCGCAATGCCGTGTCCGTACGATAGCGCATCCCGGGACACCTTGTGGCAGCATGGAAGACACCCGCGCGGCAAGCGGCGGCCCGCTGTCAACCGCGTTCGTGCCTGCGCGTTATTCGAGAGGAACACACTCCGATGGAGTCCCGGGATGAGCAGCCCACAGGGGACAAAACCGTGAACAGCGCCGCTCCGGCACTGGACGCCCGCTTCCTGGACGGCGACGAAAGCACGCCGGCCAGCCTGGATGCGTTTTTCGCGCAGGTGGAGCAGCGCGCGTGGCGCATGGCCCGGTTCACCCTCAACGACCCCGACGAGGCCATGGATGCCGTGCAGGACGCCATGCTGCGCCTGGTGCGCCATTACCGCAACAAACCGCCCGCGGAATGGGCGCCGCTGTTCTGGTCCATCCTGCGTCGGCGCATCGTGGACCTGCAGCGTCGGCGCAAGGTGCGCTCGATCGTGGTCGGGTGGCTGGGCGGCGGCCCGGACGGACACGGCGGCGAACTGCCGGCCTGGGAGCCGGCCAGCCACGACCCGAACCCGCAGGAGCGGCTGGAGGATCGCCAGGCCATGACCGACCTGCACCGGGCCATGACCACCCTGCCCACCCGCCAGCGCGAGGCATTCATGCTGCGCGTGCTGGAAGACATGAGCGTGGCCGACACCGCCGCCGCCATGGGCTGCTCCGAAGGCAGCGTCAAAACCCATCTGTCGCGTGCCATGCACGCATTGCGTGAACAACTGGAGGAATGGCGATGAACACCTCGCCCGACACCGACATCACCACCCGTGCACGCAGGCTGTACCGCGAGCTGGGCCCCCGGGTCGAGCCGGCCACCGCCGCGCGCCTGCGCGCCGCGCGCCGCACCGCCCTGGAAAAGGCCCCGTCGCCGGCCCGCAGGCACATACGCTGGATGGTGCCCGCGGGCGCCTTCGCCATGGCCGCCCTGGCCGTGCTGGTCAACTGGCAGCCGTTCCACGGCGACACCCGTCCGGCCCCGTCCGTGGCAAGCGGAGGAGCCACGGCCGACCAGCTGCTGCCACCGGATGCCGACCAGACCGACCCGGCGCTGTACCAGGACATGGACTTCTACGCCTGGCTGGCCGACCAGCCGGCCGTCGCCAGCCAGGCCTCCCGCAGGTAGTGGACATGCGCCCGACGACCACCCTCGCGTTCCTGGCAGCGCTCCTGGCGGCACTCCTGGCCGGCTCGCCGACCGGGGCGCATGCCGCCGCCTTCGCGCCGCCGCCAGCCTCCGTGCGGGACGCTCCCCGCCATGCGTCGCCGCCACCGCGACGGGACGACCCGCGCCCCGCCGTCACCTGGGACCACCTGGATACCGACACGCAACACATCCTGTCGCCGCTGAAGCCGCGCTGGAACCGCATGCCGCCCCACGTGCAACACCACATCATGCGCAAGGCGCGCCGCTGGGAAAAGCTGCCCTCCACGCGCCGCGAGGCCATCCGCCAGCGCATCGCCCGCTGGGAACGCATGTCGCCGGCCGAGCGACGCCGGGCACGCGCCAACCATCGCCTTTTCCGCCACCTCTCTCCGGAACAGCGGAACCGCCTGCACCAGGCCTACGAACGCTTCAAGCAGCTCCCGCCCGGGGAGCAAAAACAACTGCACAAGCAATGGCGCCATCTCAGCCCGCAACAGCGCCGGCACTGGATCGAACACGGCGCCCACGACGACCTGCCGCCTCCCGCCGCGTCGAAACGCCCCATGTGAGCCGATCCGGCTCCTGGTTGTTCACGCCGCAGGGCCGAAGCGCACCTTGCCGTCGTGGACCGTACAGGTGGCGGCCACCAGCTCGTCGTCGAAATCGGGCGCCAACGTGCCGTCGTGGATCAGCAGGCGGACGAAATGCATGACGTTGCGGGCATACATTTCCGAAGCATGCCGCGGTGCGCCGGCGGCAAGCTCCAACGGTCCGAGGATCTCACAGCCGGCATGCACGACCCGTCCCCCCGGCTCGGTCAGCTCGCAGTTGCCGCCCGTGGCGGCGGCCATGTCCACCACGACGGAACCGGGCTGCATGCCGTCGATCATGGCTGCCGACAGGATCCGTGGCGCCCGGCGTCCCGGCACCGCCGCCGTAGTCACCACCACATCGACGTTCCGCAGATGCTCCGCCAGGGCCTGCTGCTGCGCCTCGCGCTCCTCGGCCGACAGTTCGCGCGCATAGCCCCCGCTGCCGGCGGCCTCCACGCCCAGCTCCAGGAATTTCGCGCCCAGCGACTGGACCTGTTCACGCGTTTCGGGTCGCACGTCGTAGCCTTCCACCCGGGCTCCCAGGCGCCGTGCCGTGGCCATCGCCTGCAGGCCTGCCACGCCGGCGCCGATCACCAGCACCCGGGCCGGGCGCAGGGTGCCGGCGGCGGTGGTCATCATGGGAAAGAGTTTCGGACAGGCCTCCGCCGCGAGCAACATCGCCCGGTAGCCGGCCACCGACGCCTGCGAACTCAGCACATCCATGGCCTGGGCACGCGTGATGCGCGGCAGCAGCTCCAGTGCGAACGCGGACAGCCCCGCCTCGGCCCACGTCTGCAGGCGCTCGTGCGCGCCGTGCGGCTGCAGTTGCCCGACCAGCACCGCACCGCGCTTCAGGCGCCGCGTCACGTCCTGCGGCGGCGGCTGCACACAGCACAGGATGTCGGCACGGGCCAGCACCTCGTCCGCATCGGCCAGACGGGTATCGGCATAGGCGGCGTCGGCGAAACCCGCCGTCAGCCCTGCCCCCCGCTCCAGCCACGCCTCGACGCCCTCGCCCCGGAGCTTCTGCACCACTTCGGGCGTGACCGCCACGCGGCGCTCGCCGGTACCCGTTTCACGCAAGGCGGCAATACTGATCGCCATGGAACCCTCCTCGGCCGGGAAATGTGCGGACCCGCTTGCTATACACTGGCTGGTCCATACACGGCAAGATACCCCAAGACGCCGTGGAAGGAGCACGCATGAGTACAAGCGACGAATTGCTGCAGCATGCCCGCGCCGCGCGCGAGCATGCCTACGCCCCCTACTCGGGCTTTCTGGTCGGCGCCGCCGTGCACAGCCGCGACGGCCGCATCTTCACCGGCGTCAACGTGGAAAGCGCTTCCTACGGCCTGACCACCTGCGCCGAGCGCTCCGCCCTGTGCGCGGCTGTGGCCGCCGGCTGCCGCCCCGGCGACCTGGTGCGGATCGCGGTCATCGGCGACACCGACGGCCCGATCAGCCCCTGCGGTGCCTGCCGGCAACTGATCCGCGAACTGGGCGGCGAGGACATCGACGTCACCCTGGCCAATCTCGCCGGCGACGTCCGCCACACCAGCGCCGGGCAACTGCTGCCGGGCGCTTTCACCCTCGAGGCGCCCGAACCCGCATGAACCACGATCCGCTGGACCTTCTCGCCCGCCGCCTGTCCGTGCCCTCGCGCCAGTTGCAGGCCCCCGGCCCGGATGCGGCCACGCTCGAACGCCTGCTCGAGGTCGCCATCCGGGTTCCCGACCACGGCAAGCTCGTGCCCTGGCGCCTGCTTGTCGTCGAGGGTGACGCCAAGCTGGAGCTGGGCCGGCGCCTGGCCGACATTGCCGTGCGCCGCGACCCCGAGCTGCCGGCAACCAAGCAGGAAAAGGAGCGCAAGCGCTACACCTGGGCGCCGCTGGTGGTCATCGTGGTGGCCCGCATCGACGACGTCAGCCGCATTCCGGCGCAGGAACAGCTGCTCTCGGCCGGCTGCGTGGCCTACAACCTGCTGCTCGGCGCGCAGGCGCTGGGGTTCGGAGCCCAGTGGCTGACCGGCTGGGCCGCCTACGACCGCGAGGCCGCACGCCTGCTCGGCCTGGCCGACGACGAGCACGTGGTGGGTTTCGTGCACATCGGCACGCCGCGTCGCGAAATCCCCGAACGCGAACGCCCGCCGCTGTCATCGGTGGCCGCGGCGTGGACGCCGTGACGCTGCCCACGCTGCATCTGGTCGACGCCAGCCTGTACGTGTTCCGGGCCTGGCACGCCATGCCGGGTGACTTCCTGGATGCGGACGGACGCCCGGTCAGTGCCGTCCACGGATTCACCCGCTTCCTTTGCGAACTGCTGGAGCGGGCCGCGCCCACCCACCTGATGGTGGCCTTCGACGGCTCGCTGACCCGCTCGTTCCGCAATGCCATCTATCCGCCCTACAAGGCCAATCGCGAGCTGCCGCCGGAGGAACTGGAATACCAGTTCGTGCTGTGCCGCAGGATCTCGGCGGCCATGGGCATCACCACCCTGATCGACGACGGCTTCGAGGCCGACGACCTCATCGGCAGCGCCCTGTGGACCGCACGCGCCGAAGGCTACCGCAGCGTCATTGTTTCCGCCGACAAGGATTTCGGCCAGTTGCTGGGCGAGCACGACGAACAATGGGACTACGCGCGCAGCCGGCGCTGGGGGCCCGCGGGCGTGCACGCCAGGCTGGGCGTGCATCCACCGCAGGTGGCCGACTACCTGGCCCTGTGCGGCGACAGCGTGGACAATATTCCCGGCGTACCCGGCATCGGCGCCAAGACCGCCGCCGCCCTGTTGACGCATTTCGGCAGCCTCGATGCGCTGCTGGAACGCGTCGACGAGGTTCCCTTCCTCAGCCTGCGCGGTGCCCGCTCGTGTGCCGCGCGGCTGCGCGAACATGCCGACGACGCGCGCCTGTATCGCCGCCTGACCCGCATCGCGCTGGACGCTCCGGTCCCCGCCCGGACGCAGGCCCATGCACGTCGCGCTCCCGAAGCCGACACCCTGGAAGCCCTGGTCGGACATCTGCGCATGGGTCCGCTGACCCGCGAGCGGCTGCGCCGGCTGTTGCCCCGAACAATGGAGAAGACCCCATGAGCGACGCATGCCCGATTCCCGACGCCGACACGCCGGTCGACGTACTGCACCAGGGGCGCTGGCTGACCCTGAAGCAGCGCGGCGGCTGGGAGTTCGTCGAGCGCAACAACCCCGGCGGCGCGGTGATCATCATTGCCGTCACGCCCGCGGACCGGGTCCTGTTCGTGGAGCAGTTCCGGGTGCCGATACTGGAACGCACCATCGAGATGCCGGCCGGCCTCGTCGGCGACCTGGACGGCATGGACGACGAGGACGCGCTGCTCGCCGCGCGCCGTGAGTTGGAGGAGGAAACCGGCTACGCCTGCGGGGACATCCGTTTTCTGCATGCGGGCCCCTCGTCGGCCGGCATGAGCACGGAAATGATGGTTTTCGTGCATGCCATCGACCTGCGCAAGGTCGGCCCCGGCGGCGGCGATGCCAGCGAGGACATCACCGTGCACGAAGTCGAACGCAAGCAGGCCGGCGCATGGCTGGTGCAGAAGGCCCGCGAGGGCTTCTCCATCGACCCCAAGCTGTTCGCCGGATTGTGGCTGCTGGAGCACGACGTGCTGTTCCGGCAGGACTGACCCGCCGCGGCCGCGGACAGGTCTCACCCCGCCGTCGGCCGCCTCCAGACATGGATGGCATACACGATGGCCAGCACGGCCACGCCCCAGGCGATCGCCGCACTGGCCACGTTGGTGGTCACCCACAGGGCGCCGATCACGATGCCGATCACCGCCGCCGCCCCGGCGACAGCCAGCATCACGGCAGCCCGTCCCGAACGCCACCGGCCCACGACGAGCCAGACGCCGATGCCGGCGAGCAGCAGGCTGGCGACCCGCCACCAGTGCGTGGCGCCGGGCGGCTGCGGCAGGTCGGGGTGGACCTCGGACAGCGAACGCTCGCCCAGTTGCACGCTGAAGCCCCGGCCGTCGGCGGCATCGGCAGCCGGCACCAGCCGCCCCTGCCGGGCCCGCGCCACCACGGTCACGGTGTCCAGCGGGACGGCCAGCCAGCGCACGCGCAGATCGCCCAGGCGCGGGTGGCCGGGCTGCGCACTGCTGACGAGCATGCCGTCGGACACCTGGAAGCTGGCTTGCAGGTTGGCCGGCAGATGGCTGAAATCGGGCTTGAAGGAACGCGCCGGATGCGGCATCGCCGCGACAATGGCCGGGTCCAGCACGAACCCGCCCAGGCGCACGTCACGCGCACGAAAGGTCTTGCCCTCGAACGGGAACGGCTGCGTGTTCGCATGTCCCTCGGGCTGCCTGAAGCGGCTGGAATCCACGGGATGGTCCACCCAGTCCTGCTCGTAGGACATGTAGCCGCCATGCCCCACTTCCCGCCACTGGAACATCTCCACCACCCGCACCAGCACCGGGCTGTCGGCGGTCACGTCGAAATCGGGATCGGCGGGACGCCCCTCCACGCCCGGCACACCGGACAGGCGCACCATGTGCCCGTCGGGCACGCTGTCCGGCGCGGCACCGGCCTTCAGCGAAACCACCTCGCCGCCATGGCGCTCCAGGCCCTGGCTCCAGGCCACCGCCGCACGCTCGTGCGCGATGCTCAGCCATACGGCCGCCAGCACGATGACGACGCCGATGGCGGGAACGATACCGTTTCGTTGGGCAACGGGCATGGCGATCAGCTCCTTACAGCGGGGCACCTTTCAACGCGGTCTGCGTGTCGACGGCCTGGAAGCGGCCGCGCTCGTCGCGTGCCACCCGGGCACAGGCGCAGGCATGGTCGTGGGTAAAGAACAGCCGCACGTCGCGCTCCAGCTTGTCTTCGAGAAAAGCGCGCTTCTCGTCGATGAGCTTTTCCGGGTAGCGGTCGTAACCCATGGAAATCGGCAGGTGCACCCAGGGACGACCCGGAATCAGGTCGGCGCAGAACACGATGCCGCCGCGGTCGCCGGGGCCGCGGATCTCGGCCAGCATCAGGCCGGGCGTGTGGCCGTCGGACCAGGTGAAGCGCACGGCCTCGCCCAGGGTGTCGGAAAATTCGCCGTCGACAAGCTCCAGGCGGCCGCTGGCCTCCAGCATGTCGCACAACCCCGGAATGAACGAGGCCCGATCGCGCGGATGGGGGTCGCGCGCGCGCCGCCAGTGCTCGCGCCCGATCACGAAACGCGCGTTGGGAAACAGCAGTTGCGGCGCCTGGCCCTCACGCCAGCTCGCCAGCAGTCCGCCGGCATGATCGAAATGCAGATGCGAGAGCACCACCACGTCGACGTCGGCATCCCCGACACCGGCCTCGGCCAGCGACTCCAGCAACACGTGACGCTCTTCCACCACGCCATAGCGCTCGCGCAGCCTGGGCTCGAAGAACGCGCCGATGCCGGTTTCGAACAGCACCGTCTTGCCGTCCAGATCCCTGGCCAGCAGGCATCGGCAGGCCAGCGGAATGCGGTTTTCCGCATCCGGCTGGACCCAGCGCGACCACATCGCGCGCGGCGCGTTGCCGAACATCGCCCCGCCATCGAGTTTCTGCGAATTGCCCGCGATCGACCACAACTGCATGGCGCACCTCATGCCACCGGAAAAAAGACGACCTTCATCGTACCGCGTGCGGCATCGCGTGGCAGTGCTTCCGGCACCGGGAATGGCGATCCGTTCACGTCGCCGGCATCACCGGCGGCATCCGGACCGCTACGGGCCGTGCGGCAGGATCAGCATGGCGTCACCGTAGGAGAAGAAACGGTAGCGCGCCTCCACCGCATGCCGATAGGCGTCGAGAACGAACTCGCGCCCGGCCAATGCCGACACCAGCATCAGCAGGGTCGATTGCGGCAGGTGGAAATTGGTGACCAGGCCGTCGATGGCCTGAAAGCGGTAGCCGGGAAAGATGAAGATCTGCGTCTCGCCGCTGAACGGCTGCAGCTCGCCGTCGCGGCAGGCGCTCTCCAGGGCCCGCACCACCGTGGTGCCCACGGCAATGACACGCCCTCCCGCCGCGCGGGTGCGGCGCACCTTCTCCACCAGGCGCGCGCCCACGTTCAGCCACTCGCGGTGCATGTGGTGGTCCTCCACGCGCTCGGCACGCATGGGCTGGAAGGTGCCGGCGCCGACATGCAGGGTGACATAGTCGGTGTCGACGCCGCGCTCGGCCAGCGCCTGCATCAACGGCGGATCGAAGTGCAGGCCCGCGGTCGGGGCGGCCACCGCCCCGGCATGGCGTGCGAAGATGGTCTGGTAGCGCTCCTGGTCGCTGCCGTCGTCGGCGCGCTCGATGTACGGCGGCAGGGGCATGTGGCCGATGCGCAGCAACAGCTTTTCCAGCGGCCCGTCGGTATGGAAGCGCAGGCGGAAGAACTCGCCGTCGCGCCCCAGCACCTCCACCTCGCTGCCGTCATCCAGCACCACGCGACCGCCGGCCTGCGGCTTCTTGCTGGCCCGCATCTGCGCGCGTGCCTCATGCGTGCCGGTGACCCGCTCGATGAGGATCTCCACCGCCCCGCCGGTGGGCTTGCGTCCGAACAGGCGCGCCGGCAACACGCGGGTGTCGTTGAACACCAGCAGGTCACCGGCGCGCAGCAGCCGCGGCAGCTCGCGAAAGGCATGGTCGTGGTACCGGCCAGCCGGCACGTCCAGACACATCAGGCGACTGGCGCTGCGCTCGGCCAGCGGTTTCTGCGCGATCAACGCGTGCGGCAGATCGAAATCGAAATCGGACTTTTTCAAGATGGCAACGACGGCATGGCGGATGGAAGGGCCGCGCACGCGGGCAGCATCGGCCGGAAGCCTCCGGCCGGCCGTATGCGTGCGGCAGGGCCAAGCCGGCATTCTAAACCCATCGCGCGACCGCCATGGCCGCACGAGACGACGACGCCCCCGGGTCTTCGGTTCATGACCTCATGCAAGGTACAATGGCGGGCTTTCCCCGCCCTCCGAGGGACAACCGGCCCCTTTTCCGCCTTGCGGAAGCGCTCCCCTGTTCCCGGATTCCGGCACGTTTTCGCCACCGTCATCACGGAGTGAGCCATGACACCGCCACAGGCCGACAATCCCGAGCACGCCAGCATCCGCGTCGAAGGCAGCACCGATGCCTTGCCGGTGGCGCCGGCGCTCGGCCTGTCGCTGGACGCCGCGCACATGCCGCGCAAGTCCACCCTGGTGACCCGCCGCATCCTGCTGATCAGCGTGCTGTCCGTGGTGCTGGGCGCGGCCGCGGCCTGGGTGGCGCAGTTGCTGATGCTGATGATCAACCTGATCACGGACCTGACCTTCTACGGCACCGTCTCGGACGTGCTCGGCCCCGACGCCCTGCCCGGCTCGGCGGTGCTGTCACCGGCCGGCAACCAGCTCGGCGCGTGGGTGATCCTGATGCCGGCCATCGGCGGCCTGATCGCCGGCATCATGGCGCGCTGGGGCTCGCGTGCCATCCAGGGCCACGGCATTCCCGAGGCCATGGAGCAGATCCTCACCAACCAGTCCAACATCCCGCCGCGCCTGACCTGGCTGAAGCCGGTGTCCTCGGCTTTCGCCATCGGCACCGGCGGCCCGTTCGGCGCCGAAGGCCCGATCATTTCCACCGGCGGCGCGATGGGTTCGCTGCTGGGGCAGCTGCTCAACGTGACCGCGCACGAACGCAAGGTGTTGCTGGCCGCCGGTGCCGCCGCCGGCATGGCCGCGGTGTTCGGCGCGCCGATGGCTTCGGTGGTGATGGCCGTGGAGCTGCTGCTGTTCGAACTGCGCCCGCGCTCGCTGATACCGGTGGCGCTGGCCACGGTGACGGCGGTCGGGGTGCGCTACGCCACCTTCGGCTCGGCCCCCGTGTTCCCCATGCCCGACGTTCTCCAGCCCGGCGGCTGGGCACTGGGCAGCTACATCGTGATCGGCGGCCTGGTGGGCCTGGCCAGCATCTGGGTCACCAAGGCGGTGTACCTGGTCGAGGACCTGTTCGAGAAGATCCCCGTGCACTGGATGTGGTGGCCGGCCATCGGCGCCCTGTTCGCCGGATTCATCGGCTGGATCGACCCACGCACGCTGGGCGTGGGCTACGACAACATCGACGCCCTGGTACAGGGGCATTTCGGGGTGACGGTGCTGCTCACCTTCGGCCTGCTGAAGTTCCTGTCCTGGGTGATTTCGCTGGGCAGCGGCACCTCCGGCGGCACCCTGGCGCCGCTGTTCATGATCGGCGGGTCGCTGGGCGCGCTGATCAGCTACGGCGTGGCGGCCGCCTTCCCCGCCTTCGGCATCGACCCGCGCATTGCCGCGCTGGTGGGCATGGCGGCCATTTTCTCGGGCTCGTCGCGTGCCCTGCTGACAGCCATCGTGTTCGCCTTCGAGACCACCCGCCAGCCGGCCACGCTGCTGCCGCTGCTGGGAGGCTGCACCGCGGCGTACCTGATTTCGGCGCTGATCATGCGCAACACCATCATGACCGAGAAGATCTCCCGCCGCGGTGTACGCGTACCCGATGAATACACCGCCGACTACCTGCGCCAGGTCACCGTGGGCAAGGCCTGCACGCGCGACGTGGTCACCCTGAAGACCTCCGACGAACTGGGCGACGTGCGCGGCTGGCTGAATTCCGGCCGTGCCGAGGCGCAGCACCAGGGCTATCCGGTAGTGGACGACAACGGCCGCATCCGCGGCGTGCTGACGCGGCGCAACCTGCTGGACCCGGACGTGCCGCAGATCCGGCGCCTGGGCGACATGCTCCGGGGCGAGCCGATCACGGTGTTCGAAACCCATTCGCTGCGCGAAGCTGCCGACCACATGGTGGCGCACGGCGTGGGCCGCCTGATCGTGGTCGACCATGCCGACCCGAATCCGGTGATCGGCATCATCACCCGCGGCGACGTGCTGCGTGCGCACGCGCCGCGCCTGCGCGAGGCCACCGAATCCAGCCGCCGCATCCACCTGCGGCGCGCCATCCGGCGCCGCTCCGCGCACGCCGGCGTGACTCCCGGCAGCGATGGCCCCGCCTCCTGACGCCGACCACGGGCAGGGGTGAACCGGCTCTTGCCCGGCCCTCCCGGACGGGGCGACACGGGCGGCAAGCGGTGCCAAAATAGCCGCATGATCGACGTCGCCCGCTATCCCCGCCTGTCCACCATCACCACGCCCGCCGACCTGCGCCGGTTTCCCGAAGCGGAACTTTCGGCCGTGGCCGACGAACTGCGTGCCTACCTCATCGAATCGGTGGCCAGCTCCGGCGGCCACTTCGGTGCCGGCCTGGGCGTGGTCGAACTGACGGTGGCCCTGCACTGGCTGTACGACACGCCTGCGGACCGCCTGGTCTGGGACGTCGGCCACCAGTGCTACCCGCACAAGATCCTCACC
>CAZMXV010000009.1:0-33880 GCA_964570295.1 uncultured Rhodanobacteraceae bacterium
GGCCGACACCGTCACGCCCGCCAGTTGCTGCGCTTCCACGTCGGAAGCCTGCATGGTCAGGTTGATGGAGCTGACCTGACCCAGCTGCAGGTAGACGTTGTCGCGCTCACCCTGGGCCAGGCCGGCCTTGGCGGCGGTGACGTCGTAGGGGCCGCCCACGCGCATGCCCTGCGCGTTGTAGCGGCCGCCGGCGTTGGTGGTGACCACGCGCGTGGTGCCCGATGGCTCGTGCACGATGGTGACGGTGGCGCCGCCGACCGGCTGGCCCTGCGCGTCCAGCACGATGCCGGTGATGGCCGAGGACGTGACGTTCTGCGCCATCACGGCAGGTGCCGCCAGCAGCGAGGCAATGGCTAGCGGCAGTATCCCCTTGCGGATTCTGTTGGTCATGGTTTGACACCCTGGTTCGCAACGATGAAGAAAGATTCCCGAAGTCCATGGAGACATGAACCGCGACCACCCGGCCCCCCGCTCCAGGCGTTATCCCCATGAGTCATATGCCGCTCCGCGCAGCAACATTCCACGACGCGGCATTAATGCAAGTTTAACAGTATTCGGTGGCTGAGGAACATTGTCGTGGACAATTGTTGCAACCGCATGTCACCCCAGATAGCGCGACCGCTTGGCCGGCTTGAGGTACGCCAGGTCGAGCAAAACCATGCCGTCGACGCACCCCGAAAACTCCGGATCCTCGCCAAAATCCAGGAACTGCACCCCGTCCGGCTCGACCAGGTCCACGTATTGCCGGTACAGCACCGGCAAGGTCACGCCGAGCGAATCCAGGCGATGGCGCAGACGCCCCAGGCCGTCCGCCGGGTCCAGACCCGAAAGCTCGGCACGCACGCCTTCCAGAACCATGGCCGACACCTGGAACGGCCGCCGCGCGCTGGCCAGCCCCGGGGCACCGAAATAGTGCTGGTGGGCCGCCACGATCCACTCGCGGGCCTCGCGCGGCAGGCTGACCGACAGGCTGACCGGTCCGAACAGGTAGCGGATGTCCTCGTGCGACTTCAGATACAGGCCGATGCCGCGCCACAGGTAATCCAGCGCTCGCGAGCGCCAGTAGGCCGGCGCGATGAAGCTGCGCCCCAGTTCCAGGCCATGGGCGAGCCGCGTCGCCAGCTCCGGCGTGTAGTCGAACAGGCTGGCGCTGTACAGGCCCTGCTGCCCGCGCTCTTCCAGGATGCGCCGACCGTTGCCCAGACGGTAGGACCCGGCGATGCGGTTCGCCCCGGTGTCCCACAGCACCAGGTGTTCGTACCAGGTGTCGTAGACATCCAGGTCCGAACGCAATCCGGTGCCCTCCCCGACCCGGCGGAAGGTCAGCTCGCGCAAGCGTCCCAGCTCGTCGAGCGCGGCGCTGCCGGAGGCACCCGGAAGCAGCCATACCTGGTGCCCCTTGCCGACATCGGCCAGGCAGGTGCCGCGCGCGTGCAGGTCCGCCAGCACCTCCCCGGACGACGCCGGATGCGCCAGCGGTGCCTGGCCGCCGAAAATCAGGCCGCGGTTGCGTGCCAGGCGATAGACGTGGCGGCGCATCAGGCGCGCCGCCTGGCGGCTGGAGCCCTCGCTGCGCTGGCGGATCTCGTCGGCGTCCACCATCTGTCCCACGCGCAGGCGGATCGGACGATCACGCGGCGCCACCGCCTCGCGCGGCAGCATGGCCGTGGCCAGCGGCTTGGCCAGCATCGACATGCCGTAGAAGACGGCCGAGTTGCGTGCCGCGATATGCACCGGCACCACCGGGGTGCCGGTGCGCACGGCAAGGCGCGCGAAGCCGTCCGACCAGGCGCCGTCCCGCACCCCGGAGGGGCGCATGCGCGAGACCTCGCCGGCGGGAAACAGCAGCAGCACCTGTCCCGACTCCAGTGCGCGGTACACCGCCCGCATGCGTGAACCGGTGCCATGCCCGAACACGTCCACCGGCAGCAGCAGCTCGGCCAGTTGCGGCACCATTGCCAGGACGTCGTTGCCGAGAATGCGCACGTCGGGACGGATGCGGCCCACCAGGTCCAGCAGGGCCAGCGCATCGACCATGCCCAGCGGATGGTTGGCCACCAGCAGCACCGCGCCTTCGGCGGGGATGTGCTCCAGTTCGCGTGGCGTGACGCTGTACTCCACGCGCTGGTACTCCAGGGTCCGGCGCACGAACTCGAAGCCGCGCGTGTCCTGCAGCAGGGTCAGGGTGTGGTTGAATCGTCCCTCGTCGGCCAGGCGTCCCAGCAATCCCGCCACCGGGCGCCGGATGCGCGGGTGCTGTGCCAGCCACGGCGCGCGCTGCAACAACATTCGTTCAATGCTCAGCATGCCAGCAACGATCCTCGTCGAATCTCCGTGCCGGCACTCATGTTACACGCATCGCCGCGGGGCGGAATCAGATCATGCCGGCATTTTTCAGATACGCCACGATGCCGGCCAGGAACATCTGCACGGAAAGGGCGATCAACAACATGCCCATGACCTTTTCCAGCGCCGTGATGACGCTTTCGCCCAGCCAGCGGAACAGAAAGGTCGAGGAAAGCAGAATCACCGAGGTGGCCAGCCAGGCCAGGAACAAGGCCAGCCCCCACTCCACGATGCGGCCCGGCTGCGCGGTGGTGAACAACAGCAGCGCGGCCATTGCCGAGGGGCCGGCCACGCCGGGAATGGCCATCGGCACGATGAACGGCTCGCCGCCGCTGGACTTGCCGAAGATGCCGCCGCCGTCGGCCGGCGGAAACACCATGCGGATGGCGATCAGGAACAGCACGATGCCGCCGGCGATGCTCACCGATTCCTGCTTCAGCTGCAGCAGCGACAGCAGGTATTGGCCACCGAGCAGGAACCCCAGAAGCACGCCCAGCGCGATCAGCAGCTCGCGCACCATGATGAAGGTGCGCCGCTTGGGCGGAACCTCCTTCAGCAGGGCCAGGAAGAAGGGAACATTGCCCAGCGGATCCATGACCAGGAACAGCAGGATGCCTGCCGAAAGAGTGGTCATCTGCGATTCCATGGAACGGCTCCGGTGAGGTGAAGAGTGTGAAGTGGCTCGAAAATGGAAAAAGCGGGCCCGCGGCCCGCTCCGCATTGCGCCGGCGTGGTGGATCAGGCTCCGGCAGGCCGAAGGTCGAGGGTCCTGCCCCGCCATGCCGCCCCTTCGGGGGACAGCATGCGCACCACGACACCTGCCGTGGCGTCGGGCATAGGGTGTTGCATGGTGTCCTCGCCGAACCAGGCCTTGCGGCGGATCGCCGTACGCATCGGGCCGGGCAGCAGCAGGTGCACGCGCATGCTGCCGGCATCGTTCTCATCATGCAGGATCGACGCCAGCCGTTCCAGCCCGGCCTTGGCCACGCCGTAGGCACCCCAGTGGGCCCCGTCGAGCTGATCCGGGTCGTCGGTAACGAACACCACCGCGCTGTCGGGCGCCGTCGTCAGCAGCGGCAGGCAGGCCTGGGTCAGGGCGAACGGCGCCGACAGGTTCACCTGCAAGGTGCGCAGCCACTCGTCCGGCGCATGGTGCAGCAACGGCGTCAGTGCATCGAAATGGGCGGCCGCGTGCACCAGGCCGTCCAGGCGTCCCAGTTCCCGGCCAATGGTATCGACCACGCCGGCATACTCGTCCGGGGTGGCGCTCTCCAGGTTGAGCGGCACGATGGCCGGTCGGGCGCCGCCGCCGGCCTCCAGCTCGTCATACAGTTTTTCCAGCTTGCGCACCTTGTGCCCGGCCAGCACCACGGTGGCGCCGGCGGCCGCCGCCGCGCGGGCGACGGCACTGCCCAGGCCGCCATGGGCCCCGGTGACCATGACCACGCGGCCGGCCAGCGCGTCGGCGGCCACGCCGGCCCCCGCGTCCTCGAGGCGCACCGGCGGCAGACTCACGCGCCACCTCCGGCGGCACCGGTGTCCGACAGCAACCGGGCCAGCTGGCCCGACGCCTGGAGTTCCTCGATGATGTCGCAACCGCCGATCAACTCGCCCTGCACGAACAGCTGCGGAAACGTGGGCCAGTTGGCATAGGCCGGCAGGCCGGCGCGCAGCTCCGGATCCTCCAGCACATTGATGGCACGGAACGGCACGCCGACCGCCTCCAGGGCCCGTACGGCACGGTGCGAGAAGCCGCACATGGGAAACTCGGGCGTTCCCTTCATGAACAGCACCGCCGGATGCTCGGCCACCAGGGTACGGATGCGGTCTGCGACATCCATTGCAACTATCCGGAAAAAACGACTGCTCATTGTAATGGATGTGCCCGCCTGCCAACACCGTGCCGCCCCGCGAGTCTCCCCGGCCGCCGCGTCCGCACGCATCCCGCCCACAAACTGAACGACATGGGTGCCATGCCCCGATACAGGGTCTACACTAGGCTTCTCCCATCCGCAGGCGGCGCGCGCCGGCTGCATTCCGTCAAGCCAAATCCCAAGGAGTCTGAACCATGGCGATCGAGCTACCTCCCCTGCCCTACGAAAAGAATGCCCTGGAGCCGCACATCTCGGCCGAAACGCTGGAATTCCACTACGAGAAACACCACGCCGGCTACGTCAAGAAGCTCAATGCCGCCATCGAGGGCACCGAACTGGCCGATGCCGCGCTGGAAGACATCGTGAAGAAGGCCGAAGGCGGCACGTTCAACAATGCCGCCCAGACCTGGAACCACACCTTCTACTGGAACTCCATGAGCCCCAACGGCGGTGGCGAGCCCAGCGGCAAGCTGCTGGATGCCATCGAAAAGGCCTTCGGTTCCGTGGAGAAGTTCAAGGACGAGTTCGGCAAGCAGGCCGCCGGCAATTTCGGCTCCGGCTGGACCTGGCTGGTGCAACGTCCGGACGGCTCCCTGGCCATCGTCAACACCTCCAACGCGGGCACGCCGATCACCGGCAACGACAAGCCGCTGTTCACGATGGACGTGTGGGAACATGCCTACTACATCGACTACCGCAACGCGCGCCCGAAATACATCGACGCGTTCTGGAACGTGATCAACTGGGAATTCGCCGCCGGCAACATGGCTTGAGCGACGTTCCTTCGCGACATGAAAAAGGGACCCGTACGGGTCCCTTTTTCATGCCGGGGCGGTTGGGACCGGTGGCGCGGGACCGGAACCCGTGCTTCGGGGAGGCCGGCGATGACCATCAACCACCGCGCGCCCGGCCTCACGATTCGCGCAGGGCCGTGGTCACCGGCAACCGCGCCGCCCGCAGGGCCGGAAACAGGCCGCCGATGAAGCCGATGGCGAGCGCCCACTTCAGGCCGTTCCAGAGCAGTGGCGCCGACACATGGAAGCGGAAGCTCAGGTTGCCGACACCGCCGGCAAGGGTGGAGGCGGTGTAGCCGTTGAAGAGCAACCATGCCAGCAGCCCGCCCAGCACGCCGCCGAGCAGGGCCAGCAGCATGGTTTCCAGCATCACCGCCACCACCACCGGCAGGCCACGGAAACCGATGGCGCGCAAGGTGGCGATCTCACGCGCCCGCGCCGCCACCGTGGCGAACATGCAGTTGAGCGCGCCGAAAAGGGCACCGATGGCCATGATGGATCCCACCACCATGCCAACCACCCGAATGGTCTTGGTGATGCCTTCGGACTGCTTGCTGTAATAGCCCAGCGTGGTATCGGCCTCCACCGCCACACGCGGGTCGCTGGCCAGCGCGGCCTTGAGGGTGTCGAAAGCCGACCGCCCGGCCAGGCGCACGGTGACCGACGTGCGCGAGCTGCCGCGGCGATAGGTGGAGGCGACGGTCTGCGCATCGCCCCACACCTCCGACGCCATGGCGTCGCCGGATTCAAACGTGCCTACCACCTTCCAGGACTGGTTGCCCAGCTTCACATCCTGCCCCGGAGCCAGGCCGAATTGGCGTGCGGCACCGGTACCGACCACCAGCTCGCGCAGGCCGGTCTTGAAGCGGCGTCCGTCGACGATTTTGACGTTCGGCCGCACCTTCCAGGCCGCCGCGCCCACGCCCCGGATCAGCACGCTGGCGATGTCGTCGTCGTTTTTCGCGTCCTTGACCGGCAGCGAAGCCGCCACCACCAGCTCCGGCGAGGCCAGCGGCTTGCCGTCGGCGCCACGCGCAATGCCCGGGGCCTGTTCGATGACGGTCACGTTGTCGTGGGTGAGCACCGACATCGCCTCGGCCGCCGAGCCGCCGCGCAGGATGATGGCGGTGTCCTCGCTGCCGGTCTTGCGCAGGGTTTCCTGGTAGCCCTGCGCCATCGACAACAGCGCCACCAGCACCGCCACCACGCCCGCGATGCCGATTACCACCACGGAAGAGGAACCCAGCCGCTGCGGCAACGTGCTGATGCCCACGCGCGTCACCGACGCCGTGCGCCGCCCCGACCGCAGTGCCAGCATCCACAGGGCAAACAGGATCACCAGGAGCAGCGCCACCCACCACGACAACAGCGACCACGCCACCACACTGGCCAGGACCACCAGGGCCAGGCCGAGGCCGCGGGCGAATGCCTTCAACTTGTTCATGCTCGTCCCCTCCTCAACGCCCTGCCAGGGCGTCGACCATGTTCAGCCGCATGGCCCGCAGCGCGGGCAACGCCCCGACCAGCAGCCCGATGGCCAGCATCAGCCCGATGCCCAGCAGCCAACTGGATGTTCCCACCGGCGGCAGACTGATGGTGCCGCCGCTGGCGGCGGTCACGGCGGGCGACAGCACCGCCACCAGGCCGACGCCAATGAGGCCGCCGAGCAGCACCAGCAGCACCGACTCGGCCAGCACGATGCACAATACGCTGCGGTTGGAAAAGCCGAGGGTCTTCAGCACCGCCAGCTCCGAGGTGCGCTCGCGCACGGCCTGGGCCATGGTGTTGCCGGTCAACAGCAGCAGGGTGAAGAACACCGCGCCCATGATCGCGCCCACGATCAGCCCGATGTCCGCCACCTGCTTGATCTGCGCCGCGAAGGCCGCCTGCTCGCTGCGGGTGCGCGTCTCGTGATCGGAGTTGGCCGACAACGCGTCGATGGCGGCGGCCACCCGTTCGGAGTGGTCCACGTCGTCCACCCGGGTCACGTACCAGCCCACCTGGCCGCGGTTGTAGGGGTTGGACTCGTCGAAGTACTTCCAGTGCATCAGCGCCGCCATCTCCAGCATGCCGCCGCCCTGGTCGCCCTTGGCGGGATGCATGATGCCGACGATCACGAACGGCCACGTCTTGTCGCCGTTGTTGCGCGGATAAATGCTGGAGATGAGCGGAATCTTCTGCCCCACCTTCCAGTGGTGGCGCGCCGCCAGCTTGTCACCGACCAGCAGCCCGATGCGCGTTTCCTCGAACTTCCTGCGTGCCTCGGGACTGACGCTCATTTCGGGATACAGGTCCAGGTAGCCCGGGCCGACCGCGAACGTGAACACCTGGTTGCGCGCATCCTGGTAGGCGCCGCCGAACCAGTTGGCATAGGCCACCTTGTCGACCCCGTCGACGCGCTCGATGCGCCCCTGAAGCGACTGCGGCAGCGTATCCATGAACGACAGTTTCGAGCTGGTCTGCAGGCGCACGGCACCGGCCGCGCTCTGGCCAATGTCATTGAACATGGTACGCACGCCGTCGAGCAGCCCGAACAGCAGGAACGCGGCGATGATCGACACCAGCGTGAGAATCGTGCGGGTCTTGCGCCGGAACAGCGCCGCCCAGATCAAATGGAAATATTTCATCTCGCTTCACTCCCCTGCATCGCCCTTCCCCCCGGGAAGGAGCCGGTGGCCGGCCTCACGCCGCCTCGGACTGTTCCACCAGCGTGCCCTTGTCCAGGTGCAGCGTGTGGTTGGCGTAGTCGGCGGCCTTGGGATCATGGGTGACCATGACGATGGTCTTGCCGTGGTCGCGGTTGAGGCGCTGCAGCAGGCCCAGCACATCCTCGGCGGATTGCCGGTCGAGGTCGCCGGTGGGCTCGTCGCACACCAGCAGTGTGGGGTCGGAAACGATGGCGCGGGCGATGGCCACGCGCTGCTGCTGGCCGCCCGACAGCTCCGAGGGCTTGTGCGAGGCACGCTCGGAAAGCCCCACCAGCTGCAGTGCGATGGCCGCGTTGCGCTTGCGCTGCGCGGCCTTCAGCCGGGTCAGCAGCAACGGCAGCTCCACGTTCTTCTGCGCGCTGAGCATCGGCATCAGGTTGTAGAACTGGAAGATGAAGCCGACGTTGGACGCCCGCCACCTGGCCAGCGCCCCCGCACCCAGCTTGTCGATGCGATTGCCGCCCACCGTGATGCTGCCGCCGCTCGGCGTGTCCAGGCCGCCAATCAGGTTCAGCAGCGTGGTCTTGCCCGATCCCGACGGCCCCATCAGGGCCAGAAAGTCGCCCTCCTCGACAGCCAGGTCGATATGGTGCAGCACCTCCACCTTCTGCTTGCCGCGGGTGTAGGCCTTGGAAAGGTTCTCGATGTCGATCAACGTACCCATGGTTGTCCCTCCAGTCCCCGTCATGTTCATTTCGTCACCGTGACGCGATCACCGTCGGCCAGGTTCCGCGGCGGCTTCGCGACCAGCTTCGTGCCGGCCGCCACACCCTCGGGAATCCGCTTGAGATCGCCGTAATCCCGTGCCGCGGGCGTCACGCGCAGGGCGCGGACACGGTCGTCCTCGAGAGCGAACACCACATCGTGCCCGTCCCGATTGACGATGGCCGTGGCCGGCACCAGCACACCGTCGGGCGCCTGCGCCGTGCGCGGCGCCTGCCCGCCTTCCAGGAACGACACGCGCACGCCCATCTCGGGAATGACGCGCGGATCACCCTTCTGCTCCAGCGCCACCCGCACCTTCACCGTGGCCTTGCCGCGGTCGGCAGTGGGCACGATGGCGATCACGTGGGCCGGAATATGCCAGTCCGGGTAGGCGTCCAGCACCGCGCTGGCAGGCATGCCCGGCTTGACGCGGCTGATGTAGGCCTCGTTGACGTCCACGTCCACTTCCAGCGAATCCATGTCCACGATGGTGCCCACGCCGGTGCGCGTGAAGCCGCCGCCGGCCGCCGACGGGGCGATGATCTCGCCCACCTGCGCGGCCTTCTGCGTGATCACGCCGGCAAAAGGCGCGCGTATCACGGTGTAGCCGTAATTGACCCGGGCCACATGGGCCTGTGCCCGGGCCGACTTGACCTGCTCCTGCTGCGCGTTGAGCTGGGCACGCAGGGTCGCCACGCGGGTGCGGGCCTGCTCGGCCTGCTGCTCGGGCACCAGTTGCCTGGCCACCAGTTCGTCCTGGCGGTGCATGTCGCGCTCGGCCTGCGCCAGCTCCACCCGGGTCTGGCGCACCTGGGCCCTGGCCGCATCCACGCCGGCCGTGGCGGCATCGAGCTGCGATTTCTGCGCCTTGTCCTCCAGCCGCGCCAGCACCTGGCCCTTGGCGACATGATCACCCTCCTCGATCAGCACCTCGGTCAGGGTGCCGATGATCTGCGCCGACACGGTGGCCATGCGCCGCGCGGTCACGTAGCCGGTGGCCTCCAGCACCGCGCCACGGGTGTCATTCACCGAGGGCGCGACCGCGGTCACCGCGCGCACCTCGACGGCACGCGCGCCGGTCATCCACCAGGCACCCGCCCCCGCCAGCACCAGCACCACCGCCACGGCCAGCACCAGCCAGGCCCAGCGCCGTGGCGATCCGCCATGATCGTCACGTTGCGTGCGCTCGATGCGCAGCGCCTCCAGAAGTTCGCCGTTGTCCACGTCCTCTCCCGTTGCCCGCCTTCCGGCAGGATCATGCGCAACAGCATGACCCCCGGGGGCGGTACGGGAAAGGGAGGAACATCAAGCGTCGGGGATGACAGGTGTCACCGCCCCGGTCGCCCGGAAGGATGCGGAAACCGCGTCAGGCTTTCTGCCGGCGGTGCGAACGCGCCACGTCGTGCAGGGCCACCCGGCAGGCACAGGCCAGGCGCCGCGCCGCCGCCTCCAGCCGTTCCGCCGGGACGGCGGCAAACCGCAGCAGCAGGGTGACGTGCGTGCGCGGGCGTGCATACCATTCCTCGGCCGACTGCAGCAGCAGCCCGACACGCAGGGCCTCCTCGCGCAACACCGTCATCCACGACGCCTCCAGCTCCGGCAGGTGCAGCAACAGGCAGCCGGTGGCCGGTTCGCCTTCGCAGCGGATGGAAGGCCCCAGCTGCTCCCGCAGTGCCTCCACGAGTACCCGGTGCTTTTGCCGCAACTGCTGGGAAAAGCGGCGCAGGCTGCGCGCGTGCTCCCCGTCGGTCACCTGAAGGGCCCAGGCATGCTGGCGGATGGGGGCATCGTCGTGGTCGCTGAGGCTTTTCAACGCATGGAACTTGCCGCGCAACGAAGGCGGCACCACCACGCAGCTCATGGGCAGCGTCGGGTAGACCGCACCGGACAGGTTGTTCAGGTAGTAGACGACCCGTTCCTGGCGGTCTTCTCCCTGCAGCGCCGGGGTCACATGCACCCCGTGCCGATGGGCTCCGTCGAAATCCTCCTCGACGATCCAGGCCGGGCGCCCGCATGCCCACGCCAGCAGCGCCTCCCGTCGCGCCCCGGAAAGGCGGATGCCGGAAGGCACATGGCAGGCGGGCGCCACATGCACCACCCCGACCGCCTCCGGCTGCATGGCGGCATCGGCCATGTCCAGGCCGTTGCCGTCGAGCCCGCAGGACACCACATTTCCGCCGGCCACCTCGAAAGCACGCCGAATGCCGGGGTCGCAAGGTTCCTCCACGCCGACCACCGTATGCTCGTCGACCAGCACCCGGGCAATGAGGTCGCGGGCCTGCTGCACGCTGTTGACGATGATGATGTCCTCGACATTGGCGACCACCCCGCGCTCGCGGTTGAGGTAGTCCAGCATGGCTTCGCGCAGCGGCCTTGCGCCGGTCGCTTCGGGCAGGCTGGTCGGCATGTCGGCCAGAACGCGGGACAGCGAGCGCCGCCACGCCTTGAGGCCCTGGATGTCGTAACTGGTGGCCGCGCCGGTGAAGTCGATCACGCCCAGGTCGGCGTCGAGAAGGTCCAGCGGGCGGTCCGCCGGCATGGTCGCCGCCACGCGCGTGGCCAGTCGCGACAACGGCGCGCTGGGAACGCGGACGGGCGCCGGGGCCGCGTCACCGTCGGCGGCCTCGGACGGTCCCGGCGACGGGCGCACCACGTCGTCAACCAGCAGCGCGTCGGTGACATAGGTGCCCGACCCCACCCGGGTGGTGGTGTAGCCCTCGCTTTCCAGCTGCGAATACGCCAGCAGGACCACCGTGCGCGACACGTCCAGGGCCTTGGCCATGGAACGCGTGCCGGGCAGGCGCTCACCGGGCTTCAGACGGCCGTCGACGATGCGTTGCCTGAGAGTCTCGTATACGCGTGTATAGAGCGGACCCTCGCCTTTCAACTCCAGAAGCATTCATCACTACCTGATGCAGGCCGCGACGTCATGCCGGCGATCCGCAGACTTCCGCAGGAAGCATGCGAGCGCAGGCGGACGGCACTGCCAAGTGACCATGCCCCTCCCGTGCGTACGAGTGTATAGAGGATGCAACATGCATGGAACATGACTCATGGCTGATGCAGCGCGGGTGTCGCGGGAACCCGGCGACCGGTCCGTGTAAAAAGTCGCAAAGTGGTATCGCAAATTCCCCGGCAACCGGTACGAAATGCGTTGCCACAGGGCCACTTGCGCAAGTGGTTTCATTAAAAAATCGCAAAAGTGGTTATTTACCCGGCCTCCTGCCGTGGGCAACCTGTACGACTGGAGCGCTCCCCTCAAACCTGCGCTCCGGCGACGCCACGATCCAGAACCAGAAGGACCGGGCGTCATCCACCCACAACCTTTTGCATGCTCGCCACACCCCGGGTCGCGTCTCGAACGTGCCCCGTGGCGGGTCATCGGGGAGACAACAATGAATAGCTGCACCAATCGCCATTTCTCCTTGCCTCGTCGCAGCACGCTGGCACTTGCGCTGGCGCTGGGACTCGGGGCCTCCGGCTTCGCGTTCGCGCAGGCCACCACCGGTACGCTGTACGGTTCGGCTCCCGAAGCCGGCGAAACCGTCACCGTGCAGAGCGCGACGGGCCTGACCCGCCAGGCCACGGTGGACGCCTCCGGCCGCTACTCCTTCGGCAGCCTGCCGCTGGGCACCTACACCGTCACCCTGATGAAGGACGGCCAGGTCGTCGACACCCGCAAGAACGTGACCCTGCGCGTCGGCGCCGGCACCCGCGTGAGCTTCGCCGGCGGCGCCACCGCCAACTCGCCGGAAGAGCTGGAGTCCGTGCAGGTGACCGCCAACGCGCTGCCCGCCATCGACGTGACCAGCACCGACTCGCGCACGGTCATCACCTCCCAGGAACTGGCCAAGCTGCCGCTGGCGCGCAGCGCCGAGTCCATCGCCCTGCTGGCCCCCGGCGTCATCCCCGGCAGCAGCGCCTTCAGCAGCGCGACGGGTCAGAGCCTGGTGTCCTTCGGCGGCTCCTCGGTCACCGAGAACGCCTATTACATCAACGGCTTCAACACCACTGATCCGCTCAGCGGCATGGGCGGCCTGACCCTGCCCTACGGCGCCATCGACCAGCAGCAGATGCTGACCGGCGGCTACGGCGCGGCCTACGGCCGTTCCGACGGCGGCGTGATCAACATGATCGGCAAGCGCGGCACCAACGAATGGCACTTCGGCGGCCAGGTGCTGTGGACCCCGGCGTTCGCCAAGGGCAACCAGAACGACATCTACTACCGCGCGGGCAGCAACGCCGGCAAGATCTACAACCGCAACCGCGACGACAAGTCCTGGACCACCACCTACGACGCCTACGTCGGCGGCCCGCTGATCAAGGACAAGCTGTTCCTGTTCGCGGCCATCGAGGCCGAGCGCCAGGAAGGCAGCAGCGTGGGTTCGGTGAACTCGCCGTACAAGAACCAGTACGAATACGACATGCCGAAGTGGTATGCCAAGCTGGACTGGAACATCACCGACAGCAACATCCTCGAAATCACCGGCGCGTCCAACAAGACCTCCTACAACGGCACGTTGTACGACTACGACTACGCCACCGACACCGAGGGTGACCTGCACGGCTACGCCACCTCGACCAAGCAGGGCGCCGACCTGTGGACGGCCAAGTTCACCAGCTACCTCACCGACAACCTGACCCTGTCGGCGCTGTACGGCCAGATGCGCGGCACCTACTACTCCAACATCCCGGGCTACGATTCGAGCCTGCCGTACATCTACGCCCCGGATCAGCAGAACCCTGCCCTCAACGGCGGCAACCCGATCATCAATGATCAGACGGTGGGCTATCTGAACCCGTCCGACCACAAGTCGAAGAGCTCCAACCTGCGCGTCGACCTCAGCTACCGCATCGGTGACCACACCATCACCGCCGGCATCGACAACATGCGCATCACGGACAGCAACGACGGCCAGTACACCTCCGGTCCCGAGGCCGCTCCCGGCGCCGGTTACTGGTGGTTCTACGACCAGGTGGACGCCGGCACGCCCATCCTGGGCATTCCCGGCCAGACCGGCACCTGGGTCGACGCCCCGGCAAACTATGCGGGTGGCGAAGAGGGCTACATCGTTTCCAAGTACGTGTACCGCACCACTGCCTCGGTCACCACGACGCAGCGTGCCCAGTACATCGAGGACGAGTGGCAGGTCAACGACAAGTGGCTGCTGAAGCTGGGCCTGCGCAACGACCAGTTCACCAACTACAACCCGGACGGCGTGCCGTACCTGCGCCTGACCAAGCCGCAGTGGGCACCGCGCATCGGCGTCAGCTGGGACGTCAACGGCGATTCCAGCTTCAAGATCTACGCCAACGCCGGCCGCTACTACCTGGCCCTGCCGGCCAGCGTGGCCCTGCGTGCCGCCGGTACCTCGCTGTTCACGCGTGAGTACTACACCTACACCGGCATCGACGAGAACGGCATTCCGACCGGCCTGACCCCGATCGAGTCCAGCACCGGCGGCCCGGTGTCGGGCAACCGCGAGTACGGCCAGGCGCGTGATCCCAAGACGGCCGCGGCCAGCAACCTGAAGTCGGAGTACCAGGACGAGTTCATCGTCGGTTTCGACAAGCAGCTCAACGAGTCCTGGAACTACGGTGCCAAGGCCTCGCTGCGCAAGCTGCGCACGGCCATCGACGACGTCGCCGACGCCGACGCCATCCTGGCCAAGATGGAAGCCATGGGCATCGACCCGGACACCATCGGCGACATCCAGGGCAGCTACCTGATCAACCCCGGCCAGACCAACGTGCTGATGATTCCGCACGCCGACGGCTCGGGCTACTACGAAGTGCCGATGACATCGGCCGACTTCGGCTTCTCCGACCTGAAGCGCAACTACTACTCCCTGGAGCTGTACCTGCAGCATCCGTTCGACGGCAAGTGGTTCGGCAAGATCGACTACACCTTCGCGCGCAGCTACGGCAACTCCGAGGGTCAGGTGCGTTCGGACATCGGCCAGACCAACGTCTCGGCCACCGAGGACTGGGATTTCGGCAAGCTGATGGAATACGCCAACGGCGAACTGTCCAACAGCCGCCGCCACCAGTTGAAGGCCTACGGTGCCTGGCAGGTCACGCCGGAATGGATGCTCTCGGGCAATGTCATGATCCAGTCCGGTACGCCGCGCAGCTGCCTGGGCTTCTACGGCACCGAGCAGAACGATCCGGTCGGCTACGGCGGCGACTACCACTGGTGCGGTGGCCAGCCGTCGCGCCCGGGTGATGCCGGCCACAACCCGTGGCAGTACACGGTCAACCTCGGTGTGGAATACCGCCCGGCCTTTGCCCAGCACAAGCTGGCCTTCAGCCTGGACGTGAACAACGTGTTCAACAACCGCACGGTGTTGCAGGTGGATCCGCACTACGGCACGACCGATACCCGCGATCCGGCCTGGCAGCGCGTGCTGTACCAGTCCACGCCGCGCTACGCCCGCTTTGGCGTCCGTTACGACTTCTGATCTGACGGACAGGGCCACCATGGATGGCGGGCACCCGCGTGCCCGCCATCCATCCAAAGCATTACAACAACACCGGTTCCGGCCACCTTGCATGGCCAGGAGAACCGGAAAATCTCCCCCCCCAAGAAACATCGGCCGCCGTCTTCCCACCGGCGGCCTTTTTTTGTCCGCCGCGGAGCGTCTATGCTTGCCCGATGGACTACCTCTTCACGCCCCCCGCCCGCCCTTCCCTGCCCGTGCAGGGCGACGTGCGCCGCTTCCCCGTGCGCCGCATCTTCTGCATCGGCCGCAACTACGCCGACCATGCCCGCGAAATGGGCGCCCGCATCGACCGCGGCAAACCGGTGTTCTTCACCAAGCCCGGCGATGCCGTGGTCAGCGACGGGCGCGACGTGCCCTGGCCCTCCGCCACCCGCGAGCTGCACCATGAGGTGGAAATGGTGGCCGCGCTGCACCGCGGCGGCCGCGACCTGTCACCGGCGGATGCCGCGGACTGCCTCTTCGGCCATGGCGTGGGGCTGGATCTGACCCGGCGCGACCTGCAGGCCGAGGCCAAGTCGGGCGGCCTGCCCTGGGACACGGCCAAGGGCCTGGACCACGGCGCGCCGGTGTCGGCGCTGTGCCCCCTGGAGCGGGGCCGGCCGACGCCCGCTACGCTGCTGACCCTGGACGTCAACGGCACGCGCCGCCAGCAGTCACGCCTGGACGCCATGGTATGGAGCGTTCCCGAAATCATTGCCGCCCTGTCGCGGCTGTTCGAGCTGAAACCCGGCGACCTGGTCTTCACGGGAACGCCGGCCGGCGTGGCGGCCCTGTCGCCCGGCGACCGCTTCCGCGCCGAACTGGAAGGGCTGGCCGTGCTGGAAGGTTGCATCGCGCCGGCATGAGGGCTTCTGCGGGCCGCCTGCCCCGCACCGCGGCCGGCCGGAACCCGTTCCCGATGAAGCGGCGCCGGAAGCTTCGCGAATCCATCCGCACGAAAATTTCCGGACAGGGTATATTTCCGGTGGGGTTTTCCTTTCGGGAGTGATGCAGATGAGCATGGTGAGCGAGTTCAAGGCCTTCGTGATGCGCGGCAACGTCATCGACATGGCGGTGGGCATCGTGGTGGGCGCGGCCTTCAAGGACGTCGTGACGTCGCTGGTGGACAACATCATCATGCCGCCCATCGGCTGGCTGATCGGCGGCATCAAGTTTTCGCACATGAAGTGGGTGCTCAAGGCCGCCGACGCCGAGGGCAAGGGCGGCGTGGCCATCAGCTACGGCGCCTTCATCAACACCGTCATCAGCTTCATCATCATCGCTTTCGTGATCTTCATGCTGGTGAAGGCCATCAACCGGATGCACCGGAAGAAGGAAGAGGCGCCCGCCGCCCCGCCAGCCGACGTCGCCCTGCTGACGGAAATCCGGGACCTGCTGAAGGACGGGCAGAAGGGTTGAGCCTGATCCGCAAGCCGTGGACCGCCGCGGCTTGCGCAGGAAAGCGGCGCCCGTCGTGACGGGTACCGCGCCCGCGGAAGACCCGGGAGTCCCCCGGTTTCCGGGACACCCGCCCGGTGCTGGAGCGGCAGGGTGATGCCCCGCCCCGCCGCCTACGTGCCGGCCGTTTCCTGCGGGGATGCGTCCGGGTCCGCGTCGCGCTCTGCGCCCACCTCCAGCGCCTGCAGATTGGCCTTGATACGGCCCAGCACCTCGATCATCTTCGCCAGCTCGTCCACGCCGATGTCGCGCGTGGCGTCGCCGCGCAGTCCGCGCGCGATCTCCTGCATGTCCTCCATCACCGCCCGCGCCCGGGCCGTGGCGTGCAGACGCCAGCAACGCCGGTCGCTGGGGTCGGCGCGGCGCTCGACGAAACCCGCCCCCTGCAGCCGATCGATGACCCGGCCCACGGCAATCGGCTCCATTTCCAGGAATTCGGCCAGTTCGTTTTGCCGGATGCCCTCGCGGTGGTGCAGGCACTTGATGGCACGCCACTGCGCACGGGTCAGCCCGTGCCGCACGGCCCGGCGGTCGAAATGCTTGCGGAACAACAGGGTGACGTCGTTCAGCAGGTAGCCGAATGGCATGTCGCACGTCTGCTTCATGATGCTCTGTCGATGCGGAATGGAGCACAGTATGGCAAATGGCGGGACAGGCTTCCCCCTGCCCCGTCCCGGGACCGGCCCGGCCGCGACGTTGGCCGGAAGCACGGGCCGCGCAGTAAGCTTGCCGCATGTTCATCGAGGTCATCCAGGGTGACATCACGGATCTGGACGCCGACGCCATCGTCAACGCGGCCAACCGCGGCCTGCTGGGTGGGGGCGGGGTGGACGGAGCCATCCACCGCCGTGCCGGCCCGCGGCTGCTGGAGGCCTGCCGGCGCCTGCCCGAACTGCGACCCGGAGTGCGCTGCCCCACCGGAGAAGCGCGTGCCACCCCCGGATTCGGGCTCCCGGCGCGCCACGTGATCCACACCGTGGGGCCGGTATGGCGGGGTGGCGGCCACGGCGAAGCCGAGCTGCTGGCCGCCTGCTACCGCAACAGCCTGGACCTGGCCCGCGCGCTGCATGCCGAGCGCGTCGCGTTTCCCGCCATCAGTTGCGGGGTCTACGCCTACCCGCCCCGGCAGGCGGCCCGGGTGGCCGTCGCCAGCCT
This sequence comes from uncultured Rhodanobacteraceae bacterium, assembly GCA_964570295.1. Classification (GTDB taxonomy): domain Bacteria; phylum Pseudomonadota; class Gammaproteobacteria; order Xanthomonadales; family Rhodanobacteraceae; genus Oleiagrimonas. The sequence goes on from CAZMXV010000009.1 coordinate 17,523, forward strand.
GCGTGCCGAAGACCGTCACCACCGGCACCCTGCCCATGTGATGCTGTGCTGTTTCAGCGACGCGCTGGAACGGATCTTCCGGGAAGCCCTCGACGCCACGGAGTGACACCGGAGCGCCCGCCCCGCCCCGCCCCGCACCGCATGCCGCCATGGCGACCGGCTCAGGGATAAAGCGGCGGCAGCGCGTCCGCATCGCGCGGATGCCCGCCATCCGTCTCCCGCCAGCGGAAGCCTCTCCCGAAGACCTCCCGCAAGCGTTCCGGCTCCGGTGCCGTGCCATCGCCGTAACGTGCCCGTTGCAGGTCGGCGACGGCCTGCGGCTGTGCACCGGGGGCGAGAGCCGAGGCAAGGTCCCCGAGGTGATGCACGCTGTCGCGCTCCGCACGCGCCCAGGCCAGCAGCGCTCCGCACTGGGCGGACACGTCGCCCTCGCGAACGGCCCGCAGGAAAGCGCGACGTCGCCGCTTCGCGTTTTCGCCTTCCCGGGGCGGACGTGGATCGACGGCAGTGGAGCGCGCCGTGCGGCGACGGCGCCACCAGAGCCACGTGGCCACCACCGCCGTCACGCCCCACAGCAACACCGCCAGCACGGCCAGCCATCGCCATCCGTCACCGGTGTCGGCATCGGACCGCGCCGGTGCGGCCGGCGCGGGTTCCACCGCGGCCATTCCGGCCGCGCCGGGCCGCGAGGGGACGGTCGTGGCCGCCGTGGCGGGAGCCGCGCCGGTCGCGGACATCACCTCCAGCGTGCGCGCCGGCAGGCGTGCCGTCTCCGGCCGGTCCTTCTCCACGTTCCACCATGTCAGGGTGATCGCGGGAAGAACCAGCCTGCCGGGCCGGCGCGGCACCAGCGAGAACGCGCGCGTGCGCGAAGCGGTGAGCCATGGCCCCTCGTGGCCGGTCTGATCCTGCGACGGGTCGGGATACACGTCCACACCGTCCAGCGGCGGCAGCTCGGGCTCGGGCAGGGACTCAAACGGCAAGCCCCGCGCCGATTCGGTCAAGGTCAGGGTCAACGGCTGGCCTACCTCCAGCTTGCCGTCATCGGGCACCCCCTGCAGGTGCAGCTCGAGCCGGCGCGCCGGCAGCCAGTGCCCCTTGCCGGCGGCGGCCGGTTTGGCCCGTACCGCCAGGCGGAAGGGGTCCGACAGGGCCGACACCCGTTGCACATCACCGAAAAAGCCGCCTCCCGCCTGCATGACGCCGCGAAACGCGACCGGAGCCAGATTGACAGGCCCGGCATGCCGGACCGTGAGTGCGTAGTGGCGCTCCAGCACGTCGTAGAACTGGCCGCCGCGCCGGGTCTGGTAGCGCGTCCCGTCGCCGAGCCGGACGAGCTTCACGGCATCGTCGGCGGGCATGTCCAGGGAGCCGCGGCTGATGGCCGGGGTGTAGAACAGGCGTACCGTCAGGGCGACCTGCTGGCCCACGTAGGGCGTACGCGTGTCCAGCTCGGTTTCGATGAACACCGCGTCCCCCGGGCCGCCGCGCCGGGCCGCGGAGGCGGCCACCACCTCCAGGACGAGGGGACGGGTACGTTGTCCGTCGACCGACAACGCGGGAATGGTGATCTTCCCGGCCCGGCGCGGCCGCAGCTGCACGGCCCAGATCGAGGTGGCACGGCGCTTCCCGTCGAGAATGCTGATATTGCTGTTGCGTGACGTGCCCAGGATGTCGAAATCCTGCTTGAGCGCTTCGATGTCCGGGGCCGCAAACGAGGTGGCGCCTTCCATTTCCACGTTCAGGGTCACGCTGTCGCCGTACGGCACCTGGCTGCGGTCCAGGAAGGCGCGCACCTTTGCATCGGCGGCATGCGCCATGCCCGCGACCAGGTACAACACCAGCCAGAGCCAGACCGGTGCCGCGCGCCGCAACTGTCCGCGCCTTCCGTTCATGGCGTGCCTCCGTGGTTTTCGTTCCGGCGTTGACGGTATTGGAGTTCGAACTTGCGCCGCAACAGGCCGCCCGGATCGTCGCGCACGCGTTCGAGCGCCTGTTCCATGGGAGCCGGCAGCGTGGACCCGGCGGCAGCCGGCTGCCGACCAAGATCGAACGCGTTGTCGGGAGGCATGTCGCCCCCTCCCCGGCGGCGCCCGCGTGGCGTGGCCGGCCGCGTCTCCCGATACGCCTCGCCATTGCCGGCACGCGACCCGGCGGCGGAGGGCGCCTGTTCCGGCTGGCGGGCCGGGGCGGTGCCCTCGTCCTGGTCGCCCTGCTTTTTCCGCCGCGAGGGCGACGGTTTCCGGCCGGCATCCGGCGCGGGAGGACCCTGTTGCTCCCCGCTGGCGTCTGCGCCGTCTCCGTTCCGCGCCTTGCCCGGCTTCACGGCCCCGTTCCCGCCATCCTTCCCGGACGTCTGGCGACGCAGCCACGCCTGCACGGCCTGGCGGTTGACCCGGGCATCGACCAGGCCGGGATCCTGCGCCAGAGCACTGTCATAGGCTTTCAGCGCCTCCCGGTAACGTCCCGACTTTGCCAGTGCATTGCCGCGGTTGTAGTCCGCCTCCGCGCCACCGGCCGCCGCGAAATGCCGCACGGCAGCCGCATAGTCGCCGGAGCGGTAGGCGGCGGCACCGCGCATGGCCGGTGATGCAGCTTGCCGCCGCGCGCGCTCCGGCCTCCCTTCCCGCAACGCGACCGCGGCACGCTGGTCGCCGTTGCGCCACAGGGCCTGCCAGCGCGCGCTCCACGGGACCGGACGGGAAGCCGCTGCCACGGGGGCTTGAGTCATGGCCGTGGTCGAGGGGGCGGCCTGCGCCTGCACGCCACCTCCCGGCAACAGGACCAGTGGCAGCAGCAGCAACCAGCCACGGCGGCATGCCAGCGCTCCCAGGAGCACGAGCGGCAGCAGCAGCCACGGCCCCATGTCGCGCCATTGCACCGACTGCCGGCGTGTGCTTCCGGCGGGGCCGCCCCCGCGCCCGGCTTCCGCCGCGAGGGCCCGGACATCCCCGCCGCCGCTGTCCATCGGCACGTAGATACCGCCGCCGGCCGCCGCCAGGGCACGCAGGGAGGCATCATCACGCCGGGCCATGACGACGTCGCCGTCGGCGTCCCGCAGCAGGCTGCCGTTCTCCAGCCGCACCGGGGCCTCTTTCCGGCTGCCGACCCCCAGCACCGAGACGCGCATGCCGGCTTTCCTGGCGTCGCGGGCGGCGGCGCGCGCGGCGCGGTCCGCCGTGTCGGTCACCAGCACCAGCGTGCCGCGGGTCCGCCCGGCCTGGGCCAGCAGGCGTGCCCCGGCCCGGATGCCGGCGGCCGGCGCGTCGCCGCCCACGGGCATCACGCCGGGGCCGAGCGCCTGGACCAGCTCGTCCAGCGCATGCGCGTCCATGCTCAGCGGCGCCACCACGAATGCCTCGCCGGTATAGGCGACCAGCGCGTTGCCGCCGGCCGGGTTGGCATGCAGCAGATCGTGCACCTTGTAGCGCACGCGCTGCATGCGGTCCGGCTTGACGTCCGTGGCCAGCATGCGCGGCGACAGCGACACCACCACGATCTGCGCGGGTCCCTGGTCGTACAACGGCTGCGGCACGCGCTGCCAGGCCGGCCCGGCCAGCGCCAGCGTGGCCAACGCCGCGCCCGTCCACCATAGCCACCCTGCGCGCCCTCCTTTCCCGCCGCGATCCAGCAGGTGCGGCAGCAGACGGGCGTCGACCAGCCGCCGCAACGCCTCTCCGCGGCGCGCGCGGCGCATTCCGAGCCACAACAGGGGCCCCCAGGCCAGCACCAGCAACAGCCACCACGGGCGCAGGAAATGGGCGTCGGCAAGCCACGCGTTCATGTCGACACGGCCTCCTTCGCGGTGCCGTGCCGGCGTACGGCCAGGGCGGCCAGCAGCACCAGCCAGGCGCCCAGCAGCGGCCACGGAAACAGCTCGCGCCGCATCCGCAGCGGCTTGCCCCGGTGCGGCAGGGGTTCCAGCTCGTCAATGCGGCGGTAGGCGGCCGTCAGCTGGCGGCTGTCGGCGGCACGGAAATAGGCGCCGCCGGTGGTCGCGGCAATCCGTTTCAAGGTGCCCTCGTCCAACTCCGCCGGCGCGGCGGGCAAGCGCATTCCGAACCAGTCCAGTCCCGGCGACCGGTCGCTGCCCATGCCGATGACGTAGACACGCACCCCCGCCGCCGCGGCGATGTCCGCGGCCCGTTCCGGTGCCAGGCTGCCGGCATTGTTGACCCCGTCGGTCAGCAGCACCAGCACGCGCGATGTCGCCGGCAACCGGCGCAGGCGCTTGACCGCGACGCCAATGGCGTCGCCGATGGCCGTTTGCCGCCCCGCCAGGCCCACGGCCGAACCACGCAGCTGCGCTTCCACCGCGTCCAGGTCGTAGGTAACCGGTGTGACCAGGTAGGCATGGGTGCCGAACAGCACCAGGCCCAGACGGTCGCCCTGCCGGCGGCCGATGAAGTCGCCGACGATGGATTCGACGGCCTGGAAGCGGCTGGCCGGCTCGTCGTCCAGACGCATGTCGCGAATGGCCATGGAGCCCGAAATGTCCACGGCCAGCATCATTGAGCGGCCGCTGTGTGTCACCGGTTGCGGCGGCCCCACCCATTGCGGTCGCGCCGCCGCCGTCAGAAGCAGCAGCCATGCCACGGCCAGGATGGCGGCATGGCCGCGCGACACGCGCCCCGCCGCGACCTGGAGGCTGGCGTCGTCCAGCGGCAGGCGCAGCGCACGCGCCGGAGCCGCCGGCGGCAGCAGGCGCCGGCACAGCCACGGCAGCGGCAGCAACGCGAACACCCATGGCCACGCCAGCTCAGGCATGGCGGCCGCCCCGCAGCAGCACCCGGCGGAGCCAGCGCCGCGCCGTCGTGGCCAGCTTCTCCACATCCAGTTCGGCGTACGGACGGTACATGGCCGCATCCAGTTGTCGCAGGGGGGTCACGTCCACGCGGCCGTCGGCCAGGCGGACCAGGGCATCCTGCCAGGCATCACCGCGCAGGCCGGCATGGCCTGCCGCCCGCAGACGTGCCGCCCGGCGCAGCAGGGCCGAGACACCGGCCGCGAAGGTGGCCACGTCGCCGTCGTCCCGGCAGCGGCGCAGCAGGGCGTCCAGCTCGGCATTGGCCTGGCGCCAGCGCCGGCGTGCCGCCCTGCCGCGCCAGCACCGCCACCCCGCGAACACGAGCACCAGCGCGGCCGTGCCCGCCAGGATCCACCAGCCCGGCGCCCAGGGCCACGCATCGGCCGCCGGCACGTGGATATCGCGCAGCGCCGGACCCGGTGCCGGCGTCATGGCCGATGCCCCGCCAGCGCCATGACCGCCTCCAGCGGATCGGCATCGGTCGACAGGCGCCGGCATGGCACCCCCAGTGCACGGCACGCCGCCTGCAGTTCATCGGCCGGCGCGCCCATGGCCTCACGGAAACGCTGCCGGGCCGGCGCTCCGCTCAGGTCCAGCCGGACCCGGCGCATGGAAGCGCCCTCCACCGGGTACACCCCCGGCGATGCCAGGCCGGTTTCCAGTACGTCGGTCACCAGCAGCACGGAAAGGCGGACGCGGCGACGCCACATGGCCAGTGTGGCCCGCGTGCAGGCATCCCCGCTGCGCCCGTCACTGACCAGCACCACGCGGCGGCTGCCGGCCAGCAACGGCCGCAGACGCCCGAAAGCGGTCGTCAACGGCTCGGGAGGCTGGTCCCGGACCGCATCCCAGCGTGCCAACGCGGTGCACACGGCCAGCGCACCCCGGCGTCCCGGCATGGCGCGCTGCACGCCCCGGCAGTTGCCAAAGGCCAGGGCGCCCACCCGCCCCCCGCCATGCACGGTCTGCCAGGCCAGCAGCGCGGCCGCGCGGGCCGCCTGCACGGACTTGAAACAACCGCGGGTGCCGAACCGCATGCCGGCATGGCAGTCGACGAGCAGCATCACACCGTGCTCGCGTTCCTCCTGGAATACCTTGGTGTGCGGGCGGCCGCTGCGCGCGGTCAGGCGCCAATCGAGATGGCGCACGTCGTCGCCATGCTGGTAGGCCCGCGATTCCAGATAGTCCATGCCGCGTCCGCGCCGGCGTCCGGCATGGGCACCGGCGTGCGGGGACGGGGACGGCGGCACCCGCGGCGGACGGCGCACGAGGCGCCGCTCCAGGGCGATCAGGGCCTCCAGCCGCACCTGGACGGGATCGTCCGCGTGCCTGGCATGCCGGGCCGGGTCAGGCGTCACGACGGCCTCCACGTGGGTCAGGGCAACGGCACATGTTCCAGCAGCCGGGCCAGGATGGCGTCGATACGCATGCCCTCGGCTTCGGCCTCGTAACTTGGCAGCACGCGGTGGCGCAGCACGTCGTGGGCCACCGCGTGCACGTCCTCGGGGAGCACGTAGTCGCGGCCGGCCAGCCAGGCGCGGGCACGGGCGCACCGGTCCAGTGCCATGGTCGCACGCGGACTGGCACCCCAGTCGATCCAGCGCGCGAGTTCGGCGTCATGACGCCCGGCATCGCGCGTGGCCAGCACCAGCTCGGTGATGTAGCGTTCCAGCGGCTCGGCCATGTGCACGTCCAGCACCGCCCCGCGCGCGGCGAAGATGTCGTCCTGGCGCAGCACGCGCGACACCGGTGGCGGTTCGTGCAGGCGCTCGCGCGCCTGGCGCCTCGCCAGCGCCAGAATGGCCTGCTCGGCCTCGGCATCCGGGTAACCCACCACCACGTGCATCAGGAAACGGTCCAGCTGCGCTTCCGGCAACGTGTAGGTGCCCTCGTGCTCGATGGGGTTTTGCGTGGCCATCACCATGAACAGGCGCGGCAACGGCCAGCTGCGGCGGCCGATGGTGACCTGGCGCTCGGCCATGGCTTCCAGCAGGGCCGACTGCACCTTGGCCGGCGCGCGGTTGACCTCGTCGGCCAGCACGATGTGGTGGAACAGCGGACCCGGCTCGAATTCGAAGCGGCCGCTGTCGGGACGCAGCACGTCGGTGCCGGTGAGGTCCGCGGGCAGCAGGTCGGGGGTGAACTGGATACGGTGGAAACCGGCGTCGATGCGCGCGGCCAGCGCCTTCACGGCCGTGGTCTTGGCCAGGCCCGGCGCGCCTTCCACCAGCAGATGGCCGTCGGCCAGCAGGGCCACCAGCAGGCACTCGACCAGATGCGGCTGGCCGATGATGGCCGCGGCCAGTTCATCGCGCAGGCGCCGGAAGGATGCCTGCAGGTCGCGGTTGTCGTCGGCGGGGGCTTCACTCATGTGTCGGCGTTTCCACTCGTTGTATCGCGCTGATGGGACCGCGCCACGACCGGAAAGTTTGGGCGGCGCCAAAAGCGAGGGCGGCCCGGAAGCCGCCCTCTGGTCCTGCATGGATGCCGAACGCTCGCTCAGTCCACGCTCTCGGTCAGGATACGGGGCGTGACGAAGATCAGCAATTCGGCCTTGGAGTTGCTCTTCTGGGTCTTGCGGAACAGCGCACCCAGGATCGGGATGTCGCCCAGGCCCGGCACCTTCACCACGCTGTTGTTCTTGCTGACCTCGTAGATGCCGCCCAGGACCACCGTCTGCCCGTTGTCCACCAGCACCGAGGTGTTGATCGAGCGGTGGTTGAGCAGCGGCACCTGGCCACCACCCGGGTTGTCGATGAAGCGGTCCAGCGCGTCCTTGGTGACGTTGATCTTCAGGTACACGCGCTTGTCGGCGGTGATGGTCGGCGTGACCTTCAGCTCCAGCACCGCGTCCTTGAATTGCACCGTGGGAATCGCCGCACCACCCTGGGTACCGCTCTGCACCGTGACGTAGCCGATCTGCTGGCCCTGCTGGATGTCCGCTTCCTGCTGGTTGGCGGTGATCACGCGCGGGCTGGAGATGATCTCGGTGCGGCCTTCGGTCTGCGCGGCCTGCAGTTCCAGGTCCACCAGGTAGTTGGCGCCCAGGATGGCCAGCGCGGCGCTGCCGGCCGGATTGCTGATGGGCAGGTTGACGTTGTAGCCGCCGTCGCCCAGTTGCATGGTGACGTCATCGCCATTGTGCAGGTCGATGCCCTGCTGGCCGGCCGTGTCGGCCGTGGGGCCGGTCACGAAGCGGTTGTTGCCGCTGCTGCTGGTCTGCCAGGCCTGCACCCCCCAGCGCACGCCCAGGTCGCGGGCGAAGCTGTCGGTGGCGGCCACGATGCGGGCCTCGATCAGCACCTGCTGCACCGGACGATCGAGCATGGCGACCAGGTTCTTGATCTCCTGGATCTTCTTGGGCGTGTCGTTGATCAGCAGGGTGTTGGTGCGCTCGTCGTAGGACACGCTGCCACGCGGCGACAGGAAGCCGCGGGCCCCGTTCTCGCCGCCACCGCCGCCACGGCCGCCCTTGGCGCCGGAGGTCAGCAGTTCGGCGATCTCCTTGGCCTTGCCGTAGCTGATGGCCACGTAGGCGGCTTCCAGCTCGGCGGAGTTGGCGGCCTTCAGGCGCGCCTCGGCCAGGTTCTGCTCGTAGGTGGCCAGGTCATTCTGGGGCGCGATCCAGATCACGTTGCCGTTGCGGCGCTTGTCCAGCCCCTTGGCACGCAGGATCACGTCCAGCGCCTGGTCCCAGGGCACGTTGTCCAGACGCAGGGTGATGCTGCCCTGCACGCTGTCGGCGGCCACCAGGTTGAGATGGGAGTGCTCGGCGATCAGCTGCAGCGCGGAGCGCACCGGGATGTCCTGGAAATTGAAGGTGACGCGCTTGCCGACGTAGGTCTTTTTCTTGTCGGCCGGATCCTCCTTCTTCTTTTCCGCCTTGCGGCTCACTTCCACGACCAGCTGGTGGCCGTTGTTGTAGGAGGAGGTCACGACGTGGCCGCTGACGCCCAGCGTCATGGTGGCGCCCCCCTGCATGCCGGGCTTGGTGTCGATGGTGTTGACCGGAGTGGCGAAGTCGGTCACGTCGAGGCGCTTGGTGAATTTCTCCGGCACGCGCACACCATCCAGATGGACCACGACCTTGCCGTCCTGCTGCTCGATGCGCGAGTCCAGGCCGCTGCCTTCGAAATCCACCAGCACGCGGCCCTGTCCATCGGAGCCGCGACGGAAGTCGATGCGCGAGATCGCGGCGCTGCCGGCGCGGGTGGGCAGCACCTTGGTCGGATCGATGGTGGCGGCATGGGCGCCGGTGTCACTGTCCAGGCCGTTGGATACCGTCAGCACCAGTGACTGGCCCTTCACCTGCGAGTGGTAACTGGCCGGACGCAGCAGGTCCACCACCAGCCGGGTGCGGCCGCCGGCGGAAACGACGGTCAGGCCGGAGGTGGCGCCGATGCCGATGTCCTCGCGCTTCTTGCCGACGCCATTGCTGGTATCGGCAAAATCCACGGCGATGCGCGGCGGCTCGGTGGTGCTGAAGATCTTCGGTTGCGGCACCGGGCCGTTGAAGCCCAGGGTCAGCTGGACGCGGCCACCCGGCAGCTCCTCGTGCTCGACCGACTCCAGCGTGGTCGCGGCCACGGCGGCGCCGGCAAACGCCAGCAGCAGCAGGACAAGCACGCCGGACAGCCAGGTCCGTCCGCGAAGATGAATGGTTGGTATGCTCATGTACTTCACCCCCGAAAAATCCTCATTGCGTGCTGAGCGCGATGCTCGCCTTGCGTTCCATCCAGCCGCCGTTGCCATTGGGAACCAGTTCGACCAGCTTGACCTGGTCTTCGTCGATGCCGGTAACGCGGCCATAGTTTTGTCCCATGTATTGATTGACGTGGACGCGGTGAATCTTCTTGCCCGGATCCTGGATCAGGGCCACGATGTGGTTGCCGCTGCCGATGGTGCCGACCATCTTCAGGCTGTCCAGCACGAAGGCCTCCAGCGGCTGCCGCGGCCGATCCTGGTCCGGGTGCGGCCCGTTCTGCGCCTGCGTGGCCTGCTCGGCCGAAACGCCCGGCGCGAAGGGATCACGCTTGCCCTGGTCGTCGTAGACGAAGGTCTCGAAGGTCTTGATGACCGGCAGCGGCGGCAGCGGCGCCCCCTTTTTGGCCTTCTCCTTCGCCACCCACTGATGCACGTCGGCAGTGCCCTTGGTGCAGCCGGCCAGGGCGGCCAGCGCCAGCGGCAGCACCAGCCAGCGCAAATGTCGGATATGCATGCTCATTTCTTGCCCCCCGCCGTTTCCTTGCCGGTATCGACATCGTCATCGAGGTAGCGGTAGGTCTTGACGGTGCCCTGCAGCACCAGCCTGTTGTCGGCCGATTTCGCGTCCACCGGCTTCAACGACACGTCGTGCATGGTCAGAATGACCACCCGCGGCAACGAAGCCACATCGCTGATGAAGGTACCGAACTGGTGGTAGGTGCCGATCATCTTGATCTTGATCGGCTCCTCGGCATAGAACTCCTTGGGAATCTCGCGCTCGGGCTGGAACAGCTCGGTGTCGATGCCGGCCGCCAGCGCCGTCTGCGAGATGTCGACCAGAAGCTGCGGCATCTCGGTCTTGCCCGGCAGCTGGCGCAGCAACTGGCGCAGCATGTCCTTCATGTCGGCAAGCTGCTTCTTCAGCGCTTCCAGGTTGACGGCCTGGGCCTGCTTCTTGGCGAACTCCTTCTTCAGGGAGATTTCCTGCCGGGCCGCGCTTTCCAGGCTTTCCTGCTGGTTGCTGACCTTGAAGTACCAGCCGGCCAGGACCACCACGCCGAACAGCAGCGCCATGAAGAAGATCTTTACCGAACGCGGCCAGCCGCCGACGTTGTTGCGGTCGAGATTGCGAAGGTCGTCGAAGAATTTCATGCCTTGTCCTCCTTCGCGCCGGCCTTGGCCGTCCCGTCCGCGTCGCGGGCATCGGCCGCCCGGTCATCGTCGCCCGTAGGCAACGCGTCCTCCACGGCCTCCACCTGCACGCGGGTATCGAACAGCGAGGCGGCGGCGGCGGGCGCGGCCGTGCCGTCTTCGGCAGCGGCCTCGCTGCCGGTATCGCCCACTCCGGCGACGTCGGCATGGGCATCGCGGGCCGCCTCGCGCTCTTCGTCGGTCGGCTTGCTGAGGGTCAGGTCCAGTCCGAACGAGTACGGCGTGCGCGTGCCGTCATGATGGTTGACGGTTTTCTTCAGGTCGGCGTGGCCCAGCCAGGGCGACGCCTCCAGCTGGCGCATGTACTTGGCCACGCTGGCGTTGGATTCGGCCACGCCGTCCAGCGCCAGGTGCTCGCCCTTTTGTGTCATCGAGGTCAGGCGCGCGCTGTCGGGGATGGTCTTCACCATCTCGTCGAACAGGTGGACCATCTGCGAACGGTTGGACTGCAGCTGCTCGATGATTTCCTTGCGCGCCAGCAGTTGCGAACGGACCTTTTCCAGGTCCTTGATCTGGGCGATCTTGGCGTCGACCTGCTTGATCTGGCCTTTCAGGTAATCGTTGCGCGCATGCTGGTTGTCGATGCGCTGGCCCATCCAGAACACCCAGGCGAAAACCACGACCAGGCCGGCCACGAAGGCCAGGGCCAGCTGGCCGTAGAACTCGCGTTCGCGCTGCTTGCGGCGCTCGGCGCGCCACGGCAGAAGGTTGATGTGCGCCATCAGTCAAAACTCCTCATGGCGAGGCCGGCGGCGATCATCAGCGCCGGCGCGTCCTGGGCCAGCTGGCCGCGGATGCGTGCCGGTGCGCTCATGCCGGCAAGGGGGTTGGCCACGCAGCACGGCAGGTCGAGCTGCTCCTCGGCCATGTCGACCAGGCCCTCGACGGAGGCGCAGCCTCCGGCCAGCACCAGTTGCTCGACCTTGCTGTATTCGCTGCTGGCATAGAAGAACTGCAGCAGGCGGCTGATCTGCTGGATGACGGTTTCGCGGAAGGGGTCCAGCACCTCCACCTCGTAGGTGTCCGGCAGCCCGCCCTGAATCTTGGCCAGCGCCGCCTCGTCGTACGCCATGCCGTACTGGCGCATGATGGCGTCGGTAAGCTGTTTGCCGCCGAACGCCTGCTCGCGCGAGTAGATGGTGCGCTGGTTTTTCAGCACCGCCAGCGTGGTCATGGTTTCGCCGATGTCGACCACGGCCACCAGGGCGTCGCGCGAGACCGAAAGCTGATCGCCGATCAGCCGGAAGGCATTCTCCATGGCGAAGGCCTCGACATCCATGACCCGGGTGGCGAGGCCGCCCAGATCCAGTGCCGCCACCCGCATGTCCACGTTTTCCGTACGCGACGCGGCGAGCAGGATGTTGTTCATTTCGGGATTGTCGCGAACCGGCCCGATGACCTCGAAGTCGAGGCTGATTTCCTCGATGGGGTACGGGATGTACTGGTTGGCCTCGACCTGGATCTGGCCTTCCAGGTCCTCCTCGGACAACTCGGCCGGCATGGTGATCACCTTGGTGATCACGGCCGACCCGGCCACCGCCGCGGCGGCATGCTTCAACTTGCTGCCCGAGCGCGACAGGGCGCGTCGCACGGCTTCGCCGACGGCCTCGACCTCGACGATGTTTTTTTCGGTCACGGCATTGGGCGGCAGCGGCTCGACGGCATAGTGCTCGACGCGATAACGGCCACCGGAGCGCCCGAACTGCAACAACCTGACAGCCGTGGAACTGATGTCAACGCCCATCAAAGGCGCTGCCTTGGGAGCGAACAGGCTCACGATTCCCCCTTCCCCGACGCGATCTTGCGAGACAAAGATACGTACCAACCTTAGATAGCAGACTTAACGAACCGGCAACAACCACAACCCGCCACAACGGGGAACTGAGTCACACAACCCCCGGGAATGCCGAACCGAACCGTGCCAGAACCATGCAGGCGCATGTGCCGTCGCGGCCCCGGCCGATCGCCGGATTTGCGCCGCCGCGCACACCTTGCATGAGATGACACCCCTGTTCCCGGTTTCTCCCGAGCTGCCTCGCCCCTATACTGTTTCGATCACGGGCAGCGCGATGTGAACCTTAACCGCACGAGGCGCCTGCCGACCTTGAAACCCATCACAACTCACGCGCCCATGCGAATTTTCAAGCGTCTGCTGCGCTATGCCCTGCTCCCCATCCTGTCCGGCCTGGTCCTCGGCGCCGCGGCCATGGGCGCCGCCTACTGGCTGTTTTCCCCCCGCCTGCCGTCGGTCGAGTCGCTCAAGGACGTGCACCTGCAGGTGCCGCTGCGCGTGCTCAGCAACGACGGCAAGCTGATCGCCAGCTTCGGCGAGAACCGCCGCATCCCGGTCAGCATCGGTCAAGTGCCGGATCATCTCAAGTATGCCGTGTTGGCCGCCGAGGATGCCGATTTCTACCACCACGCCGGCATCGACGTGAAGGGCACCCTGCGCGCCGCCGTGCACGTGTTGCTGGCCGGCGGCCGCAAGACCCAGGGCGGCTCCACCATCACCCAGCAGGTGGCCCGCAATTTCTTCCTCAGTTCGCAGAAGACCTACACCCGCAAGATCACCGAGATCTTCACCTCCTACCGCATCGAGAACGAGCTCAGCAAGGACCAGATCCTGGAGCTCTACCTCAACAAGATGTTCCTCGGCCACCGCAACTACGGCGTCGGTGCCGCCGCGCAGTACTACTACGGCAAGAGCGTTCAGGACCTGACCCTGGCCGAATCGGCCATGCTGGCCTCTTCGTTCCAGCTGCCTTCACTCGTCAACCCGCTGGACGGCGGCAAGCGCGCGCTCGGTCGCCGCAACTGGGTGCTGGGGCAGATGCTGTCCAAGCACTTCATCACCCGTGATGCCTATGAAAAGGCGGTCGACTCGCCCATCGACGCCTCCGCCCACGAGCCGCCCATCGAGGTGCATGCCGCCTACCTGGCGGAAATGGTGCGCTTGAAGGCGCTGCAGCTGCTTGGCAACAGCGCGTTGACCGGCGGCTATGTGGTGCACACCACCATCGACAGCGCCATGCAGCAGGCTGCCCAGAAGGCGGTGCGTTCGGGCCTCACCGCCTACGACCACCGCCACGGCTACCGCGGCCCCGAAGCCCATGTCGACCTGCCGGCGGACGCGGACGAGGCCGATTACGCCAAGGTGCTCGACGGCTACTACCGCATCGCCCGCCTGCAGCCCGGACTGGTGCTCGACAGCGATGCCGCGGAAGCCACCGTGTACCTTGCGCATGGCAAGCACATCACCCTGGACATGAAGGCCGTGGCCTGGGCCAAGCCCTTCATCAGCCACGACCGCTGGGGCTACAAGCCCAAAACTGTCGACCAGGTGGTCAAGCGCGGCGACATCATCCGCCTGCACCTGGACAAGGACGGGCACTGGCAGCTGGCACAGATCCCCGGCGCCGAGTCGGCCCTGGTCTCGCTGGCGCCCGAGGATGGCGCCATCAAGGCACTGGTGGGCGGCTACAGTTTCCTGCGCAGCAAATACAACCGCGCCCTGATGCCGGGCAGTGGCCGCCAACCCGGCTCCAGCTTCAAGCCGTTCATCTATTCGGCCGCCTTCGACCATGGCTTCACGCCGGCATCCCTGATCAATGACGCACCGGTGGTGTTCCCCGACCCGTCCAAGCCCAACGGCCTGTGGACGCCCTCCAATGACGACGGCAAGTTCTCCGGCCCGATGCGCCTGCGCAAGGCGCTGTACCTGTCCAAGAACCTGGTATCGGTTCGCCTGCTGGACGCCACCGGCCTGGAATACGTGCGCCACTACATCACCCGCTTCGGCTTCAGCCTGGACCAGCTGCCCGACAACCTGTCGCTGGCCCTCGGCACCGCCTCGGTGTCGCCCATGAGCATGGCACGCGGCTATGCCGTGTTCGCCAACGGCGGCTTCCTGGTCAGCCCCTACTTCATCACCGCCATCGACGACCGCGACGGCGAGCCCGTCTACCGTGCCGACCCCCTGCATGCCTGCCGCGACTGCGAAGAGCGCCTGCTGCAGGACAGTGACCAGGCCGAGGACCCTTCCGAACTCGCCCATGCCGGCAGCGCGGACGCCCCGATCCTCGTGCCCGTCGCCCGCCGCGGCGCCGAACATGCCGATGCCCCCGGCCACGCCGCGGCACAGGCCCGGCAGGATACCGACAAGACCGCGCCGCGCCTGGCCCCCCGCGCCATCAGCCTGCGCACCGCCTATCTCATGAACTCGGTGATGCTGGACGTGATCCGCCGCGGCACCGGCCATGCCGCCGCCGCCCTCGGCCGCGACGATCTGGCGGGCAAGACCGGCTCCACCAACGACCACCACGACGCCTGGTTCGGCGGTTTCAACGGCAACCTGGTCACCACGGTGTGGGTCGGATTCGACAACTACGACACCCTGGGCCGCGGTGAATTCGGCGCCAAGGCCGCACTGCCGATCTGGATGAGCTACATGGGCGCGGCCCTCGACGACAGCCCGAGCGCCCTGCTGCCGCGCCCCCCCGGCATCGCCACCGTCACCATCAACAGCCATACCGGCCTGCCCACCAGCGCCGGCGACCCTGACGCCATGCAGGAAATCTTCAAGGTCGAAGACGTCAGCCGGCTGCGCGAACAGGCCCAGCAGGAAAAGCGCCAGGAGCAGCAGCAGAAGGCCTTCGACATCTTCTGACCCGGCACGCCCCCTCCCGCAACGGCAGGCGTATTCGGCGCAAACCGGGATGCAATGACGCTTCCGGCCACCCGTCTGGCCGGAAGCGTGGCGGCTCTGCTACGCTGGCCGCGAGCATGCACGACGGGAGACGGTCATGGCCAGAGGCGATTACCACCGCATCCATGCGCAGGACCGGCTGCAACGCAACCGCTACCTGATTGCCCACGAAGCGGCCCGGCTGATCAGCGAGCACGGCATCCACGACTTCCGCCACGCCAAACGCAAGGCCGCCCAGCGGCTCGGCATCCGCGACGACCAGTCCCTGCCGCGCAACCGCGAAATCGACGCGGCATTGCGTGAGCACCAGCGCCTGTTCCTGGCCGACAGCCAGCCACGCGCGTTGCGGCGGCGACGCGAGGCAGCACGCGAGGCCATGCACTTCCTGGCACGCTTCCAGCCGCGCCTGACCGGGCCGGTGCTGAACGGCACCGCCGACGAACACTCCGCCGTGCAACTGCACCTGTTCTGCGACGACGTGGAGGACTTCGTGCGTTTCCTGCACGAACACGACATCCCGGCCCGGCAACAGACGCGACGCCTGCGCCTGAGCCGTGACATCCAGGCCGAATACCCGGTCTTCCTGCTGACCGCCGACGAACTGCCCTTCGACCTCACGCTGATGCCACGCGAAATGCTGCGTCAGGCACCGCTGGACCCCCTGGGCGAGCATCCCGCGCCACGCGCCAATGTTGCCGCCGTGGAAGCGTTGCTGGAGGAGTGAAGCTCGGAACCCGGGATGGGGAGGGCCGGCCCGTGAGGCATCCGGCAAGTACCCGATGGCCCCGACCCGGACACGACGACGCCCCGCCGGAGCGGGGCGTCATACGCAAACCAGGCTGACGGATGCAGATCAGCCGCGCTGGTCCATGCCCACGTAATCGCGCTTGTCGGCGCCCACGTACACCTGGCGCGGACGGCCGATGCGCG
>CAZMXV010000010.1:0-30449 GCA_964570295.1 uncultured Rhodanobacteraceae bacterium
GGTTGTCTTCGGAGCAGGTGTCGGCGGCGTGCGCCGGCAACCATGCCAGGCCGGCCATGATGGCGCCGGCCAGCAAGGCCAGACGCAGCGGGCGTGGATTCCGGTATCCGTGTTCGCGATGGGCAGGGGCAGGGAACATGGGCAGGGCTCTCGACATCAGTTGTTGGTTTGCGCGTCAAACGTGCTCTGGGCCGCGCGCATGGTGGTGGCGCTGCCGCCGGTGGCGCGTGCGGTGATGCGGTAGGCATGCGGGCTCAGCGTGCCGGGGCCGGCGTTTTGCGGACCGGTGGCGCCGGACTCGTGTTGCGGGCCGGCTCCCGGCGGCAGGATGCGGCCCATGTCCTCGATGATGTAGCGCGGGTTGGCGGCCAGCCGGGCGGTTTGCATGTCCTCGCTGGTATAGCCGGCTGCGGTCGGTCCGGTGTATGCCTTGCCGATGTCACCCGGCCAGGTGTAGCTGGTGCGGAAGCGGGTGACGGTGCCGTCGGCGCCGTAGGTGGCCGTGGTGGCGGGGTTGTACAGCACGCAGCCGTCCTCGCTGCTGATGGAGCCGTCGGTGCAGGTGAGGTGGCTGCCGACGTGATTGGCGCTGGCCCACATCTTCCATTCCGCTCCGCGCAAGGCGGTGTTGGCGCTCAACTGCGCCTGCTGCGCGTTGCGCAGGTTGCCGGCCATGCGCAGCTGCAGCAGCGATCCGCTGGAGGCGGTTATCGCGAGAATGGTCAGCAGCACCAGGAAAATGAGGGCCATGATCAGCGCGGCCCCGCGTTGCCGGTGTCCGCCGGGCCTGGCCGGTCCGGGAGCAGGGTGGCGCGGCCGTTGGCGGATGGAGAAGGAGGAAGTCATGGCGTTCACGGGTTGTAGCTCCGGACGGCGATCAGGGCGGTGAACTCCCGGCGCAGCAGGTTGCGGGGGAAGCCCTGGTCGGTGTCGGGTTTGATGGCGTGCTGGTCGGGCAGTTGCGGCTCGTGGATGTTGTCGCTGGCGTAGGTGTAGGCCAGCTCGTTCCGGGTCAGGGAGTGCAGCGGTATCTGGCCGTTCATCACCAGGTCCACTTCGATGCTCTTGACCGCACGCCACAGGCAGCCGCGGGCATTGCTCTTGTCGGCGGGGATTGCCACCGTGGACGGGCAGGTGATGGCGTTGCCCGAGGCATCCGTGGCGGTGTCGATTTCATTGGCGGTGAAGAAACGGGTCCTGCCCTGGTGGTCGAGCACGCCGTAGCGGAAGTCCAGCCGTTCGATGCCGCGGACCATCTCCTGCTCCTCGCCGCCCTTGGTGTCATCGTCGCCGTTGACGCGGCGGACCAGGGCGCCGGTTTTGTGGCCGTTGCCGTCGTCGATGACTTTCACGTAGTAGGTCACGGTCTTGTAGGCGCGGTCGAAGTCGAACAGGCGCAATGCCGCGGTGCCGCTCATGGCGCTCGGTTGCGAGAAGTTCTGGCCGGTCGGTTCAAGGGTGGCGGTACCCTGGCCCTGCACGGCGAACACCTGGGCGTTGGAACAATTGGCCAGCATGGCGAGGTTGTTTTTGCCGAACTCGCTCACGGCGGGCTCGCCGGCCAGCGGGGCGAGGTGGATCCGGGATATCTCGCCCGTGGTGCCGGCATCGATGCGGCTGCCGCCGGGGCGCCCGATGGTCCAGCCCATGGCGGGGTCCAGGTAGCGCAGGGTGAGAATGGAAGTGCCGACGGCGCGGTCGCCAACGTCGGTGCCGGCCGCGGGAATCCCGGCGAGCTGGCTGGCGGGGTCGACGGGGGTGCAGCTGGTCTTGCCGCACTCGTATCCGCGCATGGAGAGGAACTCGGGAATCATGAAGGGCGCACCCGGCTTGGCCGGGTAGGGGTTGCCCCATGACGTGGTCACGTCGCTCAAGGCATTGAGGAGCGGGTCGTTGCTGCCGTTCGCGTACACCATGGGTGCCCGCAGCTGGTCCAGATAGGGACCCGCGTCGCTGGGAGCGGCATTGCCGCCGCTGCCGCTGCAGTATTGGCTGTTGGCCATGCCGATGTCGCGGCTCAGCAGGGCGACGGCGAAGCGGCCGTCTTCCTGCAGGCGCGCCATCTGCTGTTGCGCCTTGTTGCTTGCCGAGGTGGAAATGAACACGGTGATGATGCCGCCGGTGACCAGCAGGCCCAGCACCATTGCCACCATCAGCTCGACCAGGGTCAGGCCCTGCTGGCGGCAGCAGCGGGACGTGTCGATGCGGGCGATCATGGCTGGAACTCCCAGGCAAAGGTCTGCGGCTCGGTTTCGCGGTCGTCCGTGCCGCCGGCGCCGCGGTCGCTCCACTGGATGGTCATGTGGCACGTGCCGCCGTAGGGCGGGCGTTTGCCGACCTGGTTGTTGACCACCGGGTCATAGTCCAGCCCGGCGTTGCTGCAGTTGATGGTGGCCACCGGATTGGGCAGGAACGTGTTCAATTGGCGGCTCCACAGTTGCTGGTCATGGGTGGCGAGCTGGGCCGGCGTGCAGCCCGCGGCGCAGGTCTGCATGGAGGAGGTGTCGACGGGATAGTCGTTGCCGTTGTAGTTTCCGCTCCACACGCCGATGGGATTGGCGTTCATGCGGTCGGCCATGTTCTGGGCCATGTACGCCACCTGGGTGCGGATGTAGGCACCGTGGTTGGCGCGCGTGGCCATGACCAGCAGACCGGCCAGGCCGATCATGCCGACACTGAAGATCAGCACGGCGACCAGGACTTCGATCAGCGACACGCCACGTTGGCGGAACGCGCGGGAAGGGGTTGTCATGGGGTGCCCTCTTCTTTTCTGCACGGGGTTTCGAGGGTTTGCTTGGTGCCGTGGGACGGCGGCCTGCACGAGTAGATCGCGCCGGACGGCTCGATCACCAGAACCTTGGATTCGGTACGGCTGGCGGTATCGGTGTCGGCCAGCGTGAGGACGGTTCTCTGGCCTGTCACGCCCTGCGGGTTGAAGGCCATGCGCACGGTGTTGTCGGGAAGGGCGAGGACGTTGTAGCCGGCCTTCAGGGCGCCGTGCCGGCGCAGGACGGTATCGGTGCCGCCCGCGCTGGTGGCCACCGCCACCACGGACCAGCCGTCTTCCCATTCACCGCTGGTCGAGGCGTTCACGGCAACCTGGCTGCCCCGGGTGACGGCCTCGGTGCGGGCGTACCTCAACGCGGCCAGCAGTTCGTTGCTGGCCGCGCCGGCCCCGGTGCTGCTGATGATGTGCCTGAAGCTGGGAATGGCGATGGCCATCAGCACGGCGGCCACGAAAAGCGTGACCATCAACTCGACCAGGGTGAAGCCACCCGGCCGGCGCGCGTGGTCGTTGGCGGGCACCTTCCGGTGCGCCGTATCCGTTGGAATCATGCGGGAAATCCCCTTGTACCCCTGAGCAAAGCATAGGCAAGCCTGCAGGAAATGCGAGGGGGCGTCTGACGAGCGGTAGCGTTTTTCCGATGAGCGGTCGGGGCCGGTACAAATTGTGTGCGGCGCGTCACATGCCGCGGCCGCGTCGGACGGGATGTGGCGTGCGGCATGGAACTGGCTTGCGGCATCTGATACAAAAAGCCCGCATATGGCGGCGTTGTGCCGGCAACGGAGGTTTCATTCCATGTTCAAGGTAGTCCTGCCCCTCGTGGCCCTGGGCCTGGCTGCAGGTGCCCTGCTGGCACCGCAGCCGGCGCATGCCGACGATCTGCTGATCAAGCGCCTGCAGCAGGAAAAGGGAATGCAGCTGCCCGCGCGCGGCATGACCATGGCCCAGGTGCGGAGCACGTACGGTGCGCCCCTTCGCAAGCTGGAACCGCGCGGCGGCGACACCCGGCGCCATCCCGTCATCAAGCGGTGGGAGTACGCCAAGTACATCGTGTATTTCGAGCACGACCACGTCATCCACAGCGTGCTCAACACGCCGGCCGGCAACAACCTGCACCCCGATCAGGCGCACTGACGACGGCTGCCGGGCCGCGCGTGGCGCGGCCGTGGATGGCCGCCTGCCGTGCGGGGAGTGAACGCGGGCGGCATGGCGGGCTTGCCGGTGCAGGAGGGCGGTGCCATGCTGTCGACACGGTCCCGGACGGCGAGGTGGCCATGTCGCGTTTTGCCGGTTTTCGCGAGTTCTATCCCTTCTACCTTTCCGAGCATCGCAGCCGACTGTGCCGGCGCATGCATTTCGTCGGCAGCCTCGGCGTGGTCGCGGTGGTGCTGGCGGTCGTGGCCGGCGCGTCGGCCTGGTGGCTGCTGCTGGCGCCGGTGGTGGGCTACGGCTGTGCCTGGATCGGGCATTTCGTGTTCGAGAAGAACCGGCCGGCCACGTTCCGCCATCCGCTCTACAGCCTCATGGGCGACTGGGTGATGTTTGCCGAGATGCTGGCGGGGCGGCGCCGCTTCTGAAGCGCACGAGGCTTCGGCGGCGCCGGAGCCCCGGACCTCAGCGGTATTCCATGTGGCAGTCGCTGCAGTGCTGGCCGACGTCGTCCAGCGTGGCGGCCAGGGCCTCGCAGGAGGCTGGCGGGTTCCGCGACGCCTTGTCCAGCGAAGTGTGCAGCCGGGCGGCGAGATCGTTGAAATGCGTGTCGTCGGTGCCGAAGGCCGGGCCGATGTCGCGCGAGACCACGTACATGGTTTCAAGGTGGCCGGCGGTGGCGCCGGCGTCGCACTGCTTGTTTTTCACGCTGTTCTTCATGGCGCCGAAGTGGTGGCCCATGAGGTGCATGACGGCACGGGGGTAGGCATGGCGTGCGTTGACGGTGCGCTCGAGCATGTGGGTGGCGAAAGCGCCGACGACGAGACCGATGATGATGAGGATCACTGCGCGCATGAGTTGCCTTTCCTGCCTTGTGCATAACAAAACGCCGGCCGCGACATGCCGGCCGGGGGACGCGCCAAGCATAGCCCACCGCTGCTAAACTGTCCTGTTTCCCCAGCGGGTTTGCATCGCGTGGAGCAGCAGCGTTTTCAGGGCATCGACCGACTCTATGGCGCCGGCAGCGTGGCCAGGCTGCGGCAGTGCCATGTTTGCGTGATCGGCATCGGCGGGGTGGGATCGTGGGCCGTGGAGGCGCTGGCCCGGAGCGGGGTGGGCCGGTTGACCCTGGTCGACGCGGACGAGGTGTGCGTGTCCAATACCAACCGCCAGTTGCACGCCCTGGACGGCACGTACGGACGCCCCAAGGTGGCGGTGATGGCCGGGCGCGCCCATGCCATCCAGCCGGGCATCGAGGTGCATGCCGTGGAGCGTTTCCTGACGCCGTCGTCGCTGGACATGCTGGATGGCGGTTTCGACCTGGTGCTGGATGCCTGCGATGCCTTTCGCGTCAAGGTGGAGATGGCCGCCTGGTGCCGACGGCGCAAGTTGCCGCTGGTGGTGGTGGGGTCGGCGGGCGGCCGTACCGATCCCACCCTGGTCCGTGTGCGCGACCTGTCACGCACCGAGCACGACGCGATGCTCAGCCTGATGCGCAAGAAGTTGCGTCAGGAACACGGGTTTCCACGCAATCCCAGGCGCTTCTTCAGCCTTCCGGCCGTATATTCACTGGAAAACGTGCAGTACCCGCAGGCCGACGGCAGCGTGTGCGGCACCCGCCCGGAAGCCGGCGGGGCGATGGGACTCGATTGCGGAGGCGGGCTGGGAGCGGCCACGCATGTCACCGCCACGTTCGCGTTCGCCGCGGTGGGCAAGGTGCTGGAAAAGCTGCTGCGGGCGTGACGGCCCGCGTCTCTACTGCGGCTCGTCGGAACTCTCGAACGGTGGCCGGGCCAGCCAGATCACCGGAATCAGCAGCAGGAACAGCACCGCGCAGCCGAAGAACACGTCGTTGACGGCCAGGGTGAGGCTCTCGGTGCTGATGGTGCCCTCGATCATGGCCCAGGCGTGGCGCATGTCCAGTCCCAGTTGCTGCAGGCGTTCGACATAGGCGGAGGTGGCCTGGCTGGCCGGGGTGACGTGTTCCACCAGGGTGGCATGGTGGTAGTCGATGCGGTGCTGCCACAGGGTCACCGTGAGAGCGGTGGAGATGCTGGAGGCGATGGTGCGGCAGAAGTTGGCCAGGCCCGAGGCCGTGGCCACCTGGTCGGCGCGCAGCCCGGACAGAATGACCTGGTTGAGGGGAATGAAAAAGCACGGAATGGCCAGCCCCATCACCACGCGCGGCCACACCAGCGCGCCGAACGAGGCGTGGCTGTTGAAGGTGGAAAACCAGTAGCTGGTGGCGGCGAAGACCAGGAACGAGAACGTGACCACGCTGCGCAGTTCCAGCTTGTCGATGTAGCGCCCGATCAGCGGCGAGAGCAGGAACGCCAGGACGCCCACCGGTGCGGTGGCCAACCCGGCCCAGGTGGCGGTGTAGTCCAGGTCCAGTTGCAGCCACAGGGGAAACACCACGTTGATGCCGAAGAAGGCCATCATGCCCAGCGACAGGGCCAGCACGCCCACGCTGAAGTTGCGCCGCCTGAACAGCGACAGATCCACGATGGGCTGGCGGTCGGTGAGTTCCCAGGCGACCAGGAAGGTCAGGGCGACCACGGCGACGATGCCCAGGGTGAGGATCATCGGGGAGGCGAACCAGTCCTTGTCGTTGCCGTTGTCGAGCATGAACTGCAGGCTGCCGACGCCGACGACCAGGAGGAACAGGCCGATCTTGTCGATGCGCATGCGCGTGGTGCGGGTTTCGCGCTTGTGCAGGATGGCCCATGTGACGATGCCCGCGAGCAGGCCCACCGGCACGTTGATGAAGAAGATCCAGGGCCAGGAGAAGTTGTCGGTCAGCCATCCGCCCAGGATGGGGCCGAAGATGGGCGCCACCACGATGGTCATCGACCACAGGGCCAGCGCGATGCCCTTGCGCGCCTTGGGGTAGGCGTTGAGCAGCAGTGACAGCGACAGGGCCACCATGGGTCCCGAGCCGGCACCCTGCAGAAGGCGGAACAGCACCAGCATCGGCATGCTGACCGCCAGGCCGCACAGGGCCGAAAAGCCCACGAACATCAGCACCGCCACGGTAAAGGTGCGCACTTCCCCGAAACGCCGGGCCAGCCAGCCCGACAGCGGCTGCATGATGGCGCTGGCCATGGCGTAGGAGCTGATCGCCCAGGTGCCTTCCTGGGCGCTCACGCCGAGGCTGCCCGCGATGTGCGGCACGGCGACGTTGACGATGGTGAGGTCCAGCACCTCCATGAA
Organism: uncultured Rhodanobacteraceae bacterium; assembly: GCA_964570295.1. GTDB lineage: Bacteria > Pseudomonadota > Gammaproteobacteria > Xanthomonadales > Rhodanobacteraceae > Oleiagrimonas. Next base: position 7,148 of record CAZMXV010000010.1, read on the forward strand.
GGTGGCGAAGGACACCGCCAGGGTCAGCAGGGCCAGGGGCGCGCCGGACAGCGGGGCGGGCCGGGGGGCGTCGGCGGATTCGGCCATGGTCAGGCTCCGGGCGTCGGTGCCGGGGGGTCAGTGCGACGAGGCGGCATTCGCCGGCGCCGCGGTGCCGAGATTGGCCTGGATGATGGCCTGCGCCTTGTGTTCGGCTTCGGCGAAGTCGTGCCGGTACACGGCGGTTTCGGAAACCACCTGGCGGGCCGGGGCGGCGGCCAGCACCTTGCCGTCGCGATCGTGCGTATCCACGGTCACGTCTGCCGACAGCCCCACCCGCAGGGGGTGCCTGGCCAGTTCGTCCGGATTGATGGAAATGCGCACCGGCACGCGCTGTACCACCTTGATCCAGTTGCCGGAGGCGTTCTGCGGCGGCAGCAGGGCAAAGGCGCTGCCGGTACCGGCCGCCAGGCCCACCACGCGGCCATGGTAGGTGACGTCGCCACCGTAGATGTCGGTGCTGAATTCGGCGGACTGCCCGATGCGGATATGCTGGAGCTGCGACTCCTTGAAATTGGCATCCAGCCACAGGTTGTCCAGCGGGATCACCTGCATCAGCGGCTGCCCCGCGCCAACCTGCTGGCCAACCTGGACGCTGCGCTGGGCCACGTAGCCGGTGACCGGCGCGACGATGCGGGTACGGTGCGCGGCCAGCCACGCCTGGCGGAACGCGGCCCGGGCTTCTTCAACCACGGGGTTGTGCCCAAGGTCCGTGCCGTCGACGGCGGCATGGGCCGCGCCGGCCTGGCGTTCGGCCAGCTGCAGCGCCGAGCGCGCGGTTTTCACCTTGTCGCGCAGGTGGCGCAGGGTTTCCGGAGCCACGGCGTCGGCGGCGGCCAAGGGCTCGCGGCGCTTCAGGTCGTCCCGGGCCAGGGCCAGTTCGGTCCGGCGCGAATCCACGGCGGCATCGGCCTTGGCGGCGTCGGCCTGCAACTGGCGCACCTGGCGCACCGCGCGGGCCAGGGCGCTGCGGGCGCGGGCCAGCGCGACGTCGGTATCGGCCGGATCCAGCTTGACCAGCACCTGGCCGGCCTCCACCAGCTGGGTATTGTCGGCCAGTACCGCCACCACCGTGCCGGCGACCTGTGCGCCGACCGTGACCTGGTTGCCACCCACGTAGGCATCTTCGGTGGTTTCGCGCTGCGAGAACACGAACAGCCACAGCGCCACCCAGATCACGCCGATCAGCACGAACACCGCCGCGATGATCAGCAGGATGCGCTTGCGCTTGCCGCTGGCGGGGGCATCGGCGTTGGCGTTGCGGTCTTCGTCGGGAGCGGGCGGGGGCACGGGAGCATCAGTCATGCTGTTCTTCCGGTGGCGTACGGGGTGTCGGGGAGGAAGGAGCGGCGGCGTCGTGGTAGCCGCCCCCGAGGGCCTGGATCAGGTCGATGTCGGCGGCCAGTGCCTGGCCCTGCAGCGCCAGCATCGCGTCGCGCTGCCGCAGCAACCGGCCGCGCGCCTCGAGCAGGGGGCGCGCATCGGTCAGTCCGCGCCCGTGCCGGGCGCGGGCATTGGCGTCCAGAGCGGCCACGGCGTCCGTCTGCCGCGACTGCTGGCGCATGCGCTTTTGCAACTGGTGCAGGGTGAGCGCCCGGGTCGCGACCTCGCGGGCCGCGTCCACCAGGGTCTTGTCGTATTGCGCGATGGCCGCCTCCAGACCGGCCCGGGCCAGGCCGTAGCGGGCCCGCAGCATGCCGCTTTCGAAAAGAGGCAGGTGGATCGCCGGCGTCAGCGCGAACGTGCGGCTGCCGGCGTCCAGCAGCTTGTCCAGGTCGATGCTGGACAGCCCGGCCATGGCACGGAGGCTGATGTCGGGCAGGAAGCGGGCACGGGCCACATCGGTGTCGCGCAGGGCGGCTTCCACCTGCCAGCGGCTGGCCACGATGTCGGGACGGCGTGCCATGAGGTCGATGCCGATGTCGGCGGGCAGGCGGGTGCGTGGTGCCGGCAGCGGATGCGCGTGCAAGGCGGGCAGTTGGGTCTGCGGCATTCCCAGCAAGGCGGCGAGGGTGGCACGCTGCATGGCGGCCTGCGCGTCCAGCGCCGTCAGTTGCTGCTGTGCGCCGGCCAGGGCGGCGTCGGCCTGGTGGACCCGGTCCGAGGGCTCCAGTCCCGCGCGCACGCGCAGGGTGGCGATATGCCGTTGCCTTTCGTGGTCGGCCACTTGTGCGCGTGCGATGTCCAGGCGGGCCTGGTTGGTCAGCCACGCGAACCACAGCTTGGCCACGGCGGTTTCCAGTGCCAGCGTGGCGGCGCTCGCCTGTGCCTGGGCGGCGCGTGCCGTGCCGATGGCCGACTCCACGGCGGCGCGATGCTTGCCCCACCAGTCGAAGTCGTAGTCCAGGCTGATGCCAAGGTCACCCTGGTTGTACCAGGTGAAGCCGAGAAACTCGGGCGGAATCAGGCCGTTCTCGCTCATGCGCTGGCGTGTCACCTGCGCGTTGCCGTTGATCTTCAGGCCGGCCTGGGCAGCCGTGACCCGGGCGGCCTGGGCGGCTTTTTCCACCCGGCTGCGGGCTTCGGCCAGGTCGGTGGAGCCCTTCAGGGCCAGGGCGATGAGGTGGTCCAGCTGCGGGTCGTCGTAGGCGCGCCACCAGTGCGCGTCCGGCCATCTGCCGGCATCGGAGGCGGGCAGGCCGGCCAGCGGCACGTGGTCCTCGAGGTCCGGCGGCGGCAGCTTGTCGGGAACGGCGGCGCATCCGGCCAGCACGGTTGCGACCAGGGCGGCAACCAGGAAGTGTGCCTTCATGGGGGGGCTCCGCGTACGTCGGACAATTGCCCGAGGTTGACGATGATCCGGTGCAACATGCGTTGCAGCTGCTGCTTTTCAGGCGCGCTGAATCCGGCCAGGGCCGTTTCCACGGGCAGGAACAGCTGCGGCAGCAGCCGGCTTGCCAGTGCGCGTCCGGCCGCGGTGATGCGCAGCACCACCCGGCGCCGGTCCTGTTTGCACGGCTGGCGTGTGACGAGGCCGTTTTTCACCAGGTGGTTGGTGATGCGCGTCATGTTGGTCGGTTTCTGGCTGGCGTACTGGCACAGCTCGCTGGGAAACGCGCTGCCATCCGGGCTGCTGAACAGGATGAGCAGGGTGCGGAATTCGCTTTCGTTGAGGCGATGCGGACGCAGGTGCAGCTCCAGTTCCTCGCCGACCCCGAGGCCGGCCAGCATCAGCAGCCGCATCAGCACCACGTCTTCGGCCGGCAGCGTGGGCACCTGTTCGGCCAGACGCCGGATGCCGGCCTGCATGCACTCAAGGGGGTCGGTTGCCGCCTGGTTCATTCACTGGAAGATAATTCATTGATGAACAATATGCCAGTCCGCCGGGCCGGGATGCCCGGAATGTCGAACTCTTGTTCCTGCACGGTTCATGCTTCCTGGAACCGGCATCCATCGTGCCGACACACCCGCTGATGGCCGGGAATGCCGGGTGCCGGCTTTGGGGTGGGCTTCACAGGAAAGTCCGGAACGTCACCGGTCATGAGGGCTTTTGCAGGAGTCGGCCCTGCCGGCGATCCCGGGTTTCGAGGTTGCGCAGGCCCTTGTCGGCAGGGCGGCTTCCTGCCGTGCCGGCTCGCTGCATGCTCCGAAGACGGACAGGACCCCCGTTGCATGAGCTTTTCGAAGCCCGGGTTCCGGGTCCCGGCAGGGTCAGCCCGGCAAGACGCCCTGCCGAAGAATGGCCTCGACTTCCTCGCGCGAGGCGGCCCGCAGGATGCGCGGGCCGAGGCGGCGCAGGCGGGTGCGGTCGAGGTGCGCGATGCGGTCGCGGATGGTCAGGAGCTGGCCCGGATGCATGCTGAAGTCGGTGAGGCCGAGGGCCAGCAGCAGCGGGGTGAACAGCGGGTCGCCGGCCATTTCGCCGCACAGGCTGACCGGCTTGCCGGCACGCTGGCCGGCGCTGATGACGTGGTAGATGAGGCGCAGCAGGGCAGGCTGCAGCGGGTTGTACAGCTTGCCCAGGGCATCGTTGTTGCGGTCGCTGGCCAGCACGTACTGGGCCAGGTCGTTGGTGCCCAGGGCCAGGAAGTCGGCCTGCTGGAGCAGCGTGCGCACGGTGAGCGCGGCGGCGGGGACTTCCACCATGGCACCGATCTGGATGTGTTCGGGCGGATCTTCGCCTTCGTTGCGCAGATCCCGGGTGCAATGGTCGACGAGGGTGCGCACGGCTTCCAGCTCGTCGCGCTGGGTCACCATCGGCACGAGGATGCGCACCGGGCCATAGCTGGCCGCGCGCAGGATGGCGCGCAACTGGGTGGCGAACACCACCGGATGGCGCAGCGACAGGCGCACGCCACGCACGCCCAGGGCCGGGTTGTCCTCGTCGCGCACGGTGAGGCCGGCCGAACCGGCCTTGTCCGCGCCCAGGTCCAGGGTACGGATGGTGACGGGCAGGCCGCCCATGGCCAGCACCAGGTTGCGGTAGGCGCAGAACTGTTCGTCCTCGCTGGGCAGGCCGCTGCTGCTCAGGAACAGGAATTCGCTGCGATACAGACCGATGCCGCTGGCGCCGTTGTTGCGCGCGACGGCAAGGTCGCCGGGCTGTTCGGCGTTGGCGGACAGGCGGATGTCGACGCCGTCGCGGGTGCGGGTGGGGGCGTTGGCCAGGGCGGCCAGACGCTTGCCTTCGCGGGTGGCGTCGCGCTGCCACTGCCGGTAGCGCGCCAGGTCCTGCGCGGCCGGGTGCACGATGACTTCGCCGCTTTCTCCGTCGAGCAGGACGAGGTCGTTGTCGCGGATGTTGTCCAGTGCGCTGGCGACCCCGATCAGCATCGGCAGGTTGAGGTTGCGGGCCAGGATGGCACTGTGCGAATAGGCGCTGCCGCTGATCGTGATCGCGCCCAGCAGGCCGCGTCCGGCCAGGCTGGCCATGTCACCCGGCGCGATGGTTTCGGCGACCAGGATCTCGCCTACCCGCGAGGCCAGCTTGCGTTCTTCGCTGCTGCTGCTGCGGGCGAGGATGCCCAGTACGCGGCCGATGACCTGGTCGATGTCTTCGCTGCGGCTGCGCAGGTAGGGGTCGTCCATGGCCTCGAATACGCCGACCAGGCGGTCGCGCTGGGCCTTGAGCGCGGCGCCGGCACGCATGTGCCGGTCGCGCACCATGGCATCCAGCCCGCGCAGCAGGTCGGGGTCGCTGAGCAGCATGCTGTGCGCGTCGACGAAATCGGTGGCCTCGCGTGCCATCGAGCCCTGCAGCTTGTCGCGCAGGTTGAGCAGTTCCTCGCGCGCGGTTTCCAGTGCCTGGTGCAGCAGGTCGAGCTCGCCCTGGACCTCGTCGTCGGTCAGGGGCGTGGGGTCGATGCGGATGCGGGTCGACTGCACGCGCCGGGCGCGACCCAGGGCCATGCCCCGGGCGCCGACGGTGCCGGCCAGCACCTGCCTCACGGGGCATTCCCGTGGACGGGGCGGGAAGGGGAGGGTTCGGCGGGCATGCTCACGCGCCCTCGTCGAACTTGCGTTCGAACAGGTCGATGGCGGCGTCCAGGGCCTCGTCCTCGTCCGGACCGTCGGCACGCAGGGTCAGGGAGGTGCCCTGGCCGGCGGCCAGCATCATCACGCCCATGATGCTTTTGGCGTTCACCTCGCGCCCGTTGTGCACGAGCATGACCGAAGACTTGAACGGCTGCACGGTCTGGACCAGCTTGGCGGCGGCGCGGGCGTGCAGGCCCAGGCGGTTGGAAACGGTGATGTCGTGTTCACGCATGGTCGATGAAGATTCCTCCGCGCCCGCCGGCGGCCGCGATCTCGGCAAGTTCGTCCAGGGTCTTGTCGGCGTAGTTCATCACGCGCAGCAGCATGGGCAGGTTGAGGCCGGACACGCAGCGCACCGGCGCGCCGAGATCGCTCGCCTGCAGGCCGAGGTTGCAGGGCGTGGCGCCATACAGGTCCGACATCACCAGCACGCCGTCGCCGTCGTCCAGTTCGCGCACGTGGCGCGCGGTGAGCCGGCGCATGGCGTCGATGTCCGCGTCGGCGGGAACCTCCATGGCCAGGGTCTTCAGCGGCAGTTGCGGCATGACGTGCCGTGCGGCGTCGATGAGTGCCTGCCCGACGGTGGCATGGGTGATGAGCAGGACGCCGGTACCCATGGTCAGTCCAGCTCGCGGTGGAAAGTGAGCACCTCGTGGTTGCCCGGACGGAAGTGTTCGGCCAGCTTTTCCGCCAGGTAGACCGAGCGGTGGCGACCGCCGGTGCAGCCGATGCAGACCGTCACGTAGCTGCGGTCGTCGTTGCCGAAGCGCGGCAGCCAGGTTTCCAGGAAAGCGGTGACGTCCTGCAGGTATTCCCCCGCCAGCGCCTGGGAGTCCAGGAAGTCGCGCACCGGCGCGTCGCGCCCGGTCAGGGGCCGCAGCGCGCGGTCCCAGTGCGGGTTGGGAAGGCAGCGCGCGTCGAAGGTGAAGTCCGCGTCCAGCGGCAGGCCACGCTTGTAGGCGAACGACTCGAACAGCAGCGACAGGCCCTCGCTGGCTTCGGCGTAGCGTGTGGCGATCATGCGCCGCAGCTCGTGCACGTTGATGTCGCTGGTGTCGATGACGGCCTCGGCGATGCCGCGCAGGTTGCGTACCAGGCGGCGCTCCTTGGCGATGGCGTCGGCCAGCGACAGGCCCTCGGCGGACAGCGGGTGGCGACGGCGGGTTTCCGAGTAGCGCTTGATCAGCACGTCGTCGCGGCTGTCCACGAACACCAGGTGCGAGACGATGCCCTCGGATGCCAGCTGCGAGAGCATGTGCGGGATCTGCTCCAGGTCCTCGACCCGGTTGCGCGCATCGACGCCCACGGCGATGCGCCGGTGCTCGCCGTGGCGTCCGCCCAGCGCCTTGACCAGGCGCGGGATGAGGGCGGCGGGCAGGTTGTCCACGCAGTAGAAATCGAGGTCTTCCAGGGCGCGCAGGGCGACGGTCTTGCCGCTGCCGGACATGCCCGAGAGCACGATCAGGTGGACGTGGGGAGGCTCATGGGTATCGGTCATGGAAACGGGTGCGCGTGGGACACGGGCATGATATCCAGAAAGCGCGTCGCGTGCTGGCGACGGGTGCCCGGATTGGCGCTCCGGCCGCTTCCGCAGGCATGCCGGGATGGCCGGGGCCGCCTGCCGATGGGCCGGCCGACGTTCCGGGCGGATTTTTCGGGGTGTCTTACCAGGGGGGCAGGTTCTGCAGCTGGCGGGCCTGGCGGTCGATGAAGGTCTGCGCCGGGTCGATGCCGCTGGATTTCAGCATGTAGCTGCGCACCGCGGCCTCGACCAGAACGGCGAGGTTGCGGCCGGGAGCCACCGGGATGGTCATCATGGGCACCTGGACGTCGAAGATCTCGCGGTGCCCGGTGTCGCCGGTGAGCCGGCTGAGCGCGTCGATGTCGACGGTGTCGCGCATCGGCTTGAGGTGGATGATCAGGCGCAGATACTTGGACGATTTCACGGCCGTGTGGCCGAACATCTCGCGCACGTTGAGCACGCCGACACCGCGTACCTCGAGCAGGTCGCGCAGCAGTTCGGGGCAGGTGCCGTCGATGACGTCGGGCGATACCAGGGTGAATTCGGTGGCGTCGTCGGCCACCAGGCGGTGCCCGCGGGTGATCAACTCCAGTGCCAGCTCGCTCTTGCCCGAGCCGGCATCGCCGGTGAACAGCACGCCGATGGAATACACCTCCATGAACACGCCATGCAGGGAGATGCGCTGGGCCAGGCGGCGGGTGAGATGGAACTGCAGGTAGGACAGGAGCTGGTGGCCGCGCTTGGCGCTGGTCCACAGGGGGGTGTTGCTTTCCTCGGCGGCATCCTCGAGGTCGGAGGGGGGCTTCTGGTCCTTGGTGGTGATCAGGGCCAGCGGGTTCTGCGCCATGATCTTCTGGATGGTTTCCCAGCGCTGGCGGGAATCCAGACTGTCGAGGTAATTCAGCTCCTCGCTGCCGACGATCTGCACCTTGTTGGGATAGATCACGTTGAGGTAGCCGGCCAGCGACGGGCGGCGGGACTTGGTCTCGCCGGTGTCGAGCACGCGGGTTTCGCCCCGCATGCCGGCCACCCAGCGCAGGGCCAGGCGTTCGCTGATGTCGTCGAACAGTTGTCGCGCGGTGAAGGGTTCCATGGGTCCAGGCTATCCGCCGGCCGCCACCGGGCGGCCACTGCGCGCATTGTGCCAGCATCATGCCCGGGGCGTCGCCCCGATCGTGCCGGTGCGCCCGCACCGCACCGGAGCGGGTCCGGGCGGGCGGGGCGGGTGCGGGGTGTCAGCCGTAATGCATGGCCCGGCCTTCGCGCGGGTGGTGATCGGTGAGTTTTTCCTTGTGCTTGCGCAGTTGGGTGACCAGCTTGTCGAACATCAGGTCGATGGAGGTGTACATGTCCGCATCGACGGCCTGGGCATGCAGGGTGCAGCCGGCACCGACCAGGGTGCCGTCGGCAAACTGGTCGAGTTTTTCCACCGACAGCACGACGTTCAGCGAGGTGAGGTTGTCGAAGTGGCGGGTCAGCTTGTCGAGCTTGGACTGGACATGGTTACGCAGGGCCTCGGTGATCTCGATCTTTTGACCGCTGATCTGCACTTGCATGGTGCGCCTCCTTCACGTTTCATGGCACCGCCTCGCGGCGGCGGGGATGCGCGCAACGCAGAAACGTTCCGCGCTATCTGTTGCGAACGCCGGAGGAGCCACAAGTTCCTCAACGGATGCGCCGGCGTTCACTGGAACGGGGTATTCGCAAGGCTTCCCTGTACTTGGCGATGGTACGCCGGGCAATGTTAATCCCGCGTTGCTCGAAGTGGTCGGCCAGGGCCTGGTCGGACAGCGGCTTGCGCGGGTCCTCCCCGTCGATGAGCTTGCGCAGGGTGGCCTGGATGGCGGTGGACGAGGCGCTTCCGCCGTCCTCGGTGGCGACGCCGGTGGAAAAGAAGTACTTGAACTCGAAATTGCCGCGCGGCGTGTTGAGGTATTTGCGCGTGGTGACGCGGGAAATGGTCGATTCGTGCATTTCCACTTCCTCGGCGATTTCGCGCAGCACCAGCGGGCGCATCGCCTCGGGGCCGTAGTCGAGGAACGCGCGCTGGCGGCGCACGATGGCCTGCGCCACGCGCAGCACGGTGTCGGCGCGCTGCTCCAGGCTCTTGATCAGCCAGCGGGCCTCCTGCAGCTGGCCGCGCATCCAGGCGGCATCGTCGCGACGTGCCTCGTGAATGAGGCTGCAGTAGTGCCGGTTCAGTTCCAGCCGCGGCTGGCTGGACGGGTCCAGCGACACCTGCCACTGGTTGCCGTCGTGCCAGGCATAGGCATCGGGCACCACGTATTCCACCGGCGTGGTGTCGAAGGCGGCTCCGGGGCGCGGGTCGAGCTGGCGGATCAGGGCACAGGCGCCGGCAATCTCCTCCGGCGGCACCCGCAGGCGGCGCGCGAGGCGGGGCAGATCGTTGCAGGCCACCAGGTCCAGGTAGTCGGCGGCGATGCGCCGGGCCAGTCCGCGCTGCGGCGTGTCGGCGGCCAGTTGGGCCAGCTGCGCGTCCAGGCAGTCGGCGAGGTCGAGGCTGGCCACGCCGGTGGGATCGAACAGTTGCACCTTGCGGCGCGCGGCGTCCAGCTCGTCCGCGTCGATGGCGGGAGTGACGGCCAGGGTGGCCGCCAGCCGGGCAAGGTCGTGGCGCAGGTAGCCGTCGTCGTCCAGTGCATCGATGACCAGCGAGGCGACAAGGCGCTCGCGTGCCGTGAACGGCGCCACCTCCAGTTGCCATGTCAGGTGTTCGCGCAGGCCCTCAACGGCGGCGTCCTGGCGTTCGATACCGGTGTCCGGCACGGCGCCGGAGGACGGCGGGGCATGCGTGAAATCGAGGCCGGCATCGGACGGGGAGGGGGCTTCCTCCCAGGGGGCGCCGTCACCATCGTCCGTCGCGGCAGGCGGGGTTTCCAGCGGCTCGGCGGGAGGTTCGGCCTCGACCAGTTCCAGCATCGGATTGGCTTCGGCCAACTGGCGCAGTTCGGTTGCCAACTCCAGCCCCGAAAGCTGCAGAAGGCGGATGGCCTGCTGCAGCTGCGGTGTCAGTGAAAGCTGCTGGTTGAGACGGAGCTGGATGGACGGCTTCATGCCAATTCAAGCAATGAACGTGCCATCCATCCTACCCATCTGCCTTCACCCCGGCCAGAGGCGAATGGTCATGGGGCGACGTGGTTGGCAGAAAGGGGGCGGGGGCGAGTGGCGGGGGCGGTGGTTTGGACGGCCATGGTTTTTGCGCCCTCGCCACGCATTCCGCGTCCCTGGCCCCTCATCCCTCATAACCGGAACTCGTGCCCCAGATACACTTCGCGCACGCGCGGGTCGGCCAGGATGTGGGCGGGGGTACCGCGTGACAGCACTTCGCCTTCGCTGAGGATGTAGGCGTGGTCGCAGATGCCCAGGGTTTCGCGCACGTTGTGGTCGGTGATGAGCACGCCGATGCCGCGGTCTTTGAGGTGGCGCACGATACGCTGGATTTCACCCACCGAGATGGGGTCGACGCCGGCGAAGGGCTCGTCCAGCAGCATGTAGCGCGGCTGCGCGGCCAGCGCACGCGCGATTTCCACGCGCCGGCGCTCGCCGCCGGACAGGCTGACGCCCTTTTGCGGGGCGATGTGCTCGATCTTCAGTTCGTCCAGCAGCTTTTCCAGTTCCTGGCGGCGCCCGGCGGCATCGAGGTCGTCGCGCAGTTCCAGCACGGCGAGGATGTTGTCGGCGACGCTCAGGCGCCGGAACACCGACGGCTCCTGCGGCAGATAGCCGATGCCGCGGCGTGCGCGGATGTGCATGGGCTGGCCGGTGATGTCGGCGTCGTCGAGCGTGATGACGCCGGCGTCGGCGGGAATCAGCCCCACCACCATGTAGAAGCAGGTGGTCTTGCCGGCGCCGTTGGGGCCGAGCAGGCCGACGACTTCGCCTTCGTTGATCTCGAAGCCGAAGTTGCGCACGACTTCGCGCGAGCGGAAACGCTTCTTGAGTCCCTTGGCTGACAGCATGCGATCAGTTTCCGCTGGACGAGGCCGGGGCGGGCTGCGGGCCGGCGTCCTTGTCCTGGCTGGGCTGGAAGGTCAGGTGCACGCGGCTTTCTCCTTTCCCGCGGGCCGACATGGTGCTGGTCTTGGTGTTGTAGACCAGCACGTTGCCGCTGGCGGTGCCGCGCCCGACCTGTTCGATGTAGGCGTCGCGGGTGAGCGTGGCGATGCCCTTGGGCACGTCGTAGTCCACGGAGCCGGCGTGGCCCTTGATGAGGTTGCCGTTGTCATCCATCTGCTGCAGGCGGGCGGGAGAGCCCTTGAGGATGACGCGCCGGACCCGGGAGTTGGCGTCGAAATGCACGGTGGCGGTGGCACTGGTGGCTTTCAGCGAACCCTGGACCACGACCACGTTGCCCTTGAGGTGGGTCACACCGTTGGGCTTGGCCTGGCTGTCGAAATAGTCGGAGGTGATCTCGACCGGCGCCGAGCGGTCCCCTTCCTTGGCGTGGACCGGCGACGGCACGAGGCATGCCAGTGCCAGCATCAGGGTGCCGGCCAGAAGACCGAGGCCCTCAGTCGTGCGAACTGGGTTCGAACGTGCCGTGGAAATCATGCAGCAGCTCCAGGTATTTGGAATCGAGATTGGCGCGCAGGCCGACACCGGACATTCTAGAGGTTCCCTGGCGCATCCGCGCGGGTGCGGCGGTGGCCAGGCGGTGCTGGTCGGGCCAGGCGGTGACGTCGGCGGTATGGATTTCCGCCGAGGGCACGTTGTCGTGCGAGGGCCGGTACATGTCGACCTTGCCCATCAGCTTGAGCACGGTGTTGTCGGCGTTGATCCAGCCGTATTCCGAGCGTCCGCGCCAGGGCGCGCCCGGCGTGCCGTCTTCCGGCGGCAACAGGAAGCGCGGCCTGTCGATGAACAGCGAGCGGTCGTTTTCGCGACGCTCCAGCGAAGGCGAGCGGATGCGGAAACTCAACTTGCCGCCGGCGTCGTAGGCGTAGAAGGTGAAATCGGTGAGCGTGTATCCCGAGCGTGGCGGCCCGACCATCTGCCGCGGTTCGGCCGGCGGCGTGATCCACCAGATCACCACCTGCACCAGGATGACGGCGGTGACCAGGGTGGCCAGGCTGGTGAGCAGGCGGCGTCGGGTCACGGGGCGGGTTTCACGGCGTCGAGGTCGAGCTTGCCCTGGGCGGCAAGAATCATGTCGCATACCTCGCGCACGGCGCCGTCGCCGCCGGCGCGCCGGGTCTGCCACTGCGTGTGCGGCAGTACCTGCGGGTGGGCGTTGGCCACGGCCACGGCCAGGCCGGACACCTGCATGGCGGGCAGGTCGGACAGGTCGTCACCGGTGAAGGCGGTCTGTTCGACCGAAATGCCGAGCGCCTGTTGCAGTTCGGTCAGGCAGGCGCGCTTGTCGGCCTGACCCTGGTAGACATGCCGGATGCCCAGTTCGTCGGCCCGCACGATCACGGGCCGGCTGACCCGGGCGGTGACGATGGCCACTTCGATGCCGTTGGCGAGCAGACGCTTCAGGCCGTGCCCGTCGAGGGAGTGGAATGCCTTCAGTTCGTGGCCGTCCTCGGTGTACCACAACCGCCCGTCGGTCAGGGTGCCATCCACGTCGAAGGCGGCCAGGCGGATGCGCGCGGCGCGTTCGCGTGCGTCGTCGGTCACGTTGGCGAGGAAGTCGGGGGACATGGCAGGCGGCGTGTTCGGATGGTGGCGTGATCGTAGCAGAGGCGCATGGCGGGCCCCGGTTTTTCCAGTGCCTTCTGCCCGGTCGTCAAACCACCCGGGCCCGCAACAGGTCGTGGATGTTGAGGGCGCCGACCACGCGACGGTCGTCGTCCACCACCAGCAGGGCGTGGATCTGGTGCTTCTCCATCAGTTGCGCGGCCTCGCTGGCCAGCTTGTCCGCGGTGATGGTCTTGGGCCGCCGCGACATGAACTCGCTCACCGCGCTGGTACGCAGGTCCGCGTCGCTGTCGTCGATGGCGCGGCGCAGGTCGCCATCGGTGAACACGCCGGCCAGGCGACCTTCGGCATCGACCACGGCGGTCAGGCCGAGGCGTTTCTGGGTGACTTCCATGAGCGCCTCGCCCATGCTGGCGGTTTCGGGCACCCAGGGCACGCCTTCGCCGGCGTGCATGATGTCGCTGATGTGCAGCAGCAGGCGCCGGCCCAGGCTGCCGGCGGGGTGCGAGCGCGCGAAGTCGTCGGAGGTGAACCCGCGTGCTTCCAGCAGCGCGATGGCGAGCGCGTCTCCCATCACCAGGGCCGCCGTGGTGCTGGCCGTGGGTGCCAGCCCCAGGGGGCAGGCCTCGGCCGGAACGCTGACGTCGAGGTGGATGTCGGCCTGGCGCGCCAGCGAGGAGTCCTCGTTGCCGGTCATGGCGATCAGCGTGATGCCCTGGCGTTTGAGGACCGGCAGGATGAACAGCAGTTCGTCGGTCTCGCCGGAGTTGGACAGGGCCAGCACGACATCCTGCGGCTGGATCATGCCCAGATCGCCGTGGCTGGCTTCGCCGGGATGCACGAAAAAGGCCGGCGTACCGGTGGAGGCCAGCGTGGCGGCCACCTTGCGCGCGATGTGTCCGGACTTGCCCATGCCCGATACCACCACGCGGCCGCTGCATTCGAGGATGCGGCGGCAGGCCGTGCTGAAGGCGCCGTCGATGCGCGGTTCCAGCGAGCAGATGGCTGCGGCCTCGATGGCGATCACGGTGCGCGCGCTCCTGACCAGGGCATCGGCATCGTTGCTGCGGGGAGCAAGCAGGGGGTCGGTGCTTCGAACGTTCATGAATGTTCCGTGGGGGTGGGCGGGGGCCGGAACGCGATCATTCCGGCCCTCCCGGATTTCCATTACCATTTCACATTCTCATTTTACCGTCATATGTCGCGTGTTGTGCGGTTCAGGCAGGGTTCCGCTCCGTGTCGCCGGACAACGACGCCGACGGTCGCCGCAACGGAAACCATGGATACACAAAGCATCAAGTCACTGATCGAAAAGGGTCTGCCGGACGCCAGCGTCGAAGTGCAGGGCGACGACGGGGTCCATTTCGAGGCCCGCGTGATCAGCCCGGCCTTTGCCGGCAAGCTGCCGCTGGCGCGCCATCGCCTGGTGTACGCCACGCTGGGTGACCTGATGGGCGGTGCCATCCATGCACTCAGCCTGAAAACACTGACCCCTGAAGAAGCCGCCAGGCAGGCACCCCGAGGATAACCACGCCCATGCCCAAGATCGTCATTTCCGGCGGCCGCCCGCTTTCCGGCGACGTCACCATTTCCGGCGCCAAGAACGCCGTGCTGCCGATCCTGGCGGCGACCCTCCTGGCCGACGAGCCGGTCAGCATCGGCAACGTGCCGCACCTGCACGACGTCACCACCACCATGGAGCTGCTCGGGGGCATGGGCGTGCAGCTGGTGCTGGACGAGCGCATGAAGATCCACATCGATCCGCGCCCCGCCGACCGTTATTTCGCGCCCTACGAACTGGTCAAGACGATGCGCGCCTCGATCCTGGTGCTGGGGCCGCTGGTGGCGCGCTTCGGCCAGGCCGAGGTGTCGCTGCCCGGCGGCTGCCAGATCGGCTCGCGTCCTGTCGACCAGCACATTCGCGGGCTGCAGGCGCTGGGTGCCGAGGTGACCGTGGAAAACGGTTACATCCGTGCCCGCTCCAGGCGCCTCAAGGGCGCGCGCATCAACATGGAGATGGTGACCGTCACCGGCACCGAGAACATCATGATGGCGGCGACCCTGGCCGAGGGCACCACCGTCATCGAGAACGCCGCCCAGGAGCCGGAAGTGGTCGACCTGGCGCATTGCCTCAACGCCATGGGCGCGCAGATCGAGGGCGAGGGCAGCAACACCCTGGTCATCCACGGCGTCGAGCGCCTGCACGGCTGCCACTACGACGTGCTGCCCGACCGCATCGAGACCGGCACCTTCCTCATCGCCGGCGCCATCACGGGCGGCAAGGTGCGGGCCCGCAACACCCGGCCCGGCACGCTGGAGGCGGTGCTGGCCAAGCTGGAGGAGACCGGCGCCGACATCACCACCGGCGAAGACTGGATCGAGCTGGACATGCATGGCCGCCGTCCGCGCGCGATCAGCCTCACCACCGCGCCGTACCCCGCGTTTCCCACCGACATGCAGGCGCAGTTCACCGCGCTCAACTGCGTGGCCGAGGGAGTCGGGGTGATCAGCGAGACGGTGTTCGAGAACCGCTTCATGCACGTGCATGAACTGCAGCGCCTGGGTGCGGATATCCGCCTCGAGGGCAATACCGCCATCGTGCAGGGTGTCGGCCAGCTGAGTGGCGCGCCGATCATGGCCACCGACCTGCGCGCCTCGGCCTGCCTGGTGCTGGCGGGCCTGGTGGCCGGCGGCGAGACCAGCGTCGATCGCGTCTACCACATCGACCGCGGCTACGAGAACATCGAGGAGAAGCTGGGCGGCCTGGGTGCGGACATCCGGCGTCTTCCCAACTGAGGGCGCGGAGCCGCCCGCGGGCCGCTCCGCCTATTTCCTTCCACCCCTTTTCTGTACGGCCGCACCCAGCGACACGACCAGGACCACGCTCAGCACGATCTCCAGGGCGGCGGGCGCGCGTGCGGCCGGAACCGTCCAGGCCTCCATGATGCCGTGGCTGAAATAGAACAGGGCGATGATGCCGGCCCAGAGCAGCGCGCGCGACGGGCGCCGCAGGGCCGGCAGTGGCAGCAGCAGCGGTACCAGTGCCACGATGGCCGCCAGTGCCGCGGAACCCTGGGCCGGCGGGACCCACCAGGCGTGCCAGGCCACCTGCAACGCGGCCAGCCCCGCCCATGCGGCAAAACCGGCCCGGTGCGCCACGCGGACCCGCGCAGACATGCCGCTCACGGGGTGTCCCCCAGGCGCTTCGCGGTTTCAGCCAGACGCCGGCCCAGCGCGCGGGCCAGGGTGCGTTCGTCCTCGCTGAAGGGGTTGTCGCCGCGTGGTCCCGTGACGTGGGTGGCTCCGTAGGGCGAGCCGCCGGTGCGGGTGCTTCCCAGTGCCGGCTCGGTGAATGGCAGGCCCACCAGCAGCATGCCGTGGTGGAGCAGGGGCAGCATCATCGACAGCAGGGTCGATTCCTGGCCGCCGTGCATGGTGGACGTGGACGTGAAGACGGCGGCCGGTTTGCCGGCCAGGATGCCCGAGGCCCATTCGGCGCCGGTGGTGTCCAGGAAGTGCTTCATGGGCGCCGCCATGTTGCCGAAGCGCGTGGGGCTGCCCATGGCGAGGGCCGCGCATTCGACGAGGTCCTGCCGTTCCACGTAGGGCGCGCCGGATTCCGGAACGGGCGGCTCGGTCGCGCGGGTCACCGGTGCCACCGGCGGCACCTGGCGCAGGCGCGCGCGCGTGCCGGGAATTTCCTCGATGCCACGCGCCACCAGACGGGCCAGTTGGGCCACGTTGCCGTGACGGCTGTAGTAAAGCACCAGAATGTCGTTGCTCATGGGTGATGCACCGGAGTGCCCGGCGTGGCCGGGCAGGGCGGACAGGGGCAAGGGGGAGGCCGCAAGTTCACACGGCTTGCGCTAGTGTAGCGGTACATCCACTTCCGCCGCATGAGAGCGCCCGTGGCCTTTTCCTTCGACCGTGACCGTTTGCGCGCCTTCGGCCAGTTCGTATGGCGCCGCTTTCTGGACGACAAGTGTTTCGAGACGGCGGGCGCGCTGTCATACACCACGCTGTTCGCCCTGGTGCCTCTGACCGCCGCGGTGTTCGGGATACTGAGCGCGCTGCCCTCGTTCCAGGGGCTGACCGAGCGGGTCCAGCACTTCCTGTTCGAGAATTTCGTGCCCGCCGCCGGGGCCGCGGTGCAGCACTACCTGCTGCAGTTCGCCGGCAACGCCAGCAAGTTGACCGGTATCGGCATCCTGGTGTTCCTGCTTTCGGCCCTGGCCATGCTGGCCAGCATCGAAGAGCGCTTCAACCGCATATGGCGGGTGACCACCCGGCGTTCGCCGGTGTCGCGTTTTCTGATGTACTGGGCGGCGCTGACGCTGGGGCCGATCCTGGTGGTGGCGGGCCTGACCCTCACCTCGTACCTGGCGGCCATGCCTTTCCTGGGCACATTCGACGAGCACCGCGAAGCCCTGCGAAGGCTGTGGAGCGTGTTGCCGTTCGCGGTCACGCTGGTGGGGTTGTTCGCCATGTACATGCTGGTGCCCAACCGTCGCGTGCGTACGCGGCATGCTGCCATCGGCGCGTTCCTGGCCGCGCTGCTGTTCGGGGTGGCCCGCTGGGCATTCGCCGCCTACGTGCGCAGTGTGCCGTCCTACGAACAGATCTACGGCCAGCTGGCCGTCATTCCCATTTTTCTTCTGTGGGTGTACCTGTCGTGGATCCTGGTCCTGCTGGGAGCCTCGATCACCGCGTCGCTGGCCGCCTTCGAGTATCAGCCGCACGCCAGCCGCCTGCCCGAGGGGTGCGAGTTCCTGGGCCTGATGCACCTGTTGAAGCATCTGGTGCGCATGCAGCGGCAGGGGCGCGGCATGAGCGAGGAGGCCATGCTGCATTGCGAGCAGTTCATGACCGAAGACCTGCTGCAACGTTATCTGGGCGATCTGCAGCGGGAAAAGATGGTGCGGTTGGCGGAAGAGGATGTCTGGGTGATGGTCCGGCATCTGGACGAGGTGTCGCTGACGGGGCTGTATCAGGCCGGACGCTATTACCTGCCGCTGGATCCGGAAGCGTGTGCCCCGTTGCTGGAGCACTTGCCGGAATCGCTCACGACGGTGCTCGAACATGTGCGCGCCGGCATGTGTGCCGGGCTGGACCGTCCGGTCGGACGCGTATTCGGTGTCACCTCGGATCATGCCGGTGCCGGCCCGTGAAGTGGAGAAGCATGTTCATGAAGTCCCTGTCCTTGATGGCCGGTGTTTTGCTGGCTGCCCTCGCGTGGGGAGGCATCGTCATGCCGCTGGGCGCCGCCCCGCGGGATGACGCGGCGGCGCCGGTACTGGAAATCGAGACCCTCGCGGACGGGCATTTCAGCCTTGCCGCCCAGCGCGGCAAATGGGTCGTCATCAACTACTGGGCCACGTGGTGCAGCCCCTGCATCGAGGAAATGCCGGCCCTGTCGCGGTTCGCCGCCGACCGCGACGACGTGCGTGTCATCGGGCTGGATTTCGAGGATGCGCCGCACGAACGCATCCGGGCGTTCCTGGACGACCATCCCGTGGCGTATCCGGTTGCCATGGTCGCTCCGGCGGAGGCGCCCGCCGGGCTCCCCGCGCCGCAGGTGCTGCCGACCACGTTCGTGGTGGGCCCGGACGGGAAGCTGGTGAAAACCTGGGTGGGTCCGCTGGACATGCGAAAGCTGCGCCGCCTGGTCGATGGCGGGGAGACGGAGCCATGAGCGCGCGTCGTTTTCTGGTGTCCGGTCGCGTGCAGGGCGTGTTTTTCCGTGCCTCGACGCGCGAACAGGCCTTTCGCCTGGGCCTGACCGGTCGTGCCGTCAACCTGGACGACGGCCGCGTCGAAATATGGGCGAGGGGCGGCGATGACGCCCTGGACGCGCTGCAGGCCTGGCTGCAGCGGGGACCGCCCGCCGCGCGCGTCGTGGCGGTGGAGGTGCGGCCGCTGCCGGACGGCGCGGTGGAAGCGGAGGGCTTCGGTACCGGCTGAAAGGCGCCTATTGCGGCCGCCGGTCGCGCGGCAGGTGGTTGACCAGGAACGCCATCTGGTCGGCCAGGATGTGGCGGTTGCAGAGGATCAGGTGTTCCACCCAGCTGGGCCGGAACGGCACCGCCAGCAACGGCATCCCGGCCTGCTGGGGCGTACGGCAGCCCTTTCGCATGTTGCAGTTGGCGCAGGCCGTGACCACGTTTTCCCATTCGTCGCGGCCGCCACGGGACAGCGGCATGACATGGTCGCGCGTGAGCACGTGGCGGGGCCAGGTGTTGCCGCAGTACAGGCACAGGTGCTTGTCGCGCGCGAACAAGGCCGTGTTGGTCAGCGCCGGCGACGGATTGGCGGCGCGCCCGTGGCAGTGGCCGCTGCTGGCCACGATGGGGTGCAGACGGAGCACGCTTTGCTTTCCGCTGTCGCGGTGGATGCCGCCATGCACCGCCAGGCAAGGCTCGCCCAGGGTCCAGGCCACGGCGTCGCGGACGTACAGGCAGGCGGCGTCCCGCCAGCTGATCCAGTCCAGGATGCGCCCCGTGACGTCCAGGCACAGGACGCGGGTGGCATCGAGATCGGGCAGTGGAACGGTGGTCGACGACATGCGGATCCTCCGGCGGCAATCGAGGCGTCTTCCTGGCGTGTACATGTTTCCAACCTTGCCAGCATAGCGAAATTCCGTGGCCGGATGAGGGCGTGCACGAGGTTCGGGGAGGTGTTTTTTCACGCATTCGGTCACATGAATTGCCCCTTACTGTGGACCCCGGGCACTGTTATAGTGCCGGTTCCGAATGACACAGCCATCGGCATGTCGGGGTGCCGGAGGGGTGCTCCACGATGGCAAAGAGGACCAAACAACGTGGCTGAAGTACTGTTTTACGAGCGTCCCGTGCCCCTCAACCGCGAGGGCCACAAGAACCTGCGCATCAAACCCATCGACAGCGCCGCCTTCGCGGCCAAGGCTCATTCGGTACCGCTGACGGTGGCCGAATTCGGTCCGGCGGCCCGCGACTTTCCCATCCTGTTCGGCGGCAACAGCGTCGAGGAGGCCGGTCCGCTGGCGATGCTCGGCCTGAAGCAGTCCGAGAACGTGTTCGTCGATGCCGACGGCAAGTGGGAGCAGGGCGCCTACATTCCCGCCTTCGTGCGCCGCTACCCGTTCATCCTGGCGGAAAAGCCGGAAGGGGCCGAAGGCGACGATTTCACGGTGTTTCTGGATGAGGCCTATCCCGGTTTCGGCACCGAGGAAGGCGAGCGCCTGTTCAACGAGGACGGCAGCGACACCGACACCCTGAAGAATGCCGTGCGCTTCCTGGGTGAATTCCAGGAGCACGTCAAGCGCACCCAGGCCTTCGCCAAGCGCCTGCGCGAGCTGGATCTGCTGGAAGAGCGCACCATCCAGATCAAGGACGGCGACCGCAACATGGTCATCAACGGCCTGTTCGTGGTCAACGAGGAAAAGCTGCGCAAGCTGGACGAGAAGGTTGCCGGCGAACTGCTGGCCGACGGCAGCATGGGCTGGATCTACGCCCACCTGCTGTCGCTGGCCAACATCGACCGCCTGAAGGCGCGCGTGGACAAGCGCGCCGGTACGGCGCCGGCCGAGGCCGCCAACGCGTGACCGCCGCGTCCCGCGACGACGCGGGAACGGGGGAGCCGGGAGTCCGCGAGGACTTCCGGCTTCGTTTTTTCGGAGGCGCGGCCGGTCCGGCATGCGGGTGTGGCTTGTGCATACCCGTTGGCGCATCTAAAATTGACGACTTGTGCGCACGATGGCCGGTTCGGGCCGGCGTGTCGCGCGCAGGCCGGCATCGAAGCGCGAAAGTGGCGGAATTGGTAGACGCACTGGATTTAGGTTCCAGCGGGCAGCCCCCGTGGGGGTTCGAGTCCCCCCTTTCGCACCAGCGACGCCGGCAAAGGCTTTCGGTTTGTGGCGGCCACGGGTCGTCCGACGCGCCCGTCGCGGGCGGTTTCAGGAGATCTCATGCAAGTTTCGGTTGAAAACGTGGGTACGCTGGGTCGCAAGCTCACGCTGAAGATTCCCGCAGAACGCCTGGACAGCCAGGTCAACGAGCGCATTGCCCGCATGGGCCGCACGGTGCGCCTGAAGGGCTTTCGTCCCGGGCGCGTGCCGCCGCAGGTGATCCGCCAGCGCTTCGGTGACCAGGTCCGTGGTGAAACCCTGTCCGAGCTGATCGGCGAGAGCCTGCGCGAGGCCTTCGAGAAGGAAAATCTGCGCCCGGTGGCCCAGCCGACCATCGATACCACCGGCGAGCCGGAAGACGGCGAGATCGCCTGCACGGCCACTTTCGAGGTGATGCCGGAGTTTCCGGAAATCGACGTGTCGACCCTGGAGGTCGAGCGCCCGGGCGCCGAGGTGACCGATGCCGACATCGACTCCATGATCGAGACCCTGCGCAAGCAGCGTCGCCACTTCGAGCCGGTCGAGCGCGCTTCCGGGAAGGGCGACTTCGTGATGTTCGAATACGCGGCCCAAGTCGGTGACTACCGCTTCCCCGAAGAAGGCCTGGAACGCGCCGGTTCCGTACTGGACTCGGGCACCCTGTTCGAGGCCCTGGAAGAAGCCCTCACCGGCCGCAAGGCCGGCGACGAGGTCAACCAGGACATCGAGTTCCCCGCGGACTTCGGCAACGAGAACCTGGCCGGCAGGAAGGCGGCGGTCGAACTGAAGATCATCAAGGTGCAGGAGCCGCGCCTGCCGGAGCTGGACGACGCCTTCATCAAGCAGTTCGGCGTGGCCGACGGCGACGTCGAGACGTTCCGCAAGGAAGTGCGCGCCAACCTGGAACGCGAGCTGAAGGGGGCGCTGGGCAGCCGCCTGAAGAGCGAGGTGGCGGAAAAACTGGCCGAAGCCCACCCGGACCTCGAGGTACCCGAGGTGATGGTCGAGAGCGAGGTGCGCGCGCTGCTGCAAGGCCGCGTTCCGGAGGGCCAGGAGCCGCCGAAGGAAGCACTGGATACCGCACGCCCCATGGCCCGCAAGCGTGTCGCGGCAGCCCTTCTGATGGGCGAGATCGCGCGCCGGCAGGAGCTGGAACTGGACCGTTCCCGCGTGGCCGAGCTGATGGCCGCCATCGCCTCCACCTACGAGGAGCCGGAAAAGGTCATTGAAATGTACAACGGCGACTCCCAGTTGTTGTCGAGTCTGCAGAATCGCGTCATGGAAGACCAGGTCGCCGAATGGGTGGCCGAACATGCCAAGACCACCGACAAGACCCTGAGCTTCGACGAGGTGATGCGCCCGGGCCAGGCCTGAGCGCGCGGCAGACGGGGAGGGCGGCGCGCGGCCGTCCCTCCCGACCATTCCAGCCACCGGAGAAAACCATGTCCCGCAGCGTCGAAACCCCCACCGCCCTCAACCTGGTGCCGATGGTTGTCGAACAGACCTCGCGCGGCGAGCGTTCCTACGACATCTACTCGCGCCTGCTGAAGGAGCGCGTGATCTTCCTGGTCGGGCCCATCGACGACAACGTGGCCAACCTGATCGTGGCGCAGATGCTGTTCCTTGAGTCGGAAAATCCGGACAAGGACATCAACTTCTACATCAACAGCCCCGGCGGCGTGGTCTCGGCGGGTCTGGCGATCTACGACACCATGCAGTTCATCAAGCCCGACGTCAGTACCATGTGCATCGGCCAGGCCAGCAGTGCCGGTTCGCTGCTGCTCATGGCGGGCGCCAAGGGCAAGCGCTTCGCCCTGCCCAATTCACGCGTGATGATCCACCAGCCTTCCGGCGGCGCCCAGGGCCAGGCCACGGACATCGAGATCCACGCCAAAGAAATCATTTACCTGCGCAGGCGGCTGAACGAACTTTATGCCTACCACACGGGCAAGTCCGTGGAGGAACTGCAGCGCGACATGGAGCGCGACCGCTTCATGAGCAGCGAGGAAGCCAAGGCCTACGGCCTCATCGACGAGGTCCTGGACCGGCGTCCCGGCGAGAGCGTGAAATCGTCTTGACGCGACCCGGCGCAGGCCACGCTTTTCACACCGAAATACACCACCGGACGGGGCGACGGGGCACGCTCGCGGAGGGCGTGAACGCCGCCGTGGCTATGCTATCCTCGCAGTCGAGCCGGTTTCAGGTCAGGAATACAGCATGAGCGACGAGCGGCAAGGCCGTTCCAACGAGAGTGGCAAGATCCTTTACTGCTCTTTTTGCGGCAAGAGCCAGCATGAAGTACGCAAACTGATCGCGGGTCCGTCCGTGTTCATTTGCGACGAGTGCGTGGAGCTCTGCAACGACATCATCCGCGAGGAACTGGAGGAAAAGGCCGCCTCCGGGCGTGCCCACCTGCCCAAGCCGCGCGAGATCAACGACACCCTGGACCAGTACGTCATCGGCCAGACCCGCGCCAAGAAGGCGCTGTCGGTGGCCGTGTACAACCATTACAAGCGCCAGGAGTCGCGCCAGAAGGGCGATGATGTCGAGCTTTCCAAGTCCAACATCCTGCTGATCGGTCCCACCGGCTCGGGCAAGACGCTGCTGGCCGAAACGCTGGCGCGCATGCTCAACGTGCCGTTCACCATCGCCGATGCCACCACGCTGACCGAGGCCGGTTACGTGGGCGAGGATGTCGAGAACATCATCCAGAAGCTGCTGCAGAAGTGCGACTACGACGTCGA
>CAZMXV010000011.1:0-11361 GCA_964570295.1 uncultured Rhodanobacteraceae bacterium
ACATCGATACCGGTTCCGGCGGCCAGTCCGACGTGTCGCAGACCCAGGACTGGGACCTGCCGCAGCTGATGGTGGGCGGCAACGGCAACCTGGCCAATGACCGCCGCCACCAGATCAAGGCCTACGGCTATTTCCAGCTCAATCCGGAATGGCGCTTTGGTGCCACGGCCATCATCAGTTCGGGGCGTCCGCTGAGCTGCTTCAGCTACTATCCGACCGCCGATGCCGGCCTGTACAACGGTGCCTACTACCACTGGTGCGGCTTGGCAGGAACGGGCACCGATCCGAACACGGATCCGGATTACGTGGCCCCTTCGGCCGACTACCGCTTCTCGCCGCGCGGCACCGCCGGGCATACCCCGTGGACGTACCAGATCAACCTGAACGCCACGTACATTCCGGCTTGGGCCAACAACAACCTGCAGTTCAGCCTGGACGTCCTGAACGTGCTGAACGAGCAGAAGCCGCAGTGGTATGACACGCAGTATGCCGCCAACCGTGTCACGCCGAGTCGTTACTACCACCAGGAGCTGAACTACACGCCACCGCGTCAGATACGCCTGAGCGTGCGTTACGACTTCTCTTTCTGAGTGGTTCCGGCTAACAAGAAGAAAAACCCACGGGTTCGCAAGAACCCGTGGTATCTCCTCAGACTCGGCCGCCAGTCCTCCCAGCTGGCGGCGTTTTTTTGATGACATTACCTCAGCTTGATGACGTGACCAAAGGCCCGTGGGCAGGGTCCGCCGGAAGGCTAGACTTGGCTTTTGCATCCGCCGAGGAAATCACGTGATCAAACGCTGCATGTTGCTGGTGTGCCTGGGGTTGAGCGGCATCGCCATGGCCCAGGAGCCGGTCGACCTGGACATGGTGGGCAAGATCCGCCAGGAGGCCTTTCACCATTCGCAGGTGATGGAGACGCTGGGTTACCTGACCGAGACCATCGGCCCGCGCCTGTCCAATTCGCCGCAGATGACCCGTGCCAATGACTGGACGGTCCAGAAGCTCAAGGAATGGGGCATGGCCAATGCCCACAAGGAGCCGTTCGAGGACTTCGGCCGCGGCTGGGAGTTCACCAATGCCAGCGTGCAGATGGTCAGCCCGCGCACGGCGCCGTTGATGGCGCTTCCCAAG
Organism: uncultured Rhodanobacteraceae bacterium; assembly: GCA_964570295.1. Taxonomy (GTDB): domain Bacteria; phylum Pseudomonadota; class Gammaproteobacteria; order Xanthomonadales; family Rhodanobacteraceae; genus Oleiagrimonas. Next base: position 1,132 of record CAZMXV010000011.1, read on the forward strand.
GCCTGGACGCCCGGAACGAAGGGGACGGTCGAGGGCGAAGTGATGAAGGTTTCCATCGAGTCGAAAAAGGACCTGGAAAAGTACAAGGGCAAGCTGGCCGGCAAGATCCTGCTGCTCGACGACGCGCGCGACTACGAGCGCAGCGACAAGGCCGATTCGCAGCGCTACGATGCCGGTGAACTGGCTTCCATGCATACCTTCGAGATTCCCGACGGCTCGCGCGAGAAGCGTTTCGAGAAATGGATCGACGGGTATGCCAAGCGCAAGGAACTGGCCCGTGCCACCAAGCAGTTCTTCGCCGACGAGGGCGTGCTGGCCACCATCAGCATCAGCGGCTGGGACGACGGCATCCTGCGTGTCGGCGGCAGCGGCTCGCGCAAGGCCGAAGAGCCCGAGGGCGTACCGGCCCTGGTGATGGCCGCCGAGCATTACAACCCGCTGGTCCGCGCGATCGAGGCCGACCGGCCGGTGAAGCTCCGGGTCAACGTGGAAGCGCGCTTCACCGACGACACCGACCAGCCCGGCTACAACACCATTGCCGAGATTCCGGGGCATGGCCGGCATGCGCGGGAGATCGTGATGCTGGGCGCGCACATGGATTCCTGGCATACCGGCACCGGTGCTTCCGACAACGGCGCCGGCGTGGCGGTGATGATGGAGGCCATGCGCATCCTCAAGGCGGTCGGCGCCAAGCCCGATCGCACCATCCGCATCGCCTTGTGGGGTGGCGAGGAGCAGGGCCTGATCGGTTCGCGCGACTACGTGGCCAAGCACTTCGCGACCTGGCCCGAGCCGACTGATCCCGAGCAGAAGAAGCTGCCGGACTGGTTGCGCAAGCCTGCCGGCAAGCTGCAGACCAAACCCGAATACGACCGTCTCTCGGCGTACTTCAACCTGGACAACGGTTCGGGCCGCATCCGCGGCGTGTATGCCCAGGAGAACATGGCCGTCATGCCGATCTTCAAGGCGTGGCTGGAACCGTTCCACGACGTGGGCGCCACCGAGGTGGTGGCGGGCAACACCGGCAGCACCGACCACATCTCCTTCGACCGCGTCGGCCTGCCGGGCTTCCAGTTCATCCAGGATCGCCTGGACTACTTCAGCAATGTCCACCACAGCAACCTGGACACGCTGGACCACGCCGAGGCGCAGGACCTCAAGCAGGCCGCGGCCATCGTGGCGGCCTTCGTGTACCAGGCGGCAACCCGTCAGGACATGATGCCGCGCAAGCCGCTGCCGCAGAACGACTGACCGGCACATCGCCGTGTGCGCAGGCGGCCCGCATTGCGGGCCGCCTTTTTTCGCCCGCAGGAAACCGCCATCAAACCGCCATCGGCCATGTGGACAAAGCCCGTCACCGCTTTCGGCAGGGCACTCCGAAAGGTTCCGTACCAGCCATGTCCTGCGCGCCGGCATGCGGTCGGTACGGGTGCTAAAGTGGCCGCTTTCGCATTCCCCACACCTGATCGAGATGAGCGTCATGACGACAGAAGCGTTTTACCCCATAGGCACGCCCGGCAAACCCTGGGGCGAGGCGGAGAAGACCGAATGGCTGGCGCGCCAGAAGCGCCAGCGCAGCTATGCCGATGAAGTGGAGAGCGTGATCGAGCGTCTGCGCGACAAGTTCGACGTCAGCCGCTACGGCGAGCTGGACTACGACCCCGACCACTACGCGCTTTACGTACTGAAAAGCCGCGACTGGGACGACAAGCTGCCCATCATGCTGGTCACCGGTGGCGTGCATGGATACGAAACGAGTGGCGTGCACGGCGCCCTGCTGTTTGCCGAGCGTGACGCCGCGGCGTATGCGGGGCGGGCCAACCTGGTCATCGTGCCGTGCATCAGTCCCTGGGGCTACGAGCGCATCCACCGGTGGAATCCGTATGCGCTGGACCCGAACCGCAGCTTCGTCGAGAACAGCCCCGCGCCGGAGGCGGCCCGTTTCGTGGCCATGATCGAGCCGCTGCGCCGGCACGTGCTGATGCACATCGACCTGCACGAAACCACCGACACCGACGAATCGGAGTTTCGTCCCGCGCTGGCGGCGCGCGACGGCAAGCCGTTCGAGCCGGGCGAGGTGCCCGACGGCTTCTACCTGTGCGGTGACACCGAAAGCCCCGAGCCCGAGTTCCAGCAGGCGGTGATCAAGGCGGTGGCCGAAGTCACCCATATTGCCCCCAGCGATGCCAGGGGAGAGCTGATCGGCTCGCCGGCAGTGGCGCACGGCGTCATCGAGTATCCGCTGAAGAAGTGGGGGTTGTGCGCGGGCGTGACCGATGCGCCGTACCGCACCACTACCGAGGTCTACCCCGACAGCCCCCGGGCCACGCCCGAGCAGTGCAACGAAGCCCAGGCCGTGGCCGCGCGTGCGGCCATCGAGTACGCGCTGGCGCACGTCTGAACCGGAGGTAGCTCCCCGGAAGGCCATGAGGGGCGCCGCAACCGGCCGTTGCGGCGCCCTGCGCACGCGTGCGCGCCCCCGCGGGGCGGAACATTTTGTGTCACTGTAAACGCATTCCGGTGACGCGAAGGATTTGCTGCATGACGTTCCGCGGGCTGCCCGATCCCGAGCGCTACACGCACCCGCGCCTGTCGTGGCTGATCGAGTACCTGTTCGATGTGGTGCTGGGCCGGATGTTCCGTGTCGAGCATGATATGGCGGACGATCCGCGGGTGGCGCCCGGTACCCTGGTGATGTGCAACCACCTGCGCGATGCCGATGCGCCTCTGGTCGGCAGGCTGCTGTTCCACCGCAAGGGTTTCCGCCTGCGGGGGCGGCTGCCGTATTTCGCGATGCGCGAGGACCTCTTCCAGCGCGAGGGTCTTGCCAACCTGCTGCCTGCCTGCCCGCCACCGCTGTCGCGCCTGCTGGCAGGGATTCCGCTGGGCTGGCTGTTCGCCCATGTGCGCACGCTGCCGATGCGCCGGGTGCGCGAGTTCACCTGGCACGACACCCTGCGGGCGCTGGTGCGCACGGGACAGGGAAAGGCCGATCCGGCCCGGGTATTCAATGGCCGGGGGCGGCGCGAACTGGCGGCGTGCCTGGGAGGGTTGCCGGACAGCGTCGACGCCATCGACCCCTGGCGTCTGGGGCATCTGCGGACGGCACGCTGGGGATTGCGCCGTCTCTCGCCGCGATACCTGCGGATCGTGGGAGTCTGGTTTCGTGCCGGGGTGAGGCGCCAGCTGGCGCGTTTTGCGCATCTGCTGGCGGAAGGCCACAGCGTGTTTTTCGCTCCCGAGGGCGGCATCTCGCCGGATGGCCGTCTGGGCCGCATGCGCGCCGGTGCCTGCGGCCTTCTCGCGATGACGGCATCACCGCCGCCCGTCGTGTGTTTCGTGCTCAGCTACGATCCGCTGGGCCCGGGCCGCACGCGTGTCCTGGTGCGCCGCGAAGCGTGGTCACCGGGCGCCACGGTGTCGTGTCCGGGCGCATTTTCCGCCGCGCTGGCGACCTGTCTGCGCCGCCATCGCGTGGTTACGCCGAGTCACCTGCTGGCCACCTATCTGGTGTGCCACCCGCAGCCGTTCGGGGTCGCGCGGCTGACGGCATGGATGCAGCAGGCCGGTGCGGCAGTGCGGGAGGCGGGATATGAGCTGGATCCATTGCTGACACGTGGCGCCATGCCGGCCCTGGTGGAGGAACGCCTGCGCTGGCTGCGGCGCAGACGTCTGGTGCGCTGCCGGCGGGGTGTCTGGCACAACGCCTGGCCGCGCGGTGCCGCGCCGTCGTGGTGGTCCGCGGCGGGGCAGGTGCGCTTTCTCGCCAATGCCCTGGCGGACTTTGCGCCGGATGCCGTGCGGAGGTTTCCGGCATGACCCGGCGGCACGGGTGGCGTCACCTTTTCCGGCCACGCGTGGCACTGCCGCTGCTGCTGACGGCGGCCCTGCTCGTGGTGGCCCTGAGCCTGGGCAACCCGGGGCAGGTGATGGCGCGGGTGAAGGCCATGCCGCTGGTGAACCTGGGCGGGGTGCTGGCATTCGCCTTGTGCTATCTGGTCCTGAAGGCGTGGCAACTGCATCTCCTGCTGCGCGGTCTCGACCTGCATCCGGGCTGGCGCCGTTTTGCGCTGGCCTACGCCGTGGGCGAGCTGGCATTGACGCTGCCGCTGGGCGTATTCGCGCAGAACTGGGTGCTGGCCGGTTCCGGACGCATGCGTTTCGGCAACACCTCCGCCGCCACCGTATTCATGCTGGTGATGGAGGCGGTGGTGGTGTTGGCCTGGCTGGGCCTGAACGGCGTGCCCGGATGGCCGCCGCTGCAGCCGCTGGCGCTGGTGCTGCTGGCCGGCATGATCGTGATGGCCTGGGCCTGCCTGCGCTTTCACTTGCCGCGACGCCTGGCGCGCCGGGTGCGGCGGCGCCCGCGCATGCACCGTGCGCTGGCCGAGCTGGCAGGCATGCTGCGCGGGCTGGACCGGCTGGTCACATGGCGGATGTCCGGCATCAACCTGCTGGTGACGGTGGCCTACCTTGGCGCGCTGGGAGCAGCCTTTCTGGTGATGGGGCACGGCATGGGGCTGCACGGGCTGGGCTATCGCGAGGCCTCCACCATCTATGCCTTCGGCCTGATCGTGGTGCTGCTCGCCGGGGGCATTTTCGGGCAGATCGGCACCATGGAGGTGGTCGGCATGACGGCGGCGCGGGCGTGGGGGCTGGGCTTCGCCGACGGGCTGGTGCTGATGCTGGGATTCCGCATGGCCTGGACCGGCGCGATGTGGCTGTTGAACGGGATCGTCGTGGCGGGGTTGTGGCGCTCCGTGCGGCTGGCCCCGGGCTGACCGGGCTCAACCCACGAGGTCGAGGAAGCGCCGCACCGCGGTGTCACCGTGCAGGCGCGGCAGGCCGGGGCGGGCCATGGCACGCGGCAGGTCCCGGGCCAGCTCCAGGCGTGCCTGCGTGGTGGACCACACATGCCCCCGCTGATGGTGAAAGCGTGCCAGGTACTCCTGTTCGCTCTGTCCCGGCGTGGGCACGAACAGGGCCCGCTTGCCCAGGCCCGCCAGCTCCATCAGCGTGGTATACCCCGAGCGCGTGAACACCAGGCGCGCCCGGTTCAGCATTTCCTGCTGGGCGCGCCGGTCGAGGTAACCGTAGATGGTGGCACGGCCGATGTGGCGGCAGTCGCCGGCCCGGGCGGGGTCGCCCAGCGTGACCACGATGCGCCCGTCCAGACGGGGCAGGGCGTCGAGTACCCGGCGGGCCAGGAGGGAACGTTGCGGTTCGATGCCCGAGATGGAGAAGAAGCTGTCGATGTCCGGCTGGCCCCCGGTGCAGGCCATGTTCGACAACGGGCCGATGTACTGCAGCCGGCCGGGACCCCAATCCACGGCCGGGTCGTGGCCGAGGTCGCCGGACAGGCCGCCGTCGGCTTCCGCGTCCGGGATGAGGATGCGCTCGAAGCCGCGGGTGAGGCGGTACTGGCCGAATTCCACCAGCCTCTCCAGCGCGCGCGGCCGGCCGGGAATGATCTGGCGCAGCGAGTGCAGGAGACAGAAGCTGGGCACCTCGCGGGACCACATGCCGAAACGGCTGTCGGACACCACGGCATCGAAACGGTCGCGTGCCACCAGCTTTTCCGTGAAACGGTGCTCTTGGCGGAAGCGCACCAGCACGCGCGGGGTGGCCAGGCTCATGCGCAGGTAGAACATGGCCGGCCAGCGGCTGAAGGGCTTGGGAATGTCGGGGTATTCGATGAAGCGGCAGGCCGTGCCCAGTTCCGACTGCAGCATGCGCCAGCCGCCGCCGCGGGCACTGACGATGCTGACGCTGTCACCCCGTTCCAGCAGGCCGCGGATCAGCACCAGGCTGCGCGAGGCGTGCCCCAGCCCCCAGTCGTGGACGGCGAACAGGATGCGTTTGGCCATGTGGGTTCCCTCGCGGGGCGGCACCTGTCCGAAGCGTGGCCCATGGGGAGGGAAAATTCAAAGGTCGCGCTTCCGTGAAGTGCCGGGGTGACTCTCTCAGCGGTCGCGGTAGACGATGCGCTCGGCCATCCAGCGCAGCGGTTCCGCGTGGTCGCCCAGCGGCTGCAGCGCCTGCATGGCCCGGGCATAGGCGTTCTCGGCCCGTTCGCGCGCCGCTTCGAGGCCCAGCAGGGCCGGCCAGGTGGACTTGCCATGGGCGGCGTCGGCACCGCCGGCCTTGCCGGTGAGGGCGGCATCACCTTCCACGTCCAGAAGGTCGTCGCGGATCTGGAAGGCCAGCCCGGTGTGGGTGGCGTAGGTGTCCAGCGCCTGGCGCGTGTCCGGGGCCAGGCCGGGGCGGGCGTCGCAGGCCATCAGCACGGCGGCGCGGATCAGACAGCCCGTTTTCAGCCGGTTCAGCTCTTCCAGTTCGGCGATCGGGATGGCGCGGCCTTCGGCTTCCAGGTCCATCACCTGGCCGCCGGTCATGCCGGTCGAGCCGGTGGCGCCGGCGAGCGTGCGCAGCATGCCGAGGCGGGCGGCAGGGGGAGTGCCGCCGGCCAGGATGCCGAAGGCCAGGGTCTGCAGGGCGTCGCCGGCGAGGATGGCGAGGGCGGTGCCGAAAGCCTTGTGCACGGTCGGACGGCCACGGCGCAGGTCGTCGTCGTCCATGGCCGGGAGGTCGTCGTGGACCAGCGAGAAGCCGTGGACCAGTTCCACCGCGCAGGCGGGATCGTCCAGTTCGTCCGCTGCGATACCCAGGGTTTCGCCGGTGGCATAGCAAAGCAGCGGACGAATGCGCTTGCCGCCGCCGAGGACGGCATAGCGCATCGCCTCGTGCAGGGACGCGGGAGCGACCTCGCCTGCCGGCAGACGGGCCGCAAGGGCACTTTCGACACGGTCGACGTAGGCGTCCGCGCGGGTCTCGAAACGGGTCATGGAAAGTCCTGGAGGGCACAGGCCGGCGTGGCGGCCATGGTGCATGCTTGCATGTGTACTGTCCACCGCGCGGACGGCCCGCGCGACGCGGGTGCGTGAGCGGATGCCGAATTCAGCGCGGAGCCAGCACGATGATACGATGGCTTGCTATCGTTCTGGCGTGCTTCCCGTTACTGTAACGCTCCCTGCGTAAGGCCAGACAGAGGAGGCAGCTCATGCGCATGTCCGGTGCCATTGCTTCTTCCGGCAAGGGTCCCTGCGACTACCAGGACGCGATCCTGCAGAAAGTGTCGCGTACTTTCGCCCTGACCATTCCGCAACTTCCCGAATCGTTGCGGTGCGTGGTGACCAATGCCTACCTGTTGTGCCGCATTGCCGACACCATCGAGGACGAGTCGACGCTTTCCGGCGACATCAAGCAGCATTTTCACGAGCGGTTCCTGGCCGTGGTGTCCGGCACCGGCGATGCCGATGCATTCGCCGCCGAACTGGCTCCGCTGCTGGTGGGTGACGCGCTGGAGGCGGAGGTGGAGCTGGTACGTCACACGCCGCAGGTGATGGCGATCACGTGCGGCTTCAATGCCGCACAGCGCGATGCGCTGCAACACTGCCTGGCCGTCATGTGCCATGGCATGCCGCACTACGAACGCAAGGCCACCATCGCGGGCCTGCGCGATGCCCGCGCCCTGGACCGCTACTGCTACTACGTGGCCGGCGTGGTGGGAGAAACCCTCACGATGCTGTTCTGCGACTACTCCGATGCCATCGCGGCACGCCGCGAGCGGATGCTGCAACTGGGCGTGTCGTTCGGCCAGGGGCTGCAGATGGTCAACATCCTCAAGGATTTCTGGGAGGACCGTCGGCGTGGCGTGTGCTGGCTGCCGCGGGACCTTTTCGAACAGGCGGGCATATCCCTGGCCGACGTGGACCAGCAGCACCGCACGCCGGCCTTCGCGCAGGCCTATGCCCATCTGCTCGGGATAGCGCACGGCCACCTCCTGAACGGCCTGGAATACACCTTGCTGATCCCGTCCGCGGAAACGGGCATCCGCCGTTTCTGTCTGCTGGCACTGGCTCTTGCCGTGCAGACGCTGCACTGCATCCACCAGCGCCCGGATTTCACCTGCGGCAGCCAGGTCAAGGTGACGCGCCGGATGGTGGCCAACACGCTGGTGAAGACACGCCTGCTGGCGACCCACGACCGGGCCCTGCGGCAGTGGTTCGAGCGCATGGGGCGGGGTCTGCCGATCGAGTACCCGTCCATGGACGACGCGCGAGGTGATGTGCGGCGCGCGCGCTGAAGGGATGCGTGCGCGCGCCTCCGACGGAGGCGAGAAGGTGGCCGACAGTGGCAACAGTCGGGCAATGAGGCGCCGGCATCCGGCCAGTCCGGATGGCGGTGGCGACACGTGGCGGCTGGAGCAGGCCGTCGCCGCCGCACGGCAGGCGGTGCTGGCCACCCGGCACGCGGCGGGCTTCTGGTGCCACGAACTGGAAGCCGACTGCACCATTCCCGCCGAATACGTGCTGATGCTGCATTATTTCGGCGAAACCGAGCCTGCGCTCGAGGCCGGCATCGCGCGTTACCTGCGCCGGCGCCAGGGAGCGGACGGAGGCTGGCCACTGTACGAGGCTGGCGCCATGGACCTCAGCTGCAGCGTGAAGGCCTATTACGCCTTGAAGCTGTGCGGCGACGATCCCGGGGCCGCGCACATGCGGCGGGCCCGCGCGGCCATCCTGGCACGTGGTGGCGCGGCCCGTGCCAACGTGTTCACGCGGATCACCCTGGCCCTGTTCGAGGACATGCCCTGGCGGGGCGTGCCGGTGGTGCCGGTGGAGCTGGTGCTGCTGCCGCGGTGGTTCCCGGCCAACCTGTTCCGCGTGTCGTACTGGTCGCGCACGGTGGCGTTGCCACTGTCCATCCTGTGCAGCCTCAAGCCGCGTGCCGCCAACCCGCGCGCCGTGCATGTGCGCGAGCTTTTCACCACGCCGCCGGAGGAAGAGCGCCACTACTTCAAGCCACCGGCTTCCGTCCTGTCGCGTCTGTTCCTGGGGCTGGATACCCTCGGCCATGTACTGGAAGGGCATGTGCCGCGGCGCCTGCGGCGGCACGCCCTGAAGCGGGCCGAGCAGTGGATGCTGCGGCGTCTGAACGGCCGGGATGGCCTGGGGGCGATTTTTCCGGCCATGGTCAATGCCTGCGAGGCGCTGCACCTGCTGGGCCACGACATGCGGGAGTCGCCGTTGCGCGAGGCGCGCGAAGCCTTGCGCCGACTCCTGGTCCGGCGCGGCGACGAAATCTATTGCCAACCCTGCGTGTCGCCGGTATGGGATACCGGCCTGACCTGCCTTGCCATGCAGGAGGATGCGCGCGACACGCGCGATCCGGAGCTCGAGAAGGCCCTGCGCGAGGCACAGCGCTGGTTGTGCGGGCGCCAGCTTCTGGACGCGTCCGGCGACTGGACACTCACCCACCCACACCTGCCCGGCGGCGGCTGGGCCTTCCAGTTCAACAATGCTTTTTATCCGGACCTGGACGACACCGCCGTGGTGGCCCGGGGGCTGCACCAGTCGCCGGAACGTGCCACCCATGCGGAAGCCGTCCGGCGTGCCGCCGACTGGCTGGTCGGCATGGCTTCGGCCGACGGCGGCTTTGCCGCCTTCGATGCCGACAACGACCACCAATGGCTCAACGAGATCCCGTTCGCCGACCACGGTGCGTTGCTGGACCCGCCCACCTGCGACGTCAGCGCCCGCGTGCTCACCCTGCTGGCACGGCTGGACCGGCCGCAGGACCGGGCGGTGCGGGAGCGGGTGCTGGCCTTCCTGTTGCGCCGGCAGCGGCCCGACGGAAGCTGGGTCGGGCGCTGGGGTACCAACGGCATCTATGGCACCTGGTCGGTGCTGGCGGCGTTGTCCGCGCTGGGGCGGGATGCCACCGATCCGCCGGTACGCCGCGCGGCGGCCTGGCTGGAGCGCCACCAGCGCGACGATGGCGGGTGGGGCGAAAGCAATGACAGCTATGCCGACGCTTCGCTGCTCGGCACGGACTTCCGCAGCAGCGCCGTGCAGACGGCCTGGGCCCTGCTGGGCTTGATGGCGGCGGGAAAAGGCCAAAGCCCGGCGGTGCGCCGCGGCGTGGCCTGGCTGCTGCGCCATCAGGGCGGGGACGGGCGCTGGCACGACGCCGCCTTCAACGCGCCGGGATTTCCGCGCGTGTTCTACCTCAAGTACCACGGGTACGACCTTTACTTTCCTTATTGGGCGCTGGCCCGCTATCGCCATGAACAACGTTGCGCCGGCGTGGCATGAGGTGGGTGTGGTGGCGGCCCTGCCGGCCGAGGCGGCGGCCTGGACGAGGCGCGGACACGCACCCGGCGGGGCC
>CAZMXV010000011.1:11371-29513 GCA_964570295.1 uncultured Rhodanobacteraceae bacterium
CCCGCTCCCGCCATCACCCCGGGCGGGCGGGGGGGGCGGGTGGGGGGGGGGGGGGCGCCCCGCCCGGCCGCGGGGGCGGCGGGGCCGCGGCGCGCCCCCCCCCCGGGGGGGCCCCCGCGGCGGGTGGTGCAGGCCGGCATTGGCGCGGAGCGCGCCGCGAAGGCGGCCGCGCGCCTGCTGGACGAAGGCGCGCGCGCGCTGCTGTGCTGGGGCGTGGCGGGTGGTCTGGATGCGCGGCTGCGGCCCGGCAGCCTGGTCCTGCCGCGGCGCGTGGTGTCCGGCGGCGTCGTGGCGGACGTGGATGCCGCCTGGCGCGGGGCGCTGCACGCGGCACTGGAGCATGCCGGCGAAGCGGTGTCGTCGGGCGACCTGTGGTGTGGCCGCGACGTGCTGGCCTCACGCCGGGAAAAGTGCCGGCTGGCGGCTGCTCATGCGGTTGTCGCCGTGGACATGGAAAGTGCCGCGGTGGCGTCCGTCGCGCGCGGCGGCGACGTGCCGTTCGTGGTGATCAGGGCCGTGTGCGATCCGGCTTGGCGGGACGTGCCGGCGGACCTGTTGCGCCTGCTGGGCGCGGATGGCGCGTTGCGGCTGCATCGCCTGCCGGCGCTGCTGGGTCGCGGGCCACGCATGTGGCGCGGGCTGGTCCGGATGCGGCGCGACTACCACATCGCCTGCCGCAGCCTGGGGCGGGCGGCGCGAGCGGTGGAGGAGGGCGCATGAAACCGCCGACGCGCCCCGTGCTGGTGACCGGAGCCACCGGCTTCGTCGGCTCGGCCGTGGTCCGCAACCTGCTGGCGGCTTCCTTCCGCGTGCGCGTGCTGGTGCGTCGCCGGAGCTGCCTGGACAACCTGGCCGGTCTGGATGTGGAAACAGTGGTCGGCGACCTGCGTGATCCCGCCTCCCTGGCACGGGCCATGCACGGGTGTCGCGGCGTGTTCCATGCCGCCGCCGATTACCGTCTGTGGGCGCCGGACCCCCGGGAAATGTACGCCAGCAACGTGCGCGGCAGCCGGCATATCCTGGCGGCGGCACGCCGTGCCGGTGTCGAACGCATCGTGTACACCAGCAGCGTGGCCACGCTGGGCACACGGGAGGATGGCGCGCTCGCGGACGAGGACACACCGGCGGATCCGGCCGCCATGATCGGTGCCTACAAGCGCTCCAAGTACCTGGCCGAACAGGTGGTACGGAAACTGGCCGATGCGTGGGATCTGGACGTGGTGATCGTGCATCCGGCCGCCCCGGTCGGGCCCGGCGACATCCGCCCCACTCCGACCGGCCGCATGGTGCTGGATGCCGCGCGCGGGCGCATGCCGGCCTGGATGGATACCGGCCTGGATATCGTGCATGTCGACGACGTGGCCGAAGGACACCGGCTGGCCTTCGAGCGCGGTACCGCGGGCCGTGGCTACATCCTCGGCGGCGAAAACCTGGCCCTGCGCGACATCATACGCCGCGTGGCCCGCCTGGCGGGCCGGCGCGGGCCGTGGTTCCGCATGCCCGCGGGCGTCATCCTGCCGGTGGCGCATGCGGTCGAGGCCTGCGCGCGCGCCACCGGCCGGGAGCCGTCGATCACGGTGGCAGGCGTGCGGCTGGCGCGAAAGCCCATGTATTTCTCGCATCGCCGGGCCACCGACGAACTGGGCTACCGGCCGCGTCCGGCCGATGCGGCCCTGGCCGACGCGGTGCACTGGTTCGTGCGGCACGGTCGCGCGTCCCGCCGCCGCTGATGCCATGCGGGCCCGGTTCCGGATACCCGGCATGCCTTCCGGGAAGCTTCGAACCCTCCGTGGCGGGGACGATGCAACGACCCGGTACGGCGGGTGTCGGTCCGGCTGACCGGGGGCAGGCGAAGGGCAAACCGCGTAGAATGGGCCGCTGATTTGCAGCCGGTATCCGTGCGATGCCGGTCGCCCACCGTCCGACCCGGGCCGGCCCGTGCCGTCGGCCATGTCGCGGTCGCCTCCGTGCTCCGCTCCCGTCCGTGGACGCATTGTCCGTCGGGGCAGGGTATGTGCGGCCGGGTGGAGCGGCCGGGGATGCGGGACCGGGCGTACAGGGGACATGGCCGGATACGGTCTGTCACGGGTTTCGGGCGGCATCGCGCCACATGCCGCCCGGTGGTATCCATGCGGCATTCAGGCCGGGTGCCGGCAGAGGCGTATGCTGGAAACGGCATGGACAGGACACGCGAGCAGCCATGAAAACAGCGACCGCAGAAGCTCGTCCGAACATTGCGCTGGTCAAGTACTGGGGCAAACGCGACACACGGTTGAACCTGCCGGCCGCGGGATCGTTGTCGATCACCCTGGAGGCACTCGCGACCCGCACCCGGGTCGATTTCGATCCGTCCCTGGACACCGACGTGTTGTGCCTGAACGGTACCGGCGATGCACGTGCGCAGGCACGGGTGAGCGCCTGCCTCGACGTGTTGCGGGCGCGGGCCGGTACTGCTTGCCGGGCGCGCGTGGACACGCGCAACAATTTTCCCACCGCCGCGGGTCTGGCCTCGTCGGCTTCCGGCTTCGCCGCGCTGGTGACAGCCGCCGCGGCAGCGCTGGAGCTGGCGCCGGACCGGCGTTTTCTTTCCACGCTGGCCCGGCAGGGGTCGGGCTCGGCGGCGCGCTCCATTCACGGCGGCTTCGTGCTGATGCACGCCGGGGAAAACGCCGACGGCAGCGACGCATTTGCCGAGCCGCTGGCGGAGGCCGGGCACTGGCCGCTGGAAGTGGTGGTGGCCGTGACCACGGAACAGGCCAAGTCCGTGTCCTCGGGGGCCGGCATGGAACGTACGCGGTTGACCTCTCCCTACCACGATGCCTGGATCGGTTCGGTGGCGGGCGACCTGGTCGTGGCCCGTGACGCCGTGCAGGCTCGGGACTTCGAAGCGCTGGCCGCGGTGGGCGAGCACAGTTGCCTGAAAATGCACGCCGACATGCTGGCCACGCGGCCGCCGCTGATGTACTGGACCGCGGCCACCGTGGCATGCATCGAGTGCGTGCGTCGCCTGCGCGGCGAGGAAGGTCTGGGCGTGTTTTTCACCATTGATGCCGGTCCGCAGGTGAAGGCGGTATGCCTTCCCGAGGCCGCGCCCCGCGTGGCGGCCGCGCTGGCCGCCGTGCCGGGAGTGGTGCGCGTGCTGCGCAGCAGCCTGGGTGCCGGCGCCGAAGTGGTCGCGGCGAGGGAGGCAGCATGAAGCACGTGCAGGCCCGGGCACCCGGCAAACTGGTGATGGCCGGCGAATACGCCGTGCTGGAAGGCAGCCCGGCCCTGGTGATGGCCCTGGACCACCATGCCCGGGTCGCGGTGGCTGCCGCCGCGACGGAGGCTTTTCAGGTGGATGCCCCGGATCTCGGCATCCACGGGGCCCGCGCCGTTCTCGAGGATGGTCGTCTGCGCTGGCAGGGCCTGGCGCGGGACCTGGCGGCGCGCCTGAAGCTGGTCACCGCCGTGCTGGAATCGCTGGCAGCCGACGGCATCGTGTCGACACCCCTGGGCATCCGCCTGGACACCTCGGCGTGTTTCGATCCCGATGGCCGCGGCAAGCTGGGACTGGGTTCCAGTGCCGCCCTGACCGTGGCGTTGACCGCCGCCATCCGCGCGTTCCTGCATCAGCCGGCCCCCGACGTGGCGGGCATGCTGGCCATGCACCGGCGCATGCAGGACGGTCGCGGCAGCGGGTTGGACATCGCCACCAGCCTGACCGGCGGCTGTATCGCCTACCGCCTCGACGAGGGGCGGCCGCAGGTGCGCCGGGTGACATGGCCGGCGGACGTGGCCTGGCGTGCGGTGTGGTCGGGCCGGCCGGCCTCGACCGGCACCGCGCTGGCCCGCCTGGCCGTCTGGCGGGCCGACCACGCGGCCGCCTGCGACGCATGCATGCGGGAGTTGGACGGCGCGGCATGTGCCGTGCTGGCCGCCGCGGAGGTCGGCGACGGTGCCGCCATGCTCGAAGCCGTGGCCGCCCATGCGGCCGCACTGGCCGCGCTGGGCCGTGCCAGCGGCATCGACATCGTGTGCGACGAGCACCGCGCGTTGGCCGCCATCGCCGCCGACTGCGGCGTGGCCTACAAGACCTGCGGCGCCGGCGGCGGCGACGTGGGAGTGGCCCTGGCGTGCGACGCGGAGGCCTTGAACCATTTTGTCCACCAGGCCACGCAGGCCGGCTTCCGCGTACTGGATGCCGGCATGGATGCCGATGGCCTGGTCGTACAGACGAATGATGAAGACAGGAGACAAGCATGGACCATGTACGCGTGAACCAGGGCGATGCAGTGTCCGGATCGACAGCCGTCGAGAATCGCGAAGCCCGCTCGACACGGCTGCCGGGTTTCTACAAGTTGTCGGTGGATGAGCGCGTCCGCCTGCTCAAGAAACGCGAGCTGCTCTCGCGGGAGGACTTCCGGGCCCTGGCCAGCGGCAGCCATCAGCTGTCGGTGGAAAAGGCCGACAAGATGATCGAGAACGTCATCGCGGTGCAGGGCATGCCGGTCGGGCTGGGACTCAATTTCCTCATCAACGAGCGCGAATACGTGGTGCCGCTGGCCGTGGAGGAGCCGTCCATCGTCGCCGCATTGAGTTCGGCGGCCAAGCTGGTGCGGGCCTCGGGCGGCTTCCGTACCCGCAGCACGCGCCCGATCCTGATCGGCCAGGTGCAGGTGGTGGGCGTGACCCATGCCAGCAAGGCGCAGGCCGCGCTGCTGCGGCGCAAGGACGAGATCATCAACCTTGCCAACAGCCTGCATCCCAAGATGGTGGCGCGCGGTGGCGGCGTGGACGACATCGAGGTGATGATCCACCCGGCACCGGATGGCAACCACGACATGGTGGTATTGCACCTGCTGGTCGACACCTGCGACGCCATGGGCGCCAACCTGGTCAACACCATGTGCGAGGGCGTGGCGCCGCTGGTGGAAACCATCACCGGTGGCAAGGTGTTCCTGCGCATCCTGTCCAACCTTACCGATCGGGCACTGGTCTGGGCCGAGATGGTGGTGCCGGTGGAGAAGCTGGCCGCCAAGGGGCGCGACGGCGCCGAGGTGCGCGACGGCATCATCCTGGCCAACGACCTGGCCATCGTCGATCCGTACCGCGCGGCCACCCACAACAAGGGCGTCATGAACGGCGTGGACGCGGTGGCCATCGCCACCGGCAACGACTGGCGGGCGCTGGAGGCGGCGGCGCATGCCTATGCCGCGCGCGGCAAGTCCTACACCTCGCTGACGCGCTGGTACAGGAACGAGCGCGGCGACCTGGTCGGCAGTATCGAAATGCCGATGAAGGTGGGTATCGTGGGCGGCAACCTGCAGTCCAACCCCACCGTGGGCATCAACCACCGCCTGCTGGGCATCGAGAGCGGGCGCGAACTGGCCGAGATCATGGGCGCCGTGGGCCTGGCACAGAATTTCTCGGCGCTGCGAGCGCTGGTCACCGACGGCATCCAGCAGGGGCACATGACGCTGCATGCGCGCAGTGTGGCAATGGCCGCCGAAGCCTCGCCGGACATCTTCGATGCCGTCGTGGAGCGCCTGCTGGAAGACGGCGAGATCAAGGTCTGGAAGGCGCGCGAGATCATCGCCGATCTGAGCGGCCGCACCGGTCCGCGCCTGGTGGCCGGACGCGACCGCCGCGAGGACGAGGCCGAATGGTCGGCCGGCCACGGCAAGGTCATTCTGCTCGGCGAGCATGCCGTGGTGCATGGCCGTCATGCCATCGCCGCACCGCTGCCGTTGGCCATTCGCGCCAGGGTGGAAGATGCCCGCGAGGACACCACGCTGATGATTCCGCGCTGGGGCATCGAGCAGCGCCTGCAGCAGCACGTCCACCATCCCGGCTCGTTCCTGCAGTCGCTGGGCATGCTGCTGGACCGGCTGGGCCTGGCTGATCGCGCCCTGGATGTGCGCGTTTACCCCAGCGTGCCGCGGGCCATGGGGCTGGGCGGCTCCTCCGCGCTGGCGGTGGCGGTGATCCGTGCTCTCGACCGGCACTGCCGCCTGGGCCTGGAGGAGGCGGAAATCTGCGAGCTGGCCTTCGAATGCGAAAAGATCGCCCACGGCACGCCGTCGGGCATCGACAACACCGTGGCAACCTACGGCAAACCGTTGCTGTATCGCCGCGGCAACCCGCCAAAGGTGCAGATGCTGGACCTGGATCAGCCGTTGCCGCTGGTGATCGGCCTGTGCGGCACCGAGAGCCTCACCGCCCGTACCGTGGCGCGCGTGCGCCAGGCATGGGAGAAAAACCGCCCGCTGTACGAGCGCATCTTCGACGAAATTGATACGCTCACCCTGCAGGCGCTGGAGGCACTGAAGGCGCACGACCTGGATCAACTCGGCGAGTTGATGAACATCTGCCAGGGGCAGCTGAACGCCCTGCAGGTGTCCAGTTGGGAACTGGAAGAATTGATGCAGATCGCCCGTGACAACGGCGCCACCGGCGCCAAGCTCACCGGCGGCGGTGGTGGCGGCGCCATGATCGCCCTGTGCCCCGACGGCACCGGGCGCGTGATCGCGGCCATGCGCAACGCGGGTTATCAAGCGATGGAGGTCAGCTTTGGCTGAGATATTGAAGCAGCGGGACACGGTCGTGTCGTTCGACTCCGAGGAACTGATCCTGGTCGACGAGCAGGACCGCGAGATCGGCCACCGCAACAAGGCCGACTGCCACGACGGCCATGGCATCCTGCACCGGGCCTTTTCCCTGTTCGTGTTCGACCCCGAGGGCCGCCTGCTGCTGCAGCAGCGCAGCAAGGGCAAGCGGCTGTGGCCGGGTTACTGGGCCAACAGCTGCTGCAGCCATCCGCGGGCGGGCGAAAGCATGGAAGAGGCCACCTCGCGGCGCCTGCTGGAGGAAATGGGCATGCAGTGCTCCCTGCGCTACCTGTACAAGTTCCTCTATCAGGCGGACTACGGCGACCTGGGAGCCGAGCACGAGCTGTGCTGGGTGTACGTGGGGCAGACCGATGCGCCGGTCAAGGCCAACCGTACCGAGGTGGAGGACTGGCGTTTCGTCGACGCGGCGGCACTGGACGCGGAAATCGAGGCCCATCCCGAGCGCTTCACGCCCTGGCTGAAACTGGAATGGCGACGTCTGCGCGAGGAGTTCCACGACGCGCTGCCCGCCTCCGCGAAAGGCTGAATACAGGGAAACGGCATGCTTTGACGCATGCCGTCAACGCGCCTAGGCTGGATGTGCCCCATGCACGGAGGAGGTCATGATGAGCATACCCCTCGTCCAGCAATACCGCGTCGCGCGCTACGTGATCAGCCAGAAGATCCACGGCGTCAAACGCTATCCGCTGACGCTGATGCTGGAACCCCTGTTCCAGTGCAACCTGGCCTGTCCCGGTTGCGGCAAGATCGATTACGAAGACGACATCCTGCGCCGCCGCATGAGCGTGAAGGACGCCCTGCACGCGGTCGACGAATGCGGCGCGCCGATGGTTTCGATTCCCGGCGGCGAGCCCTTGATCCACAAGGAAATCGACCAGATCGTCGAAGGCATCATCGCGCGCCGGAAGTTCGTCTACCTGTGTACCAACGCCATCCTGCTGAAGAAGAAGCTGCATCTTTTCCAGCCTTCGCCGTATCTCACGTTTTCGGTGCACCTGGACGGCAACCGTGAGCAGCACGACCGCTCCGTGGATCGCGAGGGCGTGTTCGACACCGTGGTCGAGGCCATTTCCGAAGCGTTGCAGCGTGGCTTCCGCGTCACCGTCAACTGCACCCTGTTCAGCGGCGAGGATCCGGAGGAGGTGGCGCGCTTCTTCGATGACGTCACCGAGCTCGGCGTGGAGGGCATCACTGTTTCGCCGGGCTACAGCTATCAGCATGCGGCGCGGCAGGACGTGTTCCTGCCGCGCCACAAGAGCAAGCAACTGTTCCGCGACATTTTCCGCCAGGGCAAGCAGCGCAAGCACAAGTGGCGCTTCAACCAGTCCGGCCTGTTCCTGGACTTCCTGGCCGGCAACCAGAGTTACCAGTGCACGCCCTGGTCGATGCCCTGCTACAACCTGTTCGGCTGGCAGAAGCCCTGCTACCTGCTGGTGGACGAGGGCTATGCCGCCAGCTTCGACGAACTGATGAACGACACCGACTGGGAACACTACGGTTTCGGACGCAATCCCAAGTGCGACAACTGCATGGCCCATTGCGGCTACGAAGGCACCGCCGTGGACGACACCTTCGCGCATCCGCTCAAGGCCCTGCTCGAAGCCGTGCGCGGGCCGCGGACCGAAGGGCCGATGGCCCGCGAGCTTCCCGTGCTGTACCCGGAGGCCGACAGGCCGCAGGCGCGCCCGCACTGACATGATGTGCGCCGCGCGGGCAGTGTATGCTCGGGCCACATGCATCGAAGAGGGCGCAACATGTCCGGAAAGGCATCGTTCACCATCGTGCTCGCGGCTGTCCTGCTGGGGCTGGGAACGGGGCTCGGCGGCTGGTTCGTCGGCCACGGCTTCTATGTGGCACGCCATGCCGACCGCTTCGTCGACGTCAAGGGGCTGGCGGAAAAACATGTCGACGCCGACCTGGCCGTCTGGCCGCTGCGCTTCGTGGCCAGCGGCAACGAACTGGACCGGGTGCAGACCACCATTCGCAAGGAAGCCGGCATCGTGACCGGGTTCCTGGAAGGGCAGGGCATCGCCGCCGCCGACATCCAGCTGCAAAGTCTGGAAGTGACCGACCGCGACGCGCAGCTCTACGGCGGCAACGAGCGTGGCGACCGCTACATCATCACCCAGACGCTGATGGTGCGCAGCAAGGACGTCGCCAAGGTGGCGGCCGCCAGCCAGCGCGTGGGCGACCTGGTCGACCGCGGCGTGATCCTGGACAGCAACCGCTCCAGCGTGCCCAGCTACCTGTACACGCGCCTCAACGAGATCAAGCCGGACATGATTGCCGCCGCGACCCGCTCGGCGCGTGCCGCGGCGCAGCAGTTCGCGCAGGACTCGGGCTCCCGGCTGGGCGGCATCCGCCGTGCCGACCAGGGCGTGTTCCAGATCCTGGCTCGCGACAAGGCGCCGGGCATCAACGCCGACAACCAGGTCGCCAAGACGGTGCGGGTGGTGTCGCACGTGCAGTATTACCTGGAACAGTAACGGGCGACGGCCGAAAGATCCCGCCTGTGGCGGGTACGGGGGCCGGGCCGCGAAGGCCGGTTTCGTGAAGCCCGCCTGCATGACGCAGGGCGTCTGGACGCGACCATGAAAAAGCCCGGTCGGATCACCGACCGGGCTTTCTCGTCATGGCCATCCGGCCATCCGCATCGCCGGCGGGGCTAGCCGCGGGGCGGCGGGTCCTCGCCGAGCGGCGTGCCGGCGTCGTCCGGCTTGCCGAAGGGCTCGGCGTCGAGGCCCTGGGCGGCCTGGTGGTCGAGCTTGTCACCCAGCAGGCGCCGGATGGTGACGTAGAACACCGGTACCAGCAGCACGCCGAGGAAGGTGGCGAACAGCATGCCGCCGATCACGCCGGTGCCGATGGCGTGGCGGGCGTTGGCACCGGCGCCGCTGGAGACGGCCAGCGGCAGCACGCCCAGGATGAACGCCAGCGACGTCATCAGGATCGGACGCAGGCGCAGCCGGGCCGCCTCCACCACCGCATCGCGCAAGGATCGCCCGGCCGCCTGTTCCTCCACCGCGAACTCGATGATCAGGATCGCGTTCTTGGCGGCCAGGCCGACGATGGTGATCAGGCCGATCTTGAAGTACACGTCATTGGTCAGCCCGCGCAGCATGGTGAAGGCCACCGCGCCAAGCACGCCCAGCGGCACGATCAGCAACACCGACACCGGAATCGACCAGCTTTCGTACAACGCGGCCAGGCACAGGAACACCACCACCAGCGACAGGCCGAACAGCAGCGGGGCCTGGTTGCCGGATACCACTTCCTGGTAGGACAGGCCGGTCCAGTCGATGCCGAAGCCCGGTGGCAGGTCTTCGCGGACAATCTTTTCCATGGCGGCCATGGCCTGGCCGGAGCTGTGGCCGGGCGCGGCCGCGCCGACGATCTCTATACCCGAATAACCGTTGTAGCGGGTCTTGTTCGGGGGACCGAAGATCCACTTGGCGTTCACCACGTTGGACAGCGGGATCATGCCGCTGCCGTCACTTTCTCCCGACACGTCGGCGTTGGGCGCGGGGGTGTAGAAATGCGACAGCGCGTCGGGACCCATGCGGAACGGGGCCTGCGCCTGCATCGTCACGCGCTTGATGCGGCCGTCGTGGAAGAAGTCGTTCACGTAGACGGGGGCCAGCATCAGCTGGATGACGTTGTACACGTCGCTGACCGACAAGCCCATCGACTGCGCCTGGGTACGGTCCACCTCCAGCTTCAGCTGTGGCGAGTCGGCCAGGTTGTTGGGACGCACCTGCGCCAACGCTTCGTTCTGCGCGGCCTTGGCCAGCAGTATGTGCTCGGCCTGCACCAGTTTTTCGTAGCCGGCGCCGGTACGGTCCTGCAGATACATGTCGAAGCCGCCGAACTGGCCCAGCCCCTGGATGGTGGGCACGTTGACCATGAACACGGTGGCGTCCTTGATGCCCATGAACAACTTGCCGTTGTTGCGCTCGATGTATTCCTGCGCGGTGTCGGAACGGTCGCCCCAGTCCTTCAGCTTCACGAAGCCCATGCCCACGTTCTCGCCGGAGCCGACAAAGCTGAATCCGACGATCTGCAGCACCGAGTCGGTATCGGGATCCTGGTCCAGGATGTGGCGCACCTGTTCCATCACATCCTTGCTGCGTTCGAGGGTGGCACCGGAGGGCAGCTGCACCATGAACATGGCGTAGCCCTGGTCCTCGTCCGGCACGAAACTGGACGGCATTTTCATGAACAGGAACCCGCACAGCACCGCCAGCAGCACGAATACCATCATCCAGCGCGGTGCATGGCCGACGGCGCTGTGGACGTGCCCCCGGTAGGTGCCGGTGACCCAGTCGAAGAACTGGTTGAATTTGCGGAACACCCAGAACTTGGGCTTGTCGTGGTCGCGGTCCTTGATGAGGGTGGCGCACAGGGCCGGCGTGAACGACAGGGCGAGGAAGGCCGAAAAACCCATCGACAGGGCGATGGTCAGCGCGAACTGGCGGTAGATGGCGCCCACGCTGCCGCTCTGCATGGCGCTGGGAATGAACACCGCCATCAGCACCACCGAGATCGCCACGATGGCGCCGGTGATCTGGCCCATGGCCTTGCGTGTGGCCTGCTTGATGGGGAGCTTGTCCTCGCGCTGCACGCGCTCGACGTTTTCGATGACCACGATGGCATCGTCGACCACGATGCCGATGGCCAAGACCATGCCGAACAGGGTCAGCTGGTTGATGGTGAAGCCGAGTACCAGCATGCCCAGGAACGTGCCCAGCAGGGCCACCGGAATGACCAGGGTGGGAATGATGGTGGCCCGGAAATCCTGCAGAAACAGCAACATCACCAGGAACACGAGGATGATGGCCTCGATCAGCGTGTGCGTCACCTCGTCGATGGAGATGTTCACGAACGTGGTCGAGTCGTACGGCAGGAACCAGGTGAGGTCGGCCGGGAACGATTGCGACAGTTCGGCCATCTTGTCCTTCACTTCCTGGGCTACTGTCAACGCGTTGGCGCCGGACAGCAACTGGATGGCGAAGGCCCCGGTGGGGGTGCCGTTGTACTCGGAGTCGAAGCCGTAGGACTCGGCGCCGAGCCGGATGTCGGCGACATCCTTCAGGCGTACCGCGGTGCCGTCGGCGTTGGCGCGCAGGATGATGTCACCGAACTGTTCCGGCGTGCTGAAGCGCGACTCGGCCGAAACGTTGGCGGTGAAGCCCTGGCCGTCGATGGCCGGAGCCGCGCCGATGGAGCCGGCCGCGAACTGCACGTTCTGGGCTCGCACGGCGTTGAGCACCTGGCTGGCGGACAGGCCATAGCCATGCAGTTTGTCCGGATTGAGCCAGATGCGCATGGCATAACCCGAGCCGAAGTGGCGCACGTTGCCCACGCCCGGCAGGCGGGATATCTGGTCGATGACGTTGGAGGCGATGTAGTCGTTGATGGCGTTGCGGTCCAGCGACCCGTTCGGGGAGCGCATGCCGACCAGCATGAGGAAGCCCGCATCCGCCTTGTTGACCACCACGCCCTGCTGCACCACTTCCGTGGGCAGGCGCGGCGTGGCCAGCGAGACCTTGTTTTGCACCTGGACCTGGGCGATGTCGGGGTCGGTGCCGCTGGCGAATGTCAGGTTGATCGAGGCGCGTCCGGTGGCGCTGGAGGACGAGTTGAAATACAGCAGATGGTCGATGCCCGTCAGCTGTTGCTCGATCACCTGGGTGACGCTTTTTTCCAATGTGTCCGCGCTGGCGCCGGGGTACTGCGCCGTCACGGTCACCTGCACCGGCGCAATGGTCGGGTAGGACTCCACGCCCAGGTTGGCGATGGAAATGATGCCGCCCAGCGATATCAGAATCGCCACGACCCAGGCGAAGACCGGTCTGTCGATGAAAAACTGAGGCATGATCGATCCTTAAGACTGCGGCGCCGGTTGGGTGGACGGATGGTCGCCTGCCGACGAAGCGGCGGCCGGAGACGGCTGGCCGGCGGCATCCGTGCTGGCGGGAGCCTGGCCGGCATCGGGCCGGGCCTTTTCGATGGTCGGCTTCACTTCGGCACCGACCTTGGCCTTGGGCAGGCCCGAGACGATGATGTGGTCACCCGTGTCGATGCCGCCGGTGACGATCCAGTCGCCCTTGCGCATGCCCTGGGTGGTGATGTCCTTGCGCTGCACCTTGTTGTCCTTGCCCACCACCAGCACGTACGCGCTGTCGGCGTCGCGCAGCACCGCGCTCTGCGGAATCAGGTAGGCGTGATTGAGCGTGCCCATGTTCACCTTCATGCTGGCGTACATGCCTGGCAGGAGGGTGTGTTCGGGATTGGGAATCAGCGCGCGCAGGCTGACCGCGCCGGTGGACGGGTCCACCGAGACGCCGGCGAAGTCCAGCGTGCCGGTGTGCGCGTATTCGCTGCCGCCGGGCAGGGTGATATGCACCACGGCCTTGTCGTCCTCCGACAGCACGGCCTTGCCGGCGGCCTGTGCGGCGCGCATCTGCTGCAGCCGCTCGATGGGCAGCGAGAAGTTCATGTACAGCGGGTCGATCTGGCGCACCGTGGTCAGCAATGTGGCCGAGCCCTGGCCGACCAGGGCGCCTTCGGTGACCTGCTGCTTGCCGGCGCGGCCGTCGATGGGCGAGCTGACCGAGGCGTAGCCCAGGTTGATGGTGGCATTCTGCACCTGCGCCTTGGCGGCCGCGACGGCGGCGCGGGCCGTGCGCTCGGCGGCTTCGGCATTGTCGAGGTCGGCCTGCGAGACGTAGCCCTTGGGCTGCAGGCGCCGGGCGCGTTCGGCGGCGACGTGGCTGTTGGCATAGGTGGCCTGGGCCTTGGCCAGGTCGGCCTTGGCCGCGCTCAGGGTCGCCTGCAGCGGGGCCGGGTCGATCTGGAACAGCTGCTGCCCCTTCTTCACCTGGGCACCCTCCTTGTAGGTGCGCTTCAGCAGCACGCCGCTGACGCGTGCACGCACGTCGGCGCTGCGATACGCCGAGAGGCGGCCGGTGGCGGTGTTGACCAGCGGCACCTTCTGCGCCTGCAGGACCATGACGCCCACCTGCGCCGGCGGCATCTGGCCGGATTGTTCCTTGCCGCCGCAGCCGGCGACGAGCGTCAGTGCGGCGGCAGCGGCCAGTGCGAAAGCGGTACGGGGCAAAAAGGGTGACTTGCGGGAGGTCATGGTGACTTCCTTGACGGTTGATCGGTGAGGGGGGAGCGGGGTTGATAAGCGCGGAGAAATACTTTTACGGCATGACTGGTCCAGCTGTCCTGTGCCTTTCGTCCTCGCTGCCGCAGGCCCAGCAACGAGCGCAGCGGGGCCATGCCATTGAGCATGGACAGGAACAGTTCGGCCGCCTGCTCGGGGTCGTCGCGACGCAGCTCGCCGTGCCGCATGGATTGCGCGATGCGTTCGGACAGCCGCTTCAGCACGGCACCCGAACCGCACTGGTAAAGCTGCCGGGCGGCACGTGGAAACCGCGGTGCCTCGGCGATCAGCATGCGGCCCAGGGCCGTGGTGGCGGGGTCGCTGGTGTGGCGGCTGTAGAGGGCCGCCATGTCGCACAGGGTGCTCTCGATGCCATCGCCGTTGTCCAGCGAAGCATGCAGCGGCGTCACCATTTCCTCCACGGCCGCGCGGAACAGCGCGTCCTTGTTGTGGAAATGCGCATACACCGTCTGCTTGGACACGTCCGCCCGTCGAGCCACCGCATCCATGCTGACGCGGTAGCCATCCTGCAGGAACAACTGGCTGGCGGCATCGAGGATGCGCCGGCGGGGCGGTGTGGGGGACGACACGATTCGAGATTGGGGTACATGGACTGTACCGTCCAGTTTAGAATTATCCGTCGAGGCCGTCAATATTCCCGCTGGTCCGCTTCGAGGGCTTTTTGTCGCAGCTGGCGTGTCGCCGGCGGCGCGCGCATGAAGTTGGCCTGAAGCGGCCGCGGGTATGCTGGTTTTGCATGAGCGCCAGAGCTATCCTTGCAGTCCTTTCATTTCCACTCCTCCCACCCAGAAGATTTGACATGGCTCTTGAACGCGCGTTTGACGAAGGCCGCTTCGCGGCAAGCGTCGGTGAAGCACTGGAAACATTGCAGAAACAAGGCAAGCCAGCCCTGAAGCGCCTCCCCGAGGCGCAAAATTTTGTCTCGGCTTTCTTCGATCGCGCGGCGCCGGGTGACGTCAAGCTGCATGAACCGGCCACCTGGGCGGCCTTGCTGGCCGACCTGGTGGCGTTCGCGTCGCAGCGCCCCGCCGGCAGTGCCAACGTGCGCGTGTTCAATCCCGAAGAGGCCGACAACGGCTGGGCGGCCAGGGGCACCGTATTGCAGGTGGTCACCGGCGACAGCCCGTTCCTGGTCGATTCCGTGGGCATGGCCATCAATGCCCGCAAGCTCGATACCCACGCGGTGCTGCACCCCGTGCTCCATGTCGAGCGCGATGCGGAGGGTGGCCTGGTGTCCATCGGCGGCAGCGAGGGCGCGTTCGAGTCGGTGATGCACTTCGAGATCGACCGTATCACCGATGCCGCCGAGCGCGAGGCCCTGGAGGAGCAGGTGCGCCACATGCTCGGCGATGTGCGTTCGGCGGTGCGCGACTGGAAACCCATGCGCGAGAAGGCGCTGCAGATTGCCGACGACCTGGGGGCGCGCAAGCTGCCGGTGGATGGCGACAGCGTGGCCGAGGCGCAGGATTTCCTGCGTTGGGTGGCGGACGACCACTTCACCTTCCTGGGCTACCGCGAATACGAGGTGGCCGAGGCCGACGGCGAGGAAGTGCTGCGTGCGGTCGAGGGTTCGGGCCTGGGCATCCTGCACGCTTCGGAGCGCTCCGTGGCGCCGCGTTCGCTGAGCTCGCTGGCGGCCACGCAGCTGCACCAGTCGGGCGCGACCGATGCCATCATCCTGACCAAGACCAACGCGCGTTCGGCCATCCATCGTCCCGGCCACATGGATTACATCGGCGTGCTGAAGTTCGACGACGCCGGCAAGCCCGTCTACGAGCAGCGCTTCCTCGGCCTGTTCACCTCCAGCGCCTACATGCGCCGCCCCCAGGACGTGCCGATGCTGCGCCGCAAGTGCCGCAGCGTGATGGAGCGCTCGGGGCTGCGCGCCGACTCCTATTCGGGAAAGACCTTGCGACACATCCTGGAGTCGCTGCCGCGCGACGAGCTGTTCCAGGCGGCCGAGGACGAGCTGTACACCATCGCCACCGGCATCATCGATCTGCTTGAGCGCCCGCGCGCGCGCCTGTTCGTGCGCCGCGACAAGTACGAGCGCTTCTTCTCGTGCCTGGTGTTCGTGCCGCGCGACCGTTTCAACACCACGGCGCGCAAGCGCATCGAGGCCATGCTCAGCGAGGCGTTCCACGGCGTGCGCCTGGATTCCAGCCTGCTGATGGCCGAGTCGGCCTTGACCCGCCTGCACATCACCGTGCGGCCGAAGCCGGGCGACCAGCCCGAGTACGACCTGGACGAGCTGGAAGCGCGTCTGGTGCATGCCGTCCGCGACTGGCGCGACGACTTGCGCGCCTGCCTGGTCGACGAACTGGGCGAGGTCGAAGGCAGCATGCTGATGCACCGCTTCGCCGAAGGCCTGCCGGCCGGCTACATCGAGCAGGTCACGCCGGAGGCGGCGGCCCGCGACGTGCAGGTGCTGGACAGCCTGGACGCGCACAGCGGCGCCCGCATGTCGCTGTACCGGGTGGACGGCAAGCTGCGCTTCAAGGTGTATCGCATGGGCGGCGACATCGCGTTGTCGGACGTGCTGCCGCAACTGGAAAACCTGGGCATGCGCGTGCACACCGAACGCGTCTACCAGATGCACCAGGGCGACCGGGAATTTTCCATCCAGGACCTTGAAGTCGAGCCGATGATGGACCTGGCCTTCGACGTCGAGGCCGTGGGCAACCATTTCGAGCGCGCCTTCGAGAACGTCTGGCGCGGACATGCCGAGAGCGACAACTTCAACCGTCTGGTCCTGGGGGCCTTCCTCGACTGGCGCCAGGTGGCCATGCTGCGCGGCTACTGCAAATACCTGCAGCAGGTCGGCATCGCCTTCTCGCAGAGCTACATGGAGGAGACGCTCAACCGCTATCCGGCCATCGCCAACCTGCTGGTGGAGCTGTTCAACGCCAAGTTCGACCCCGCCCGCGAGAACCGCTCCAGCGAGGAGCGCGAGGCCGCCGGCGGACAGTTGCGCAGCGAGCTGGAGGCCCTGGTACCTTCCGGCACGAAGGACAGGCATGCCTCCTTCATCGACGATGCCGTGGCCGCGCTGGATACCTCGCGCGACGAGCAGATCCACGCCTACTGGGAAGCCATCAAGAAGCTTCTCGACGGCGTGGCCAGTCTCGACGACGAGCGCATCATCAAGAGCTACATGGACATCATCCGCGCCACCACGCGCACCAGCTTCTTCCAGCGTTTCGATGGCCGGCCGCGTCATTACATCAGCTTCAAGTTCGACTCGGCACTGGTGCCCGATGCGCCCAAGCCGGTGCCGTTCCGCGAGATCTGGGTGTACGGCCCGCGCGTGGAAGGCGTGCATCTGCGTTTCGGCATGGTGGCCCGTGGCGGTCTGCGCTGGTCCGACCGCCGCGAGGACTTCCGCACCGAGGTGCTGGGTCTGGTCAAGGCGCAGATGGTGAAGAACACCGTCATCGTGCCGGTCGGCTCCAAGGGCGGCTTTTTCCCCAAGCAGTTGCCCAGCCCCGCCGAGGACCGCGAGGCCTGGCTGGAAGAGGGCAAGGCCTGCTACCGCATGTTCATCGAGGGCATGCTGGACATCACCGACAACCTGGTCGACGGCAAGGTGGTGCCGCCCGCCGACGTGGTGCGCCACGATGACGACGACACCTACCTGGTGGTGGCCGCCGACAAGGGCACGGCCAAATTCTCCGACATCGCCAACGCCATTTCCGGCGAGCACGGTTTCTGGCTGGACGATGCCTTCGCCTCGGGCGGTTCGCACGGTTACGACCACAAGGGCATGGGCATCACCGCCAAGGGCGCGTGGGAGTCGGTCAAGCGCCACTTCCGCTCGCTGGGCCACGACTCGCAGGGCGAGGACTTCACCTGCGTCGGCATCGGCGACATGTCCGGCGACGTGTTCGGCAACGGCATGCTGCTGTCCGAGCATATCCGCCTGGTGGCCGCGTTCGACCACCGCGACATCTTCGTCGATCCCGCCCCCGACGCGGCGGTCGGCTTCCGTGAGCGCAAGCGCCTGTTCGATCTGCCGCGCTCCAGCTGGCAGGACTACGACACCTCGCTGATCTCCGAGGGCGGCGGCGTGTTTCCGCGCAGCGCCAAGTCGATTCCGGTGTCGCCGCAGATGCGCGAGGCGCTGGGGCTGGGCGCCAACGTCGAGCAGCTGACTCCCAACGAGCTGATGAGCGCGGTCCTGCGGGCTCCGGTGGATCTGCTGTGGAACGGCGGCATCGGCACCTACGTCAAGGCCTCGACCGAATCGCATGCCGAGGTGGGCGACCGTTCCAACAATGCGTTGCGCGTCAACGGCAACGAGCTGCGCTGCAAGATCGTGGGCGAGGGCGGCAACCTGGGC
>CAZMXV010000012.1:0-28970 GCA_964570295.1 uncultured Rhodanobacteraceae bacterium
TGCGTTTCGATGCCGGCCCCTTCGTGCGTGTGGACGTGCTCATCAACGGCGACCGTGTGGACGCGCTGAGCCTGATCGTGCACCGCAGCCATGCCGACCGGCGTGGCCGTGACCTGGTCGAGCGCATGAAGGAACTGATTCCGCGCCAGCAGTTCGACGTGGCCATCCAGGCCGCCATCGGCGCACAGGTCATCGCCCGTTCCACGGTCAAGGCATTGCGCAAGAACGTGCTGGCAAAATGCTATGGCGGTGACGTGAGCCGCAAGAAGAAACTTCTGGAAAAACAGAAAGAAGGCAAGAAGCGCATGAAACAGGTGGGGCGGGTGGAAATCCCGCAGGAAGCGTTCCTGGCCGTGTTGAAGGTAGATAAATAAGGCCGGGACCCGGGCCCGGGGACCGGCTCCGAAGGAGCCCTCATGGAATTCGATTTTGCCCTGCTGTTGCTGGTCCTGACGATACTTTTCGGTCTGGTCTGGGCACTGGACCGCATCTTCCTGCACCGCCGACGCAAGCGCCGCGCCGCGGAGAAGGGCGAGACGCCCCGCGATCCCTGGCCGGTGGACTGGGCGCGCTCACTGTTTCCGGTGGTGCTGGCGGTGCTGGTGCTGCGCTCGTTCGTGGCCGAGCCTTTCCGGATTCCGTCCGGCTCCATGATGCCCACACTGAACGTGGGCGACTTCATCCTGGTCAACAAGTTCGCCTACGGGCTGCGCCTGCCGGTGTTCAACACGAAGATCCTCGACGTGGGCGAGCCCGAGCGTGGCGACATCATCGTGTTCCGGCCGCCGTGGGCGCCGGACCAGAACTGGATCAAGCGCGTGGTCGGCCTGCCGGGTGACAAGGTGGAGGTGCGTGGCGAGGAGGTCTGGGTCAACGGCAAGCTCGTGCAGACGGACCCCGTGGGCCCGTACCGGGGCGACGCCGACGAAAGGGAGCAGCGCTATGTGATGAGCCGGGGCGGCGTCGTGCTGCGCGAGCACCTGGGCGGCATCGAGCACAAGATCATCCGGATGCCGTCGATCCACGCCGCCCCCGACGTGCCCAACGCGGACAACCCGGAAATCGTGCCCGAAGGATGCTATTTCGTGATGGGCGACAACCGCGACAACAGCGAGGATAGCCGTTATGAGGGATGCGTCCCGGAAAAGGACCTCTCGGGCAGGGCATTCTTCATCTGGTTCAGCCTGTCCTCGCTGTCGCGGATAGGCACCATTTTGCACTGATTACCGCAAGCGGCCCTCCAGGGTCGCCGGGGGGAACGAAGCATGTATTCGAAACAATCGGGCATCACGCTGATCGGATTCGTCGTGGTTCTGCTCATCGCCGGCTTCTTCGCCTACATGGCCATGAAGCTGGTGCCGCCCTACATGGACTACTTCGGCGTGTCCAAGGCCATGGAGCAGGTGGCCAGCGAGGGCGTGGACGGCAAGACGCAGAACGACATCCGGCGCGACTTCATGTTCAAGTTGAGCTTCCAGTACGCCGACGATGTCATCAAGCCCGCCGACATCACGTTCCAGCGCAACGACGGCGGCACCAACATGACCGTCGACTACGAACAGCGCGTGCATTTCGTCTACAACATCGACTTCCTGCTGCACTTCAACAAGAGCATCCAGTTGCAGGGCAATCCGTATTGAGGTGCGAGGGGCGAGTCGCGGGAGCGCAGGGGCGGGAGTCCTGGCGACTCGTTCCCGCACAACAGGTATCATGTCGCCCATGCAGACCATGGCCGACACAGATTCTTGAAACTCGAATACCACTTCCGTGATTCCGGGCTGGCCGAGCTGGCCCTGACGCACCGCAGCGTCGGCCGCCCCAACAACGAGCGCATGGAGTTCCTGGGCGATGCGCTGGTCAACATGCTGGTCGCCGAATTGCTCTACGAGGCGCATCCGCATGCCAGCGAGGGCGAGCTGTCGCGTCTGCGCGCGCAGCTGGTCAACGGCCATGCGCTGGCCGCCGTGGCCCGCGAACTCGACCTGGGTTCCCGGCTGCATCTCGGCCCCGGTGAGCTGAAAAGCGGCGGTTTCCGGCGCGATTCCATTCTGGCCGACGCCTTCGAGGCAATGCTTGCCGCGGTCTATCTCGATGGCGGCTTCGATGCCTGCCGCGATACCGTGCGCGCCCTCTTCAGCGAACGGGTGGCCGCCATTCCACGCTCGCGCAAGGATGCCAAGACCCGGCTCCAGGAATGGCTGCAGGCCCGCAGCCTGGCGCTGCCCGAATACGATCTCATCGGCAGCCACGGCGAAGATCATGCCAAGACGTTCGATGCCGTCTGCCACGTCAGCGAGCCGCGCGAGATCCGCATCGAAGGGCATGGCGGCAGCCGTCGCGCCGCCGAACAGGCGGCCGCCGAGGGCATGCTCGTGGCGCTGCAGGGAGAGACCCCCGCATGAACGACAACACTGGCGACAACACCTTCCGCTGCGGCCTGGCGGCCCTGGTGGGGAGGCCCAACGTGGGCAAGTCCACACTGCTCAACGCCCTGGTCGGCTTCCGCCTCAGCATCGTCAGCCCGCGTCCGCAGACCACGCGGCACCGCATCCTGGGCATTTCCACCACCGACTGCGGGCAGATCCTCTATGTGGACACGCCGGGTCTGCACCGCGGCGCCAAACGGGCCATGAACCGCAGCCTCAACCGCGCGGCGCGTTCGGCCCTGGCCGAGGTGGACGTGGCCGTGCAGCTGGTCGAGGCGGGGCGCTGGAACGACGAGGACGACGCCGTGCACGCGGCGATGCGGGAGCGGCGCGTGCCGCGCCTGCTGGCCGTCAACAAGACCGACCTGGAAAAGGACAAGCGCGAACTGCTGCCCTTCGTTGAAAAGATCACCGCCAGCCACGACTTCGACGAGATCTTCTACGTCAGTGCGTTGCGCCGCGACGGCCTGGCGGCTCTGGAGCAGGGCATCATCAGTCGCCTTCCCGAGCAGCCGCCCATCTACGGCCCCGACGAGATCACCGACCGCAGCGAGCGCTTCATGGCAGCCGAAATGGTGCGTGAACAGTTGATGCGGCGCCTGGACCAGGAGCTTCCCTACGCCACCACGGTGGTGATCGAGCAGTTCGAGGAACGTCCCGACGGCGTGGCCGAAATCCATGCCGTGATCTGGGTCGAACGCGAAGGCCAGAAGGCCATCGTCATCGGCAAGGGCGGCGAACGTCTCAAGACCATCGGCAGCAACGCGCGCCGCGTCATGGAACGCACCTTCGACCGGCGCGTGTTCCTGCGCCTGTGGGTGAAAGTGCGCGAAGGCTGGGTGGACGACGAGTCGGCGCTGAAGCGGTTCGGGTATACGGATTAGGGGCGGGGGACGAGGGGTGAGCAGCGAGGGCGGCCTGCTTGCCGGCCCCATCGGAGCCTTGCCCCTCAAAACGGCGCCCTCGCTACTTACCCCTCACCGCTCGCCCAACCTCATGCTCATCCAGCAACAGCCCGCCTACATCCTGCATGCGCGACCGTGGCGCGAGACGTCACTGCTGCTGGAGTGCCTGACCCGGGAGCACGGGCGCGTGGGCATGGTGGCACGAGGGGTGCGACGGCCGCGGGCGCGGCTGTCGCAGTCGCAGCTGCAGCCGTTCCAGTCGCTGCAGGTGTCGTTCGTGCTGCGTGGCGAACTGGCGACGCTGCGCGGGGCGGAGGCCGAGGGACGGCCGCTGGCCCTGGAAGGCGCGGGCCTGCTGTCGGGGCTGTATGTCAACGAACTGGTGGTACGCCTCAGCGAGCGCCAGGACCCGTATCCCGCATTGTTTCCGTTGTACCGGCAGACCCTGCAACGGCTGGCCGGGGCCGAATCGCCGGCCTGGACGCTGCGCCGGTTCGAGCGCGATTTCCTGCGCGAACTGGGCTATGCCATGCAACTGGAACACGACGCCGACAACGGTGAACCATTGCGCTCAGACGGGGCCTACCTGTACGTGCCCGAGCACGGGCCGGTGGCCGCGGAGCGGGGCGTGTCGGGCATGCGGGTCCTGGGCGGGGATCTGCAGGCCCTGGCCGGAGACCGGATGCCCGACGCGGCGGCCATGGGGCGCCTGCGGCGTCTTTCGCGCGGTCTGCTGCATCATCATCTTGGCGGGATTCCGCTGCGCTCGTGGAGCGTGCTGACGGGGCTGCCCAGGCCGCCGCTCTCGTGACGCGGTGATGCCGGATCAAGTGGCCAGGGTTTGCCCGGTGCCGAGCGCATCCCGTGTGCGGCGCATGACGCCGGCGAGGGCATCGAGTTCACCGCTTGTCGGTGGAGTGCCTTCGGTGTCCAGGCGCTTCTTGAGCGTGCGCGCGGCTTCGCCCAGGGCGGTGGCACCACAGAAACCGCACGAGGCCATCAGGCGATGCAGGCGTTCGGCCAGCTCATCGGCGGCCGGCGGCGACCCGGCCAGATCGGCAAGAAAATTTTCCAGCTCCCCCGTGAACAGCATGCGCAACGCGTCCAGTGCCTGGGCGGAACCGCTTTGTTCCAGAGCCGCGTCGTGGTCCAGAAGGAGCGAGGAGGCGGTGTAGGTCGGCAGCGCCTCGCGCACGCCCGCATGCAGGGCGGCCAGGGCCAGAGGTTTCTCCAGCGCGGTACTGAAGCCCGCATCCGCCAGTTCACGCCGGGCCCGGGCATCCAGCTCGGCGCTGGTGGCCAGGGCGGGCGCGTCGCGCGAAGCGGCGCGCGGATCGGCACGCAAGGTGGACAGGATGGCCTCGGCACCGGCTCCGGGAAGGCGGCGGTCCAGGACCAGCAGGTCGAAACGCTGTCGGCGCGCCACTTCCAGGGCCTGGCCACCGTCGGTCAGCAGGGTGACTTGGCAGTCGAGCCGTTCCAGCGCCATGCGGAAGAACGCGCCGCTGGCGGTGTCATCCTCGGCCACGAGCACGCTCGTACGATGCGGACGGTTGGTGGTGGAGCAGGGGGGCATGGCGTTATCCCGGTGTTGGGGCAAGGTTTGGCACAATGGGCTGCCAACCGGACAACTCGCTGCATCAAACCACCCTATGCTCCGTCGATCAAGTCAACAGGCAGTCGCGCTCGGCACCTTGCTGTGTCTGTGGCTTGCCTGTTGCCTGCCGGCACGGGCCGCCATCGAACTGACGATCGAGCGCCTGAGCACGCCGGAACTCAACCTGGAACAGGTGCAGATGCGGATCCATACCGACGCCGACGGACACATGCACCTGGCCCTGCAGGCCCGGCGCGTGGACATGGCCGCAGTGGGCTGGCACAAGGTCGGGCTGGATCTGGATGGTGCGCTGACCCGCGGCGGCAGCGGGCGCTGGCTGTTCGACGGGCGCGTGGCGCTGTCCGGCGCGCCGGGACGGCTGCTTGACGACAGCCAGGTGCACCTGGTCATGGACGTGGGCGCCAACAACCTCGGCGTGGACATCACGCAGGCAGCGACGCGCATCAACGCGGCGCTGCCGCTGGACCAGCCTTCGCACGCGCGCATCAAACTGGAAAACCTGCCGTTGCGCTGGCTGCAGGGGATACTGGCCAAGGCATGGTCGGGGCGCGTCACCGCCGGAAAACTGAGCGGCACCGTGGCCCTGGATGTCAACGACGACGGCCTGCGCAGCTCCGGCGATCTCGCCGTGACCAAGGCCGGCTTCGATACCAGCAACGGCCGGCTGGCCGGCCAGGGCCTCAGCGCACGCGGGCGGCTCACCCTCGATACCGGTGCCGGCACCGTCACTACCGACCTCAACCTGCATGGCGGGCAGCTGCTTCTGGGGCCTTTCTACGCGGACCTGCCGGCGCGCGACGTGCACCTGGCGCTGTCGGCGAAGGCGCAGAAATACGGCACCGCCCTGGAGAAGATCAATTTCACCGACCCCGAAGTCCTGCATCTGGCCGGCTCGATGGTGCTCGGCACCAACGGCAGTGTGCGCAACCTGCACCTGGGCCAGCTGCAGGCCAGCCTGCCCATGGCGTATCAGCGTTACGGCAAGGCCTGGCTGGCCACGCTGGGATTTCCCGACATGCGCACCAGCGGGCACGTCGACGGCAGTGTGTGGATGGACGCCCACGGCCTGCGGGCATTCCGCTTCCAGGCCCGGGACGTGGATCTGGCCGGCGGCGGGCGACTGGGCGTGCGCGGACTCGATGGTGGCATGGACTGGCGCCGTGGCGAGGACCGTCCGGTCACCGCGCTGGCCTGGCAGCAGCTCGATTTTTACCGGATCGCCTTCGGGGCCGGCCGCACGCGCTGGCAGAGCAGCAAGGGGCGCCTGACCATGCTGGCCCCGGTGGATGTATCGGTGCTGGGCGGGCAGCTGCATCTCGGCAAACTGGTGTGGAACCCCAGTGCCGACGACCAGCAGCACCTGCAGACCGCGTTGACCGTGACCGGTGTCGACGTGTCACGTCTCAGCAAGGCCCTGGGATGGCCGCGCTTCCCGGGTACGCTGGCCGGCTCCATTCCTGGCCTGCGTTACAGCGGCGACCACGTCGAGCTGGACGGCGGGCTTTCACTCAACGTGTTCGACGGCTTCGTGGATGTCACGCGACTGTCGCTGAAGCATCCCTTTGGTGCCGCGCCGGTGCTGACCGGCGACGTGAGCCTGAAACAACTGGATCTGGCGGCCCTGACCAGCGTGTTCGACTTCGGCAACATCACCGGCCGGCTTGGCGGCAGCGTGGAAAACCTGCGCATGGTCGGCTGGAAACCGGTAGCCTTCAAGGCGTCGCTGCTGACCGAGGGCAAGGGACGTATCAGTCAGCGCGCGGTGAACAACCTCACCTCGGTGGGCGGCGGAGGCATCGCCGCGGGTCTGCAGGGCGCGGTGATGAAGCTTTTCGACAGTTTCGGCTACCGCCGCATCGGCCTGAGCTGCACCTTGCAGGGGGCGGTCTGCCACATGAGCGGTCTGGAGCCGGTCGATGATGGGTTCCTCATCGTGCAGGGGCGGGGGCTGCCGCATCTGTCGGTCATCGGCCATCAGCACGAGGTCAACTGGCCCACCCTGGTCGAACGCGTGAAAGCCGCCATCGAGGGCGAGGGGCCGGTCGTCCAGTAGGGTGGCCTCGTCGCGTCGCGGCCGAGGATGCGCATGCCGCATCGTTTGTGTGATCATTCCCCTGTTGATCCGGTACGCCTGCCGGAGGTCCAGGAGAGATCCATGCGTAAAAGTCTGCTGTGTCTGACGGTGGTGTTGCTGGCCGCGCTGGCCGGTTGCGTCACCATCAACGTCTATTTCCCGAAAGCGGCGGCGGAGCAGGCGGCCGACCAGTTCATCGGGTCGCTGATCGACCAGGACGCGACGGGGCAGGACACGGACAAGGCCGAACCGTCGCCGGCGGCTTCCAGCGGGAACGAACCCGATGCCGGGCAACTGCCGCTGGCCGCCGTGCTGAACCTGCTGGTGCCGGCGGCGCATGCCGCGGACAGCCCGAACCTGCGTATCCACACCCCGGAGGTCAATGCCATCCACGCGCGCATGGCCCAACGCTACAAGGGTTCCCTGCGCCGACTGCTGGATGCCGGCACCGTGGGCTATACCCACGATGGCCTGGTGGCCGTGCGCAACACCTCGGACGTGCCTTTGTCCGAGCGCGCCATGGTCAACAGCGTGGTGGCCGACGAGAATCGTGACCGCAAGGCCCTGTACGATGCCATCGCCGAAGCCAACGGCCACCCCGAGTGGACCGCGAAGATCCAGAAGACCTTCGCCGAATGGTGGATCCGCAAGGCTCATGCCGGCTGGTACGTGCAGGCCGCGAATGGCGCCTGGCAGAAGAAGTGATCCGCTCCATCCGACGTTGCGCCCGGGTGCCCCGGCACCCGGGCGGCGCATTTGAAGGCCCATGAAAAAAACCATCCAGGTCGACACCGACATCACCGACCTCACGCATGACGGCCGCGGCGTGGCCCACGTGGACGGCAAGGCGCTTTTCATCAGCGGCGCCCTGCCGGGCGAGAAGGTGACGGCGCGCATCACGCGTCGCCATCGCCATTTCGACGAGGGCGAAGCGCAGGCGATCCATCATGCCTCCCCTGATCGCGTCGAGCCGCGTTGTCGGCATTATGCGGTCTGCGGCGGCTGCTCCCTGCAGCACATGGAGCTCGGCGCGCAGATACTGGCCAAGCAGCGGGTGCTGGCCGACAATTTCCAGCGCATCGGCAAGGTGGAGCCGGAAACCTGGCTGCCACCGCTGACCGGCGCCGCATGGGGCTACCGTCGCCGCGGGCGCCTCTCGGTGCGCCGTGTGGTGAAGAAAGACCGCGTGCTGGTCGGCTTTCGCGAGAAGGCCAATCCCCGCTACGTCGCCGATATCGTCCATTGCGACGTGGTGCATCCGCACCTGGGCGAACGCCTCGGCCTGCTCGGCGAAATGATCGACACGCTGGACGTGGCCGGCGATATCCCGCAGATCGAGTTTGCCGCGGGCGACGAGGTCGTGGCGCTGGTGTTCCGCCATCTCAAGCCGCTGGGCCAGCGCGACCAGGATATCCTCATGGCGTTCGGCCGCGAGCACGGATTCGCCATTTACCTGCAACCGGGCGGCAACAGCAGTGTGCATCCGCTGTGGCCGGAGCATCCGCGTCTGGCATTCCGCTTCGATGATGCTGCGCTGGAGCTGGAATTCAGGCCGCTGGACTTCATCCAGGTCAACGGCGACATGAACCGGCGCATGCTTTCGCATGCCCTGGAACTGCTGGATCCGCAGCCGGACGAGCGCGTGCTCGATCTTTTCTGCGGGCTGGGCAATTTCACGCTGCCGCTGGCACGCCGTTGCGCCGAAGTGGCCGGCGTGGAAGGCGAACACGCGCTGGTCGAGCGTGCCGATGCCAATGCCGCCAGCAACGGCATCGCCAATGCGCGCTTCCACGTCGCCAACCTGTTCGACGACCAGCGCCACGCCGCGTGGGCGCGCAGGGAATGGGACAAGATTCTGCTGGATCCGCCGCGCGCCGGTGCCGACAAGGTGCTGGCCTACCTGCCGCACGAGGCGACTCGCCGTGTGGTGTACGTGTCATGCCATCCGGCCTCGCTGGCGCGCGATGCCGGCATCCTGGTGCGCGAGCACGGGTTCCGGCTGCGTTCGGCCGGTGTCATGGACATGTTTCCACACACCGCGCATGTCGAGTCCATCGCGTTGTTCGAGCGCGCCGGAGGCTGAGCCGTGGGCGTGGAAATCGAGCGCAAGTTCCTGTTGTCCGACGACGCCTGGCGCGCCCGGGCCGACCCGGGCACACGCATGGTCCAGGGCTACCTGGTGGACACGGAAGCACTTCGGCGCGGTCTGGCGAAAAGCTCCGTGCGCGTGCGCATCCAGGGTGAACAGGCCTTCCTCAACGTCAAGTCGGCCGACCTTGGCATCGAGCGGCGCGAGTACGAATATCCGCTGCCCGTGGAGGATGCCGGAGAAATGCTCGACATGCTCTGCCACGGCCGCATCGAGAAGATACGCTACCGTGTCCCCGTCGACGACCACGTGTTCGAAATCGACGAGTTCCTGGGCGACAATGAAGGGCTCGTGGTGGCGGAACTCGAGCTGGACGACGCCGCCGAAACGTTCCCGCGCCCCGGTTGGCTGGGGCCGGAGGTCAGCCACATGCCGCGTTACTACAATGTCCATCTCATCACCCATCCCTGGCGCGACTGGAGCGATGCCGAGAAGGCGGGGCGGGAGGTGGATGAATGCTGCTGATTGGCCTTTCCGGTACCGTGCTGCAGGAACACGAACGCCGGCAGCTGGCGATGCCGCAAGTCAGCGGGGTTGTGCTGTTCGCCCGCAATTTCACCTCGCGGCCGCAGCTGCAGGCGCTGGTCGAGGCCATGCGCGAGGTACGCGATGACGATGCCTTCGTGGTCGGCGTCGACCAGGAGGGGGGACCCGTGCAGCGGTTCCGC
The DNA here is from genome assembly GCA_964570295.1 of uncultured Rhodanobacteraceae bacterium. Taxonomy (GTDB): domain Bacteria; phylum Pseudomonadota; class Gammaproteobacteria; order Xanthomonadales; family Rhodanobacteraceae; genus Oleiagrimonas. The sequence continues at coordinate 9,841 of CAZMXV010000012.1, forward strand.
GAGGGCTTCACGCGCCTGCCGGCGCTGGCCCGGCTGGGTGCCATGTGGGACCGTGATCCGGTCGGAGCGGTCGCGCTGGCGGAGGAGCACGCCTGGGTGATGGCCAGTGAATTGCGTGCCACCGACATCGACGTGAGCTTCGCGCCGGTACTGGACCTGGCGCGCGGCAACCGCGCCATCGGCGAGCGTGCCTTCCATGCCGATCCCGCGGTGGTGTCCGAACTGGGCCAGGCCTATGTACGCGGCATGCACCTGGCCGGCATGGCGGTCACGCTGAAGCATTTTCCGGGCCACGGCTCGGTGGAGGCCGACACCCATCGCGACGCCGCCGTCGATCCGCGTGACCTGGAGACCTTGCGGCATGCCGACCTGCTGCCGTTTCTGCATGCCATGGACAACCACGCCGAGGCGGTGATGATGGCGCATGTCGTCTACCCCGCCGTCGACGAGGCGCCGGCGGGGCAGTCGTCCTGCTGGATCCGGGACATCCTGCGGGGCGAGGCGGGCTTCGGTGGCCTGGTTCTCAGTGACGACATCAGCATGGCTGCGGCAGGGGCTGCCGGCGACGTGGCCGCCCGCGTGCAGGCGCACCGCCGCGCCGGCTGCGACCTGATCCTGGCCTGCCAGCCCGAGGCCGTGGCAGCGGCGCTGGAGGCCACCGAGGGCCTTCCTCCCTGCGGCGCCGGACGCGTTGCCGCGCTGCGCGGCAACGTCGCCGGCACCTGGGCATCCCTCGAGGACAACCCGCAGCGCGACCAGTTCATCACCCGTATCACCGCACTGGATGTTTCCGCATGATGACCCTCCAAGACGCCCTGGAGCACGCCGACAAGCTGTTCGACGAAACCGAGATCCGTGCCGCCATCACGCGCATGGGGCGGGAGATCGACGCCGTTCTCGGTGATGACGGGGCCGTGCTGCTGACGGTGATGAACGGGGCCCTGGTGTTCGCCGCGCAGCTGGCCCTGGCCGTGCATGCCGATCTCGCCTTCGATTATGTGCACGCCACGCGCTACCGCGACAACCGGGGCGGCAAGCTGCGCTGGCTGCGCAAGCCGGCGGTGGACCTGGCCGGGCGCGACGTGCTGCTGGCCGACGACATACTGGACGAGGGCCATACCCTCAAGGAAGTGCGCGATGCCTGCCTGGAGCTGGGCGCGCGTCGTGTGTTGATCGCCACGCTGAGCACCAAAATGCACGACCGCCGTGTACCCGGCATCGCCGCGGATTTCAACGGTGTGGAACTGCCCGACCGCTACGTGTTCGGCTACGGCATGGACTTCAATGAACAGGGCCGCAACCTGCCGGCCATCCATGCATTGCGCGCGAGCCCGGGAGAGCCGGCATGACCGCCGTCGACCTGGCCGTCATCGGCGGCAGCGGCCTGTACGATTTTCCCGGCCTCTCCGATGTGGCCGAGCATGCTCCCGAAACACCGTTCGGGCCGGCGTCCGACAGCATCCGGATCGGGAATTTCGGGGGCCGCCGGCTGGCTTTCCTGGCCCGTCACGGCAGGCGCCACCAATGGCCACCGCACCGCGTCAACTACCGCGCCAATCTCTGGGCACTGCACCATCTCGGCGCGCGCCGCGTGGTGGGGATCAACGCCGTGGGCGGCATCCGCGACGACATGGGGCCGCGCGCAGTGGTGGTTCCCGACCAGCTCATCGACTACACGCATGGCCGTGCCGACAGCTTCTGTGACGTGGAAGGCGCGGAGGTCCGGCATGTGGACTTCAGCGAGCCCTACAGCGCTGTCCTGCGCCGGCAACTTCTGGCGGCGTCCGCCCGTGCCGGCGTGGCCGTGGTCGACGGTGGCTGCTACGGCGCCACCCAGGGGCCGCGGCTGGAAACCCGCGCCGAGATCGCGCGCCTGCGCCGCGACGGTTGCGACCTGGTCGGCATGACCGGCATGCCGGAAGCCGTACTGGCCCGCGAGCTGGATGTCGACTACGCCTGCCTGGCCCTGGTCGCCAACTGGGCCGCCGGGTGCGACCCGGCACAGGCGCCGGAAATCAGCGTGGAAGAGATCTTCGCGCATCTCGCGGCCGCCACCGCGCATGTTCCGGCCATCCTGGCACGGCTCGATTGAAAAGCGATGCACGGGAAGCGTTTCCGGTGACCCGGCAAAATGGGCCGGCTCCCTCCGGAGAGCCGGATCCAACGCCGGCATCTGATTAAAACATAACCACATGCGTGCGCGACATGTCGTTATGTGCGTCGACTCCTTGCATTTGGCATGAAAACGCGGTGATACTTCGCAGGTGCGGGGGGCATGAGCATATTCGCCTGCGGTGCTCGCACACACGTTTCATGTGAGGGGTTTTCTCAATGCGTTTCGGTACAGTCAAATGGTTCAATGACGCCAAGGGCTTCGGTTTCATCGCGCCCGAGGACGGTGGTGACGATGTTTTCGTGCATTATTCGGCCATCAACGACACGGGTTTTCGCAGCCTGAAGGAAGGCCAGCGTGTCAGCTTCGAAGTAACCGAAGGTCCGAAGGGTGCACAGGCTTCGGCCGTCGCCGCCGTCGAGTAAAGGCGGTTCGAACCACGGAAATGAAGAACCCGCGTCGTTTGGCGCGGGTTTTTCATTGATGGCGCGGCGCTGAATTGACCGCGAAGAACATCGCCCCATGCGGTTGCGGTGCAATTGAAAGCGGCGCATGGTGTACGCATATCTCCCGTTACACGATCATCAGGAGGCCCCATGAACGCAACCGCCAAACTGCACGGACTCGGCCAGAGCCTGTGGCTGGACAACATCACCCGCGACATGCTCGACGACGGCACGCTGGCCCGGCACATCGAGGCATGGAGCCTGACGGGGCTCACGTCCAATCCCTCGATTTTTGAAAAAGCCGTCAGCGGCTCCGATGCCTATGACGACGGCATCCGCGAGAAAGCCGGAAAAGGGCTGTCCGGGGAGGCGTTGTTCATGGAGCTGGCGCTGGAAGACCTGCGTCGCGCGGCCGCGCTGTTCCGCCCCGTGCACAAGGAAACCCATGGTGTCGACGGCTGGGTGTCGATGGAAGTCTCCCCGCTGCTGGCCAGCAATACCGGCGGCACCATCGACGCCGCCTCGGCCATCCATCACAAGGCCGAATGCGACAACCTGTTCGTGAAGATTCCGGGTACGCCCGAGGGCATACCGGCAATCGAGGAATCCATTTTCGCGGGCGTGCCGATCAACGTGACGCTGCTGTTCTCCCGCGAGCAGTACCAGGCAGCGGTCGAAGCCTACATGCGCGGCATCGAGCGCCGCATCGAGGCGGGCCTGACACCTCATGTCGCCTCCGTGGCCTCGGTGTTCATCAGCCGCTGGGACGTGGCCGTGCAGGACGAGGTACCGGCCGACCTGCGCAACAAACTCGGCATCGCGGTGGCCGGTCGGGTCTATCGCGCCTATCTGGACGTGCTGGAATCCGCGCGCTGGAAGAAGCTGGCCGAGGCGGGCGCCAAGCCGCAGCGCTTGCTGTGGGCCAGCACCGGCACCAAGGACCCCGAGGCGTCCGACACGCTTTACGTCACCACGCTGGCGGCTCCCGACACCATCAACACCATGCCCGGCAAGACCATCGAGGCGCTGGCCGACCACGGCGAAGTCGAGGGCGTCATGGACACCGACAGCAGTGCGGCTGAGGCCATGCTCGAACGCTTTGCCGAAGCGGGCGTGGACATCGACGCCCTGGCCACGAAGCTGCAGAAGGACGGGGCCGAGGCATTCGTGAAATCCTGGAAGCAGCTCCTGGAGCGCATCGAAGAACAGACCCGCACCCTGACCGCCTGACCCGACAAGGGCGGTACCGCCCCGCGTTGTCCGGTGCCGCGTGCCCGTCCGGTTCTTCCGGGCGGACCGCGTGTCAGAACAGCCGGAACGCCAGCACCGCCACCAGGGTCGGCAGGAATGCCGCGGCCAGGATGCCGAGGGCGCTGATGCTTTCGCTGTCGAAACTGTCCTTGAGGATCGAGTAGCCCGCCGGGTTCGGCGCATTGGCGATCACCGTCAGGCCGCCGCCGGTCACCGCGCCGGCCACCAGCGAGTACTTGAATTCGTCGCTGAGCCCTTCGACCAGCGAACCGAGATAGGTCAAAGCCGCATTGTCGGTGATGGCAGTGAGGGTGGCCGTGCCATAGTAGGCCACGGTGGGGCTGATGCCTTCGAGAAGCTTTTGCAGCCACCATTGCTGTTGGCCGCCGAGCACGACCAGTCCGGCCAGGAAGAACCCCACCAGCAATCCCTCGCGCAGGATGAGCTTTTCCTGATGACGCGGATAGGCCGTGACCACGCCCATGAACAACAGGAACAGGGCCATGAAGATGGTGGCATGGTGGGCGAACACGACAATGCCGAGCAGGAATACCAGGTGCAGCGCGGTAAGGGCGAACGGTACCTTTTCCGTCGTGCCCGAAGGCGGCATCCGGATGCCCGCCAGTTCGCGGCGGAACAGCCAGGTCACGCCCACGGCGTTGACCAGCACGGCCAGCGTTGCGCGCCACCCGAAGTGCAGCAGCATGAAGGGGAGGTCCCAGCCCCAGGTGCTGGCTACCATGAGAATGGGAGGGGCGGCGTACGGAGTGAGAGTGCCGCCGATCGACACGTTCACGAACAGCACACCGATCGTCGCATATTGCAGCCGGGTCGACAGCCGCGTTGAATAGAAGTTGTCGCGCAGCAGCAACGCCGCCAGCGTCATGGCGGCCGGCTCGGTGATCAGCGAGCCCAGCAGCGGGATCAATGACAGGGTGACGACGTAGGTGGACACCGGTGACGAAAAGGGCAGCAGGCGCGATAACCGTTCCACCCCCGCCAGGGCGAGATCGAGGATGGGGCGGCTGGCCGCGATCACCATGATCACGAACACGAACATCGGCTCGGTGAAATCACGTGATTCGAGATAGGCCAGCGAGTCTTCCGGTCCGATGACCAGGGCCAGGTAGAGAACCAGGATGCTGGCCCAGAACCCGAAAACGATCTCCACTTCCGAGAGCAGCCGCCAGATGCCTTCGTGGGCCGTGCCGCGATCGGCCAGCTTGTCGAAATACTTGACCGAGAACGTGTGGACAATGGCGATGGCAAACAGGACGACGGCGCCGATTTTTGCGACTTCCGGATTCAAGCTGTGCTCCCAGGCATTCAGGTGCCGGGCCCCTTCGCGAGAAGCGGTTTGCCCGACCAGACCCCGTAGTCTGCTGGCTGGAGTCCGGGCTGGCAAGCCGCCGCCTGTCGCGGGCGGGGGAGGCGGCGCACTATCATGTAGCGGACATTCCCGGAGTGCCCCATGACCCCCCGTACCGCCCCCGCCAAGGCCGTCGCCCGCGCCGCCGAGCTGCGGGCCCGTCTCGACGATGCCAGCTACCGCTATCACGTCCTGGACGACCCCCATATTCCGGATGCCGAATACGACCGGTTGATGCGCGAACTGGAGCAGCTGGAGGCCGAACACCCGGACCTGGCCACGCACGATTCCCCCACCAGCCGCGTGGGCGCGCGTGCCGACGGCGGCTTTGCCGAGGTGCGTCACGAACGGCCGATGCTGTCGCTGGGCAACGCCTTCGAGGGGGAGGGTGACGACGACCGCACCCGTTTTGCCGAGGTGGCCGATTTCGTGCGCCGCATCCGCGACACGCTGGAGCGAGACAAGCCGGTGTTTTCCGTCGAGCCCAAGCTGGACGGCCTGGCCATCAGCCTGCGCTACGAAAAGGGCGTGCTGGTGCGTGGTGCCACGCGGGGCGACGGCAGCACCGGCGAGGACGTCACCACCAACGTGCGCACCATCCGTTCGATTCCGCTGAAGTTGCGCGGCGGTGGCTGGCCCGGGGTGCTGGAGGTGCGCGGCGAGGTGGTGATGCTCACCCGGGATTTCGAGGCTTTCAACGCGCATGCCCGGAAACACGGCGAAAAGCCGCTGGCCAATCCGCGCAACGGCGCCGCCGGCTCCCTGCGGCAGCTTGACCCGTCGGTGACGGCGCGGCGCAAGCTCAGCTTTTTCGCCTACGCGACCGGGGTGGTGGAAGACGGGACGCTGCCGGATACCCATTCGGCCACCCTGAAGCGGCTACGCGAATGGGGCTTCCCGGTGTCGGGGGAGGTGGATACCGCCGTCGGCTTCGAGGGCCTGATCGCCTATTTCCGCCGCATCGGCGAAAAGCGCAACACGCTTCCCTACGGCATCGACGGCGTGGTCTACAAGCTGGACGACTATGCCGGGCAGGAGCGCATGGGGTTCGTGGCCCGAGCGCCGCGCTGGGCTCTGGCGCACAAGTTCCCGGCCGAGGAACAGGCCACCACGGTCAAGGCCATCGACATTCAGATCGGACGTACCGGCGCGGCCACACCGGTGGCGCGGCTGGAACCGGTGCAGGTGGCCGGCGTCACCGTCACCAATGCCACGCTGCACAATGCCGACCAGATCGCACGCCTGGACGTGCGCGTGGGCGACGCCGTCATCGTGCGCCGCGCCGGCGACGTCATTCCGGAGGTGGTGCGCGTCATTCCCGAGCGCCGTCCGGACGGCACCGTGTCCTGGCACATGCCCGAAAGCTGTCCGGTGTGCGGCTCGGCCCTGGTGCGCGAGGAGGGCGCCGCCGCCTGGCGCTGTTCCGGCGGCCTGGTGTGCGCGGCGCAACGGCGCGAGGCGCTGATCCATTTCGCTTCGCGCAAGGCCATGGACATCGACGGCCTGGGCACCCGGCTGATCGAGAACCTGGCCGGTTTCGAGTTCGTCACGACACCGGCCGACCTCTACCGCCTGGACCTGGACAAGCTGCTCGAAGCCAAGAAACTGGCCGACGAGCGCGACGGCACCACGCCGCAGACCGCCCGCAACGGCAAGGTTGCCACGCACTGGGCCGAGAAGCTGCTCAAGGCCATCGCGGCCAGCAAGCGGACCCGCCTGGCGCGGTTCCTGTTTGCGCTGGGGATCATGCATGTTGGAGAAACCACTGCAAAAACACTCCACAAGTGGCTGGGAAATATTGAATTAATACGCTCCACGCCGGCCATGGTGCTGACGCTCCTGCCGGACATCGGCACGGAGGTCGCCCAGGCCATCGCCACCTTTTTCCGCCAGGAAGGCAATCGTCACGTGGTCGATGATCTCCTGGCGGAAGGCATCGGCTTTGACGACGAGACGACGCCGTCGCCGCGCCTGCGCGAGCGCCTGGACCTGGGCAAACTGCTGACCCGGGCTTCCATCGACCATCTCGGCCCCACCGGTGCCGGGCGCCTGGCCACGTGCTTCGGGTCCATGGACGAACTCATCGACGCCGGTCCGGCCCAGTGGTCCAGTGCCGGCCTGCCGGCCCATGCCGTCGCGGGTCTGGAGGCTCATCTCGCCGATGCCGGTCATGTCGCGGCGCTGCGCGAGGCCGGAACGGCCATGCAGCGCCTGCTGGCTGCCATTCCCCGGGATGCCGATGCTGGCAGGCTGCCGCTGGAGGGCAAAACGGCGGTCCTGACCGGGACCCTGTCCGGGATGACCCGCGGTGAAGCCGGCAAGCGTCTGGAAGCCCTCGGCGCCAAAGTGGCCGGAAGTGTTTCCAAAAACACCGACTTCGTCGTCGCCGGTGCATCCGCGGGCTCCAAACTTGCCAAGGCCCGCGATCTCGGCATTGACGTCCACGATGAGCCCTGGCTGCTGGACCTCCTGAAAAAACAGGGGGACGGATCGCCATGAGCATGCTTTTCGACGAGGCCGTGGCACCCCGGAAGGCCATGCCGGCACGTCGCCGTGTCATGCTGCATGTGCGGGCGCGACTCTACACGCTCATCCGGACGTTCTTTGCCGGCCGCGGCGTCCTGGAAGTCGAGACGCCCATCCTGTCCGCCGCCGGCAACACGGAGCCCAACATCGAGGGCTTCAGGACCGGTTTCAGCGGCCATGTCGATGCCGGCTCGCGCGAGCGTTACCTGCGCACGTCACCCGAATACCCCCTGAAGCGCCTCCTGGCCGAAGGGCTGGGCGACTGCTACGAGCTTGGCCGCGTGTTCCGCAACGGCGAGGCCGGGCGGCGCCACAACCCCGAGTTCACGATGCTGGAGTGGTATCGCATCGGCTTCGACCACCGGCAACTGGCGGAGGAAGTCGTTGAACTGGTCCAGCTGGCGCGCGACCTGGTCGGGCAGAGCATGGCCCGGACCCGCACCGTCACCTACCGCCAGGTGTTCCGGCAGGAACTTGGCCTCGATCCGTTCGATGCCGATATCCCGTCATTGCGCGCGCCCCTGGCCGCCTACGACATTGATCCCGAGGGACTTGTTCGCGACGACTGGCTGGACCTCCTGATGACCCACCGCATCCAGCCGCATTTCCGGTCCGACACCATCACCGTCATCCACGACTGGCCCGCCACCCAGTGCGCGCTGGCGCGCATCCGCCGCGATCCCGTGCCGGTTGCCGAACGTTTCGAGCTTTACCTCGGCTCCCATGAGCTGGCCAACGGCTACCACGAACTCGACGACGCTGACGAACAGCGCCAGCGCTTCGAGCGCGAAAATCGCCGGCGTCGGCAGCGCGGCCAGCCGGCGCCGCCGCTGGATGAAAACCTGCTGGCGGCGCTGGACGCCATGCCGCCATGCGCCGGTGTGGCGCTCGGCATCGAGCGTCTGATGATGTGCCTGATGGAAACCGATCGCATCGCCGACGTCATGGCCTACACCTTCGGACAGGCCTAGGAGCCTGGGCGCTAGAAATACAAGCGGCTGCGGCTTCGCGGTTTTGGCCGGTTTTCCCGCCCATTTTCGTTAAACAGCTACGGCTATTCGCCTCACATGATCGAAAAATCCGACCTCAAACCGCTTTGCCCCGCCCGCATGGTGTCTCCCGCCCGGGTGCCTAGAGGAGCGGCGTCATGACCCCGCGTACGGTCGCCCGCCTTGCCCTGCGCCGGATGGCGCCGGTGGTATGCTGCCTGCTGGCCATGCCGGTGCTGGCGATCGAGCCGTATACCTGCCGCAACGGGCTTTTCCCGAGCCTGCCGCACATTCGCGCGGCACGCGTGGCGGCCCCGCAGGCGGGGCGCGTGGCATTCCGCAGCGACGACGCGGGATGCCCGGGCCAGGAGGCGTGCAGGGAGCGCCATTACGCTGCCGATGGAAGCCGGCTGCTGGTGTCGGTCGAGCGGGGTGGAAAGTGGGCCTGCACGTGGTATTTCGTGACGGATGATGTCGAGGTCGACCGCGACTGGCGAGAATTCGTCGGCTGGGTGCCGACGGACCGGATCAGGATCATGCCGGCGACCACGCCCGAGCTCCGCGACTGGGTCGGTACCTGGAGCGACCCCGCGGGCAGCATACGCATCGAACGGACACACGGGGGCGGCCTGGGGGTGAGCGCCCGCACACGCTGGTACGGCAACCTGTTGCCTTCGGGCGAGCGCGTGGTTCACGTGGGCAGTGCGGACGGCGAGGCCCACCCGGCTGGTGACCGCCTGGAAATCGGCACGGAAGGGGCCTGCCACGTGCATCTGCAGTGGGTCGACGGCGACCTTGTGGTCCACGACAACCACGCCTGCGGCGGCCTGAATGTCACGTTCGACGGGGTGTATCAGCGCGCTCCGGAACAGCCGTGAACAGGCGCCACGAAAAAGCCCGTGCGCAGGCGCCGCGCCACACCGGCACATGGCAGGGGCATGTGCCGTGGCGGGCGGGCGGCGTGGCAAGCTGCCGGGCCGCCCGCCCGGCGCGGCATGTCAGGCCAGGTCGCCTTCGATGTCGGGACGGTCCTGGCTGCTCCACAGGTAACGGTAGATCAGGCCGCCGATCACGCCGCCGACGATGGGCAGCAGCCAGAAGAACCACAGCTGCTGCACGGCCCAGTCTCCCTGGAAGATCGCCACGCCGGTCGAGCGGGCGGGGTTCACCGACGTGTTGGTGACCGGGATGCTGATCAGGTGGATCAGGGTCAGGGCCAGGCCGATGGCGATGCCGGCAAAGCCGACGGGTGCGCGCTTGTGGGTGGCGCCCATGATGATGAAGATGAAGAAGCACGTCATCACCGCCTCGCACAGGGCCGCCGAGCCCATCGCGTAGCCGCCCGGCGAGTGCGCGCCATAGCCGTTGGACGCGAAGCCGCTGGCCGCGGCATCGAACCCGGGCTTGCCGGAGGCGATGAGGTACAACACGCCACCCGCGGCGATGCCGCCAATGACCTGTGCCACGATGTAGGGGATGACCTCCTTCATCGGAAAGCGGCCGCCGGCTGCCAGCCCGCAGGTCACGGCGGGGTTGATGTGGCAGCCGGAAATGTGCCCGATGGCGTAGCACATCGTCAGCAAGGTCAGGCCGAAGGCCAGGGCCACGCCGGCGAAGCCGATGCCCAGCTGCGGAAAGGCCGCCGCCAGCACGGCGCTGCCGCAGCCGCCGAGGACCAGCCAGAAGGTACCGAAGAATTCTGCCGTACAACGCTTGCTCAGGTTCATCTGTCTCGCTCCGTTGAATGATGATCGGTCAAGTCGGCGTCGCCCGTTGCGCAGCAGGCTCGTGTTTCCGGCCGTGCCCGGAAGGCGCGGCTCAAATATACGGTGAAACGGGCCGGGGAGGGCAGCCCGGCCGGCGTTTTTCGTGCTTTCGGCAGCACGGGCTCAGGTGGCGGTTGCGTTGTCCCCGCGACTCTTGAGCAGGCTGGCGACGGTGGTGACAGCCAGGATCGAGAGAATGATGACCAGCGACAGCCAGGTGGGAATGGCTGGAATCAGGTGGATGGGATCGCCGCCGTTGATGAAGGGCAGGCTGTTGGTGTGCATGGCCTCGATGACCAGCTTGACGCCGATGAAAGCCAGCACCACGGCCAGGCCGAGGCTCAGGTAGACCAGTCGTTTGAGAAGGCCGCCGATGAGGAAGTAGAGTTCGATCAGGCCAAGCAGGGCGAAGGCGTTGGCGGTGAACACGATATAGGGCACGTCGGTGAGGCCGAAGATGGCCGGAATCGAGTCCAGCGCGAACAGGATGTCGGTCATGCCGATGGCCAGCATGACCAGCAGCATCGGCGTCATGTAGCGCTTGCCGTTGATCACGGTGGTTACATTGGCGCCGTCGTACGCGTCGGTGGCGGGCAGGAGCTTCTGCGCCGTGCGTACCAGGATGTTGGGCTCGTAGACTTCGTCCTGGTCATGCTTCTCGAATGCCAGCTTGAGGGCCGTGAGTATCAGGAACACCCCGAAGATGTAGAACACCCAACTGAAGTGGGCGATGGCCGCGGCGCCGACCAGGATGAAGATGGTGCGCAGCACCAGCGCCACGATGATGCCGACGAGCAGCACTTTCTGCTGGTAGGCCCGCGGCACCGAGAAGCTGGACATGATGATCACGAACACGAACAAATTGTCGATCGACAGGCTGTATTCGGTGATGTAGCCGGCGAAGTACTGGATACCGTGATCCCAGCCCCAGGCCAGGGTAAGGCCCCCGCCGAACAGGATGGACAGCGAAACGAAAAAAGCGGTCCACGCCCCGGCCTCCTTGATGGAGGGCTCATGGGCCTTGCGGATATGGGTGAAAAAACTCAATGCCAGAAGGGCGATGACACCGGCGATGGTGGCCAGCCATATCCAGAGCGGTACTTGCATGGGGTGTTCCATACGGATCGCGGGAGCGACAGCGTACTATCGCCGGGCGCCAAAGTCCCGCGTCCGCGTCCCGGGACGCCGGCTTTTCCTCAGCCGCCGCTGTCGTGCTTGTGTTCCGGCTTGCCCTTGCGCTTGGTTTTCGCCAGATCGTGCAACTCCTTTTCGCTCATGGAGTCGTACATCGACTTGGACGCGCCCTTGAGGTCGCCGACGCGGGTGTCGCCCCGTTTGGCGGAAAGCGCGGCGGCAGCAGCTTTTTGCTGGGCTTTGGACTTGGCTGGCATGGGAGCCTCCGGCGAAACGGCATGATCCCGGATTCCACGCCGTCAACCTAGCAGGCGGCGGCTGACTGGCGGCCAAAAGGGACCCCCGGCAGGAGGCTGTCAGTCGTCCTCGCCTTCGTCCCGAGGCGCCGGCTCGAGGTGCTCCAGTTGTGGCGTGTAGGCTTTGACGAAGGCGTTGTGCAGCACGTTGACGATGGCCTTCCAGGCGCTGATCTTCTTGTTGTCGATGCGGCCGCGGATGGGAACACGGGTGGCGAACTGGTCGTGCGGGTGGTTCTTGAAGATGGACGTGATTCCCTGTGCCAGCGCCTCCCAGGCAATGCGGAACGGGTTCTTGTCATCCTCTTCCACGTCCTGTTTCCAGCTGAATATCTTCATGTCGTGGAAAAGCGGCTTGGCGTAGCCGCGGAGTGCGCCGTCGCGGGCTTCCAGCTCCATCACGAAGTCGCCCTGGCCGGAGGCGAAGTCCAGTTTGGCGTAGGCGCGGGCCAGGTCGTTGAGGCGGGTCAGGTCGATGTGCAGCACGCGCAGCCGGTACTCGAAATCACCCAGTTTTCCCAGCGGATCGAAGCTGGCGGAGGTTTCCAGCGGCGCCTCGCCGAGGATCTGCGCGCTGGCCCGCATGTGGGCCACGCGCCGTCCCTGGCTGCGGTCGGCGTTGGTGAGGTTGGTGATCACGGCGTCGACGCGGGTGGCCTTGAGGTCCACACGCGGGCTGGACACGAAGTTGCGGAAGGTGATGGTGCCATCGTGCACGCTTACTTCGTCGAGCCGGATCGGGATGAGCTGCTGCAACTGGGCGCGCCAGTCGACGCCGGTGCCGGCCTGGGTGTCGGATTCGCCGCTGCCGTCGACGAAGTTCAGCACCGGCCGGTGGAAGTCCACGCTGGCCCGGATCGCGCCATGGAGCAGGGCGTGCCAGCTCAGCTTGATGTCCATGCGCGGGGTTTTCAGGAGCGGCACCGGCACCTTGCCGCTGACCTTCACGACTTCCAGCCCGTCCAGGCTGTAGGCACCGCGCCACAGGTGCAGGTCCACGTCGGTCACGTGGCCGTGGTAGTCGCCCATGCGGTCCATGCGCTTGTTCAGCGTGTGGAGCACGATGTACGGCAAGGCCAGCCGCAGGGCCACCAGCAGCACGAGCAGGGCCAGCAGGGACCACAGCAGGGTGCGTGAACGCGGTTTCATGCCTCCAGTCTAGGTGCCGGGCCTGAACAAATCACCCGAATGGCCACCGGACACGTGTTTCCGGCCAGCCGCGGGTCATGTTGCCGCCCCGGGCCGCGGCGGCCTACAGGGCGAGATGATAGGTGTGGAAGGCATCATCGCGAGTCCAGCCCGCGGCGGCATAGAGGTGCTGGGCCGCCGTGTTGGTGGTGGCGGTGGACAGGGACATCTGCGTGGCGCCCCGTGTCCGGGCATGCGCCGTCGCGGCGGCCAGCAAGGCTTTCGCCACGCCTCCGCGGCGCGCCTCGGGCACGACGAACAGGTCATTCAGGATGAAGGCGCGTGATGCCGAAATGGACGAGAACGAGGGATAGAGCTGGGTGAAGCCGATGGCCGCGGCATCGGGGCGGCAGGCCAGGAAAATGACGGATTCGCCGCACCGCATGCGCTCACGCACGAAGGCCCGCGCCAGCACGGGATTGCCGGGCTGGCCGTAGAACACGCGGTAGGCGTCGAACAGGCTGGCCACCGGTTCGAGTTCGTCCAGGCCGGCGCGCTGGATACGGAAGGAGGAGCCGGAGTTCATGCGGTTCGGTTCCCTGTGGGTGCGTTGCACGTGGCAGCGTAGCAAACCGGGGCCGGCGAGCAAGATGGGCCGGGCTATCCCACTGCCTCCCGTGATGCGGCCCTGTCTCGGTATGGCCGGAGCCGGGCCGGACCTACCGTGATGCCACCACGGCATCCAGGACGCGGGAAAGGGTTGCGACGGTGCCGTCCACGTTCTTCAGCTTGTCCAGGCCGAACAGACCCAGGCGGAAGGTTTTGAAGTCGTCGGACTCGCCGCAGCCGAGCGGCACGCCGGCGGCAATCTGCATGCCCCGGGCGGCGAAGGCGCTGCCGTTGTGGATGGCGTCATCGTCGGTGTAGCTCACCACCACGCCGGGAGCCTCGAATCCCGCGGCGGCGACGCTGCGGAAACCGTGCGACGCCAGCAGCGTGCGGGCTTTCCTGCCCAGCTCGCACTGGGCGAGGCGGGCGGGCTCCAGCCCCATGTCGAGGGTTTCGCGCATGCTGTCGCGCAGGCGCAGCAGGGCATCGGTGGGCAGCGTCGAGTGGTAGGCGTGGCCGCCGTCTTCGTAGGCCTGCATGAGGTCGCGCCATTTCCGGAGGTCCAGCGTGAAGCTGCTGCTGCGCGTCGTGTACAGGCGCTTTTCCGCGGCCTCGGAAAACATGACCATGGCCGCACACGGCGTGGCGCTCCAGCTTTTCTGCGGGGCGCCGAGGAGGATGTCCACGCCGGTTTCGCGCATGTCCACCCACAGGGCGCCGCTGGCGATGCCGTCGAGCACGAAGAGGCCGCCGGCCGCATGGGTGGCGGCCGCGACCTGCCGCAGGTAGTCGTCCGGAAGCAGGATGCCCGAGGCGGTTTCGACGTGCGGAGCGAACACCACGTCGGGACGCTCTTTCGCGATGGCGGCGACGACTTCGTCCACGGGCGGCGGCGCGAAGGGCATCTGGTGGCCCTTCGCCACGGGGCGTGCCTCAAGTACCGTGCCTGCCGCGGATATGCCGCCGGTGTCGAGGATCTGGCTCCAGCGATAGCTGAACCAGCCGTTGCGGATCACCAGCGTTTTCCGGCCGCCGGCGAACTGGCGGGCCACCGCTTCCATGCCGCTGGTGCCGCCGCCAGGCACGATGGCCACGGCGTGCGCGTTGCAGATGCGCTTCAGCATGCCGGAGAGGTCGCGCATCACCTGCCGGAAGCGCTGCGACATGTGATTCAGCGACCGGTCCGTGAAGACGACGGAATATTCGAGAAGACCGTCCGGATCGACGGTGCGGCGGGGCGTGTTCATGGCAACCTGGCGGCGGTGTCGGGGCAGGGGATGACGAAGCGGCCTGTCATTCTTTCACGACATCGGCCATGGCACGGCAGACGTATCCGATGTTGGCATCGCTCAGCCCGGCCACGTTGGCCCGGCCGGAGCCGACCATGTAGATGCTGTATTGCTCGCGCAGCCGCTGGACCTGGGCGACACTCAGTCCAGTGTAGGAAAACATGCCGCGCTGGTCGGCCACGAAGGCGAAACGGCCGTCCAGACCGTGGGGGCGCAGGCCTTCGATGAGTTTGCGTCGCATGCCGTTGATGCGCCCGCACATCGCCGCGAGTTCCTGCTCCCACTGCGCGCGCAACTCGCCCGAATCGAGGATGGTGGTGACCACCGCGGCCCCGTGCGAGGGCGGATTGGAATAGTTGGCGCGAGCGGTGGCGGCGAGCTGCGAACGGACGTTTTCCATCTCGTCGGCGGTCCTGGCGATGGCGATGAAACTGCCGGTGCGCTCGCGGTAGAGGCCGAAATTCTTGGAACAGGACTGGGTGATCAGCATTTCGTCGAGGTTTTCGGCCAGCAGGCGCACCGCCCAGGCATCCTCGTCCAGACCGTCACCGAATCCCTGGTAGGCGAAATCCAGCAGCGGCAGCAGCCCGCGCTCCTGGATCACCTCCAGGATGCGCCGCCACTGCTCATGGTCGGGGTCGAACCCGGTGGGGTTGTGGCAGCAGGCATGCAGCAGCACGACATCGCCCCGGGGAACGGATGCCAGGCATGCCACCATCGCGTCGAAGGCCAGCCGGTTGTCGGCGCCCACGTAGGGATAGCGTTGAATGTCGAGGCCCGCGGCCGTGGCGATGGCCATATGATTTGGCCAGGTCGGCTCGGGCAGCCAGAGGGTTTTCCCCGGCAACTGGCCCGCGATGAAGTCGGCCGCCAGCCGCAGCGCACCGGTGCCACCGGGCGACTGGGTGGCGGTGGCGCGGCGCCGGGCCAGTACCGGACTGTCGGCCCCCAGTACCGTGCGCAGGATGTGGGTGCCGAAAAGCGGATCGCCGTGCGAGCCGATGTAGGTCTTGGTGCTTTCCTGCTCGACCAGCTGCCGCTCGGCGGCCTTGACCGCGCGCATGACGGGTGTGTGGCCTTGTTCGTCACGGTACACGCCCACGCCCAGATCCACTTTTTCCGGGTTGGGATCGTTCATGAATTGCTGGATCAGGCCGAGGATGGCATCCCCGGGCACGCGGGCGATCGGTTCGAACATGGTGTTTCCTCTCAAGGGCACATCCGTGCCGGTACGGGTGGAGCGTGATGCTCTGGTGACGGGGCGCTAGTCTAGTGCCTGGCGCCCGGAAAGGGGCCGCACCGGTCCAATGGTCATGAGCGCCACTGGCGCGGTTTCACGTTTTCATCATGCATGTGACCGCTTTTTCTGTTGACCGCATCCGGTGACTTGCGGATGCTTTGGGCAACACTTCCGGAGGGCCGCACATGACGCACCGCATCCTGGTTCCTGGCCAATCCTGCTGGCGCATCGAACCGGCGCGGCGGCTGCGCGTCATTGTCGATGCCGCCGACTACTTCCGTGCCGTGAAGCAGGCCATGCTGCAGGCGCAACGGAGGCTGATGCTGGTCGGCTGGGATTTCGACACCCGCATCGGGTTCGAGAGCGGCACGCCGACGCTGGAAGGCCCCAACCAGCTGGGCGATTTCCTGTCCTGGCTGGTGAAGCAGCGGCCGCAGCTGCATGTGTACGTGCTGAAGTGGGATCTGGGCATGCTGCAGTCATTGGGCCGTGGCATGTTGCCCATGGTGCTTGGCAGTTGGTTCGGCAACCGACGCCTGCACTTCAAGCTGGACGGCAGCCATCCGGTGGGTTCGGCGCACCATCAGAAGATCGTGGTCATCGACGACGCCATGGCTTTCTGCGGCGGCATCGACATCACCGCCGAGCGCTGGGACACGCGCGAGCACGTGGACGAAGATCCGCGGCGGCGGGTTCCCGGCTACGGCCGGTTCGGGCCCTGGCACGACGCCACCACGGCCGTGGACGGCCCGGTGGCGCGCGCCGTCGGCGAGGTGGCGCGGCGGCGCTGGGAGATGGCCACCGGGCGCGCGCCGGAGGCCGTCGACGTGAACACCGATGCCTGGCCGGAGTGCCTCGAACCGACCATGCGCGACGTGCCGGTGGGCATCGCGCGCACGCTGCCGGAAATGAAGGCATGCGAGGAGGTGCGCGAAATCGAGGCGCTGTACCTGGCCGGCATCACCGCGGCGCGGCACGTGATCTACCTGGAAAGCCAGTACCTGGCCGCGCGTCGCCTGGCCGAGGCGCTGGCCGAACGGCTGGCCGAGCCGGACGGCCCGGAAGTGGTCATCGTGCTGCCGGAGGAGATCGGCAACTGGCTCGAGCACGAGGCCATGGACGGTGCCCGCGCGCGCCTGCTGCACATGCTGTGGCGCGCGGACAGGCACAAGCGCCTGGGTACCTACTATCCCGTGACCGCGGAAGGCGAGTCGATCTACGTGCACGCCAAGATCATGGTGATCGACGATGTCCTGCTGCGCGTGGGCTCCTCCAACCTCAACAACCGTTCGATGGGTTACGACACCGAATGCGACCTTGCCGTGGAGGCCGGGGACGACAGCGGCAACCTGCCGGGGGTGATCCGCTCGGTGCGTGACGACCTGGTCCGCGAACATCTGGATGTCACCGCCGCCGAACTGGGGGCGCGGTTGCGCGCGCATGCCGGCTCGCTGCTGGCCGCCATCGAGAGCCTGCGCAGCGACGAAGGCCGGAGCCTGCGCGCCTTCGACCCCGAAAGCATCGCCGAGGACGACAGCCCGCTGGCGGAAAGCGACCTTCTGGACCCGGAGGGCATGGCCCGGCCGCGGCGTGGCGTGCGCAGGCTGCTGTCGCGCTTGCGCCACCGGCGCTGAACCAGGGGAGGGGTCAGTCCGGCCGCGCGGCCAGTTGTCCCCGGCCGCGGGTCACGTCGGCGACCAGTTGCCGCAGAGTGTCGACATGCTCGTCGGGCAGCGACAGCCGCACGCGCACGCCGTGGGCGTCGAAATCCTCGTGGCGGATGTCGGCCTGCATGGGTTGCAGGCGCGCCTTGATCAGGGGCAGGTCGGCGTAGCCGCATTCCAGCACCAGTTCGGTGGTCGGAATGATCGCGATGCGTTCGCCCCGGCGCATGCACTCGGCGGCGGTACCGCCGTAGGCGCGGATCAGGCCGCCCACGCCCAGCTTGATGCCGCCGAACCAGCGGCTGACCACCGCCACGACACCATCGAGGTTCTGCCCGTCGATGGCGGCAAGGATCGGCTTGCCGGCGCTGCCGGAGGGTTCGCCGTCGTCGTTGAAGCGGTATGCCTGCCCGATACGCCAGGCCCAGCAGTGGTGGCTGGCGTCGGTGGCGGCCACCTCGCGCAGGAAGGCCTGTGCCGCGTCCACGTCGGCCACGGGCGCGGCATGGGCCAGGAAACGGCTTTTCCTGATCTCGACCTGATGGCTGCAGGGGGCGGCGAGGGTGTAGGACATGCGCCCATGATAAGCGGGTTGCCGGGCGGATGGCGGAGCAGGGCCGCTCCCCGCAGGGTACCTTGAAAAACGCCCGCCTGATGTCCCGCATGTCCCATGTACTTTGTGGGAGCGGCCCATGGCCGCGATCACCGCTTGCCGATGCCGCCTGCAGGGACCTGCGGCCGTTTCAGGCGTCGCGGATCACCAGCAGGCGCGTCTCGCTCATGTCCTCCATGGCGTAGCGGATGCCCTCGCGTCCGAAGCCGGAGCGCTTGATGCCGCCGTAGGGCATGTTGTCGACACGGAAGCTGGGAATGTCGCCGATGATGACGCCGCCCTGTTCCAGTACATCCCAGGCCCGCATGGTGTGGGTCAGATCGTTGGTGAACACGCCGGCCTGCAGACCGTAGTCGGAATCGTTGACGCGCTTCAGGGCATCATCGAAGTCCTTGAACGGGGCGAGCAGGGCGACCGGACCGAAAGCCTCCTGGCGATTCACGGCGGCATCGTCAGGCACGTCTTCCAGCACGGTGGCATCCAGCATGTTGCCGTGGCGCTTGCCGCCGGTCAGCACCCGGGCACCCGCGTCCTTTGCCTCGGTGATCCAGCCGTGCAGACGCTCGGCGGCGGCCTCGTCGATCATGGGGCCGAGGAAGGTGTCCTTCCTGCGCGGGTCGCCGGCCTTGAGCTTTTTGGTCTTGGTCACGAACCTGCGCTTGAGCTTGTCGTACAGCGATTCGTGCACGTAGATGCG
>CAZMXV010000013.1:0-28335 GCA_964570295.1 uncultured Rhodanobacteraceae bacterium
GGTGCCTCGCCGGCCGGGTAGACGTCGGTCAGCACCAGCACGTCGGCATCGGCCAGCACGTTGGCGAAGTCGTCCATCAGGTCGCGCGTGCGGCTGTAGCGGTGCGGCTGGAAAGCCACCACCATGCGCTTGTCGGGCCAGCCGCCGCGGGCGGCGGCGAATACCGCCGCCAGCTCGCTGGGGTGGTGGCCATAGTCATCGACCAGCAGCACGTTGCCATGCGCCAGTGCCAGTTCACCGCGACGATGGAAGCGGCGACCGACACCTTCGAATCCGGTCAGGGCCTGACCGATGGCCGCACCATCCACGCCCAGCTGCCAGCCGATGGCGGCAGCGGCCAGCGCGTTCAGCACGTTGTGCCGGCCCGGCAGGTTCAGTGTCACCGGCAGCAGTTCATTGCGCCCTGGCAACTGCAGATCGAAGAACATCTCGAAACCCTGCTGGCGCAGGTTCAGGGCCCGCACGTCGGCATCGGCGGCATCGATGCCGTAGGTCAGCACGTTGCGCCCCACCTCGCGCGCCAGCGTGGCGACGTTGCCGTTGTCCACGCACAGCACGGCCAGGCCGTAGAACGGCAAGCGATGCAGGAAATCGGCGAAGGCCTGCTTCACCTGGGCGAAATCGCCGCCGTAGTTTTCCAGGTGGTCGGCGTCGATGTTGGTCACCGCCGCGATCACCGGCGACAGCATCAGGAAGGAGCCATCGGATTCGTCGGCCTCGGCCACCAGGTATTCGCCCTCGCCCAGGCGCGCATTGGCACCGGCGGAGTTGAGCCGCCCCCCGATCACGAAGGTGGGGTCGTAGCCGGCCCCGGCCAGCACGCTGGCGGTGAGGCTGGTGGTGGTGGTCTTGCCATGGGTGCCGGCAATGGCGATACCGCGCCGGAAGCGCATCAGCTCGCCCAGCATCTCGGCACGCGGCACCACGGGAATGCGTTGCTCGCGTGCGGCCACCAGCTCGGGATTGTCCGGCTTGATGGCGCTGGAAGTCACCACCACGTCGGCGTGCGCGACATGCGCACCGTCGTGGCCCAGGAACACCTGTACCCCGAGGCTGGCCAGCCGCTCCGTCGTGGGCGAGCGCGCGCGGTCGGACCCGGACACCTGATAGCCCAGGTTGTGCAACACCTCGGCGATGCCGCTCATGCCCACGCCGCCGATGCCGATGAAGTGCACGTGGCGGAACACGGACATGATGTCCTCGTGCGCATCCAGTCGTTTCATCGGGCTCATCACGCGGCCTCCATGCAACGGGTGGCAATGACGTTGGCGGCGTTCGGGCGCGCCAGCGTGCGTGCGGCGCGGGCCATCGCCCGCAGGCCGGCACGATCGCGCGCGAGTTCGGCCAGATGCCGGCCCAGGGTGGTTTCATCCATGTCGCGTTCCTGCACGATGCGCGCCGCCCCGACCTCGACCAGGGCCTGCGCGTTGCGGGTCTGGTGGTCGTCCACGGCATGCGGGAACGGCACCAGTACCGCGCCCAGCCCGGCCGCGGCCAGTTCGGCCACGGTGAGCGCGCCGGCGCGACACACCACCAGGTCGGCCCAGGCATAGGTGGCGGCCATGTCGGCGATGAAAGGTTCGATGCGTGCCTCGACGGCGGCATCGGCGTAGGCCTGTCGGGCTTCGTCTTCGCCGCGGCGGCCACACTGGTGCAGGATGTCCGGCCGGACTTCCGGCGCCATGGCGGCCACGGCTTCCGGCACGCGCAGGTTGAGCGTGCGTGCCCCCAGGCTGCCGCCCAGCACCAGCAGACGCAGCCGGTCGCCACGTCCGGCGAACCGTGCATCCGGCTCGGGCAGCGCGGCGATGTCCGCGCGCACCGGGTTGCCGACCCATTCGGCCTTGCGCGCCGGCGGGAAGGCATCTGCGAACCCGGCCATCACGTGGCGCGCCATTTTCGCCAGCCAGGTGTTGGTGACGCCGGGCACCCGGTTCTGCTCGTGCACCAGCAACGGGCGACGCAACAGCCATGCGGCCAGGCCGCCGGGGCCGGCCGCGTAGCCGCCCATGGAAAGCACGCTGGCCGGATCGACGCGGCGCACGATACCCATGGCGGCCCACACCGCGCGCACCAGCCGCAGCGGTCCGAACAGGCGCGTGGCCAGCCCCTTGCCGCGCAGCCCGCCTACCGAAACGGTGTGCATCGGGATGCCGTGCCCCGGGACCAGGCGCGTCTCCATGCCGCCGTCGGCGCCCAGCCAGGCCACCGGCACGCCACGCTCACGCAGCGATGCGGCCACGGCCAGGCCCGGAAAGATGTGGCCGCCGGTGCCGCCGGCCATGATGAGGATGGGCTTTTGGGAGGACCGGGAACCGGAAACCGGGGACCGGCGGCCCTGCGCAGCCGCACCGGCCGCATCGCCACGCGCCCCGGATGCAGCCGGCGAAACCATGGCCTGTACCGGCATGCCCGTCATGGCTCCCATGAAGCGTTTCATGCCGACACCTCCCGCGCTTCGGGCGCGCCGGCGTCGCCGGCTGCCGACTTTTCGGCCAGGTCCGGGCGGCGCACGGCCATGCGACGGATGTCCTCGGCCCGGCGCACCTCGTAGGTGCAGCGCAGCAACACACCCAGCATGGCGCAGGTCATCAGCACGCTGGAGCCGCCGGAGCTGATCAGCGGCAGGGTCAGCCCCTTGGTCGGCAACACCCCCAGGTTCACGCCGATGGAAACCAGGGCCTGCAGGCCGATCATCAGCGAGATGCCGAAGGCCACGTAGCCGGCGAAATGCTGGTTCAGCTGCACACCCTTGAGCCCCGTGGCCAGGCCGCGCCATACCAGCACGCTGAACAGGCCCACCACCAGCGCAATGCCGAACAGGCCCAGTTCCTCGCCGATCACGGCCAGGATGAAGTCGGTATGGGCCTCGGGCAAGTAGAACAGCTTCTGCACGCTGCCACCCAGTCCCACGCCGAACCATTCGCCGCGTCCGATGGCGATCAGCGCCTGGACCAGCTGGAAACCGTCGTCGAACGGATCGTTCCAGGGGTTGAGAAAGGACGTCAGGCGCTGCACGCGGTAGTCCTGGCTGGTCGCCACCCAGGCCGCCACCGGCACCAGCGGCAGCCCCATGTAGACCAGATTGCGCATGCGCGCGCCCCCCAGCCAGAGCATGCCCACGGTGACCGCCAGCAGCAGCGTCGCCGAACCGAAGTCGGGTTGGCGCAGCAGCAGCGCGGCGATGACGAGGGCAACCCCCAGCGGCTTCAGCGCACCGGTGAATTTGGTCTGCACGCTGTCGCGGTGGCGCACCAGGTAGCTGGCCAGATACACGATGAGGATCAGCTTCATCGCTTCCACCGGCTGGAAGCTCAGCGGCCCCATGTTCAGCCAGCGGTGCGCGCCGTTGATGCGCATGCCGATGCCGGGCAGGAACACGGCCAGCAACAGCAGGATCCCCCCGGCCATCCACCAGAAATGCCCCTTCTCGACCAGTTTGAGGTCAATGCGCGCCAGGATCGCCGCCAGCACCACGCCGGCCGTGAGGTAAGCCAGGTGACGCTCCAGGTAATGGAACTCGCCGATATGCTTGCCCGCGGCCACCGCGATGGAAGCCGAAGCCACCATCACCACGCCGAGACTGGCCAGGGCGATGATCGCCAGCAGCAGGACGATGTCGTACTGCCCTGTCGGTCCCGGGCGGCGCCGGCGGGCCTGCGAAGGCTGGAGGGCGTCAAGGACGAGCATGGCGACCTCCTGTTGTGGGACCGGGGACCGGGGACCGGGGACCGGGCGATACAACAGTACGCGGGCTTCTGCTCCAGGCTTCGATCGGAACTATTTGTTCGAGGCGAGCGCAAGCTGAGGCTCGAAACCGGTCCCCAACAACCCAAATCGGCATCTGGCAGCCAATCACCATCATCAGCGCACCTTCAACGTCGCCAGCCCGACCAGCACCAGCACCACGGAAATGATCCAGAAGCGCACGATCACGCGCGGCTCGGGCCAGCCCTTGAGTTCGAAGTGGTGGTGGATGGGCGCCATGCGGAAGATGCGCTTGCCGGTCAGCTTGAAGCTGGCCACCTGCAGCATCACCGAGGCGGTCTCGACCACGAACACGCCGCCCATGATCAGCAGCACGATTTCCTGGCGCACGATCATGGCGATGGTGCCCAGCGCGGCGCCGATGGCCAGTGCGCCGACATCGCCCATGAACACCTGCGCCGGATAAGTGTTGAACCACAGGAACCCCAGCCCGGCGCCGCCCAGCGCGCCACAGAAGATCGACAGCTCGCCGGCGCCGGGAATGGACGGGATGCCCAGGTACTGCGAGAACACCGCGTTGCCGGCCAGGTAGGCGAAGATGCCCAGCGCGCCGGCGATCAGCACGCTGGGCATGATGGCCAGGCCGTCCAGGCCGTCGGTGAGGTTCACGGCATTGGAAAAGCCCACGATCATGAAGTAGCCGAGGACCACGAAGCCGCCGCCCAGGGGAATCGCCACCTGCTTGAACAGCGGCACGAACAGGGCCGTCTCGGCCGGGATCTGGGCGGTGTAATAAAGGAACAGGGCGGCCAGCAGGCCGAACACCGACTGCCAGAAATACTTCCAGCGCGAGGCCAGGCCGCGGCTGTCCTTGAGCGCCAGCTTCTTGTAGTCGTCGTAGAAGCCGATGGCGCCGAACGCCAGGGTCACTACCAGCACCACCCACACGTAGCGGTTGTGCAGGTCGCCCCACAGCAGCGTGGCCACGGCAATCGAGGCCAGGATCAACGCCCCGCCCATGGTCGGCGTGCCGGCCTTGCTGAGGTGCGTCTGCGGCCCGTCGCTGCGCACCACCTGGCCGGCCTTCATCAACGCCAGGCGGCGGATGGTGCTCGGCCCCACCAGCAACGCGATGGCCAGCGCCGTCAGCGTGCTCATGATGGTGCGGAAAGTGATGTACTCCAGCAGCCGCAAGGCGTTGAAGTAGTCCGAAAGCCAGCGCGCCAGCTCAAGCAGCATGATGCCCTCCTTTTTGCGTCAATGCCGCCACCACGCGGTCCATGGCCGACGAACGGGAGCCCTTGACCAGGCAGGTGACCCCGGCATGCACGTCCGCGGCGAGGGCCGCGACCAGCGCGTCCCGGTCTTCAAAGTGGCGCGCGCCGGCACCGAAACGCTCCGTGGCTGCGCAGGCCAGCGGGCCGACCGTGAACAGGCGCTCCACGCCGCGCTGCCGGGCCAGTGCGCCCAGGCCGGCATGCAGCTCGCGCGCATCCGGTCCCAGTTCAGCCATGTCACCCAGCACCAGCCAGTGCTCGCCGGGCGCCAGCAGCAACGTGTCGATGGCCGCGGCCACCGAGCCGGGGTTGGCGTTGTAGCTGTCGTCGATGAGTGTCCAGCCGCCCGGCATGCCGCGCGTCGCCAGCCGCCCGGAGACCGCATCGGCGCGAGCCAGACCTTCGGCAATGGTCGCCACCGGAACCTGCAATGCCAGCGCGACCGAGGCCGCGGCCAGGGCATTGGCGACGTTGTGCCGCCCCGGCAGCGGCAATGCCACATCGGCGGTCCCGGCCGGCGTCCGCAGGCGGAAACGGCTGCCGCGAGCGTCCATGACGAGGTTGTCGGCATGCACGTCCGCCGGACGCTCCAGACCAAAGCGCAGGATGCGCCGCGTACCCGCCAGGCCCGCGAAGAAGCCGGCAAAATCCCCGTCGGCATGGATGATGGCCACACCGTCGGCGGGCAGCGCCTCGTACAGCGCGCCCTTGGTCTCGGCAATGCCTTCCAGCGACCCCATGCGCTCCAGGTGCGCCGGCGCGACGCTATTGACCAGACCAATGTCCGGCCGCGCGATACCGGCCAGATAGGCGATGTCGCCAGGCTTGCCGGCACCCATTTCCAGGACCGCGTATTCGGTGTCCTCCGGCATCGCCAGCAGGGTCAAGGGCAGGCCGATCTCGTTGTTGAAGTTGCCGGCGTTGACATGGGTGCGGCCGTGCCGCGACAGGATCGACGCGGCCAGCGTCTTCACCGTCGTCTTGCCGTTGGAACCGGTGATGCCCACCACCTGCGCCCGGCTGCGGGCCCGCACCGCGCTGGCAAGATCGCCCAACGCCACCTGCGTGTCCTCGACCACCACCTGCGGCAGGTCCACGTCCAGCCGGCGCGATACCAGTGCCGCGGCAGCGCCGGCCGCGGCGGCGCCGGCAACATGGTCGTGCCCGTCATGATGCTCGCCCTTCAGTGCCACGAACAGCTCGCCACCGGCCATGCGGCGCGAATCGGTGGCCACGTTGGCGACCAGCGCATCCGCGCCGGCCAGCCGGCCGCGCGTCCACATCGCCACTTCGGAAAGGTGCAGGTTCAGCATGGCCTCCCCTCCATCGCCGTACGCGCCACCACGAGATCGTCGAAGGGACGCTTTTCGCCGGCCACTTCCTGGTACGGCTCATGCCCCTTGCCGGCCACCAGCACCACGTCGCCGGCCCCGGCGCCGTCCAGCGCCAAGGTGATGGCGCGGGCGCGGTCACGCTCGACCTGCACGGTATCGGGGTTCGCGAAGCCGGCCATGATGTCCGCGACGATGGCGTCGCCATCTTCGCGGCGCGGGTTGTCGTCGGTCACGATGACACGGTCCGCCAGGCGCTCGGCGATGGCGGCCATCTGCGGCCGCTTGCCGGCATCGCGTTCGCCGCCGCAGCCGAACACGCAGACCAGGCGGCCCGCGCAATGTTCGCGCAGGCCGGCCAGGGCCTGCTCCAGAGCATCGGGGGTGTGGGCGTAGTCGACCACCAGCAACGGCTGCCCGTCGTGCCCGCCCAGCCGGCTCATGCGTCCCGGCACGGGCTGCAGGCAGCCGAGCGCCTCGACGATGCGCGGAAACGGCTCGCCCAGCGCGCCCAGGCAGGCGGCCACGCCCAGCAGGTTGGCCACGTTGAAACGCCCCAGCAGCGGGCTGGCCACGTCGGCCTCGCCCCACGGCGTGACCAGATGGAATGCCAGCCCCGTGGCCAGCGCACTCACCTGCTCGGCGCGCACGTCGGCATCCGGAACGTCCTGACCGACACGAAGCCGCGTGACGTTTCCGGCGATCTTTTCGGCCAGCCCGCGACCGAAGGCATCGTCCACGTCGAGAACGGCGGCGGACAAGGTGGGCCAGGCGAACAGGCGTGCCTTGGCCGCGCCGTAGGCCTGCATGCTGCCGTGGTAGTCGAGGTGGTCGCGGGTGAGGTTGGTGAACACCGCCACGTCGAAGGCCACGTCGTCGACCCGGCCCTGGTCGAGGGCATGCGAGGACACCTCCATGGCCACATGGCTGGCTCCCGCATCACGCAGAGCCGCCAGCCGCGCATGCACGCTGATGACATCGGGAGTGGTGCGCTCGCCCGCCTCAAGGCGACCGTGCAGCCCCGAACCCAGGGTGCCGATGCTGGCCGCGCGATGGCCCAGCAGGTCCAGCGCCTGGGCCAGCATCTGCACGCTGGAAGTCTTGCCGTTGGTCCCGGTGACGCCGATCACGGTCAGGGCCGCCGAAGGGTTGCCGAAGAAACGGGCGGCGATGGCGCCGAGGTGGTGGCGCAAATCGGCGATCCAGAGGACCGGAACACGGGACACGGGACCCGGGTCCCGTGCTTGGCCCGACGCCTCGGCCAGGATCGCCGCCGCGCCACCCGCGATGGCACTGGACGCAAATTCGATGCCGTGCGTGGTGCCTCCCTCGAGGGCAACGAATGCATCGCCGGGGCGCACGCGGCGCGAATCCAGGCTGAGGCCGGACACCACGATGTCGCCTGCCGCGGCAGGCTCGACCACGCCGGCCAGAAGGTCGCGCAGGGGCATGCGGGCATTCATCCGGCACCTCCCGCGGTGGCGACGGCCTGGTTTGCGGCGCCCGGCAACGTGGCGGACGGCGGCCCGCCGATCACCAGTTCGGGATCGACCTTGTCCGGATTGATGTCCAGCAGGCGCAACGCACCCTCCATCACCGCCTTGAACACCGGCGCGGCCACCTGGGTGCCGAAATACTGGCCCTTGGCGCCGCGCACCACGATCACCCCGACCAGGCGCGGGTGGCTGGCGGGCACCATGCCGGCAAACAGCGAGTTGTAGACGTTTTCCTCATAGCCGCCGGCATTGGCCTGATGCGAGGTGCCGGTCTTGCCGGCGGCGCTGTAGTTGGCCATGCGCGCGGTACGGTAGGCCGTGCCGCGCGGGTTCTCGACCACCGTTTCCAGGATGTGGATCATGTCCTCGGCCACCTGCGGCTTGACCACGCGCACGGGCGGGTTGTCCACGCCCTTGACGAAGCTGGGATGGTGCAGCACGCCGCCGTTGGCGAGTGCCGAATAGGCCTGCGCCAGCTGCAGCAGCGTCACGCTGAAACCGTAGCCGTAGCCGATGGTGGCCTGGCGGATTCTGCGCCAGTCGCGGCTGATCGGCAGGATGCCCGAGGATTCGCCCGGATAGCCGCTCTCGGTGCTGCTGCCGAAGCCGAAGGCCCGGAACACGTTGTACATGTGTTCCGGCGTCATGCTGAGGGCGATCTTGGCGGCGCCGATGTTGCTCGAGCGGGTGATCACGCCGGTGACGTCCAGCAGCCCCTCCGGATGGTCGTCGTGGATGGTGTGGCGGCCGAGCACCCACCAGCCCGGACCGGTCTGGATCTTGGTGGTGGGGGTCCACTTGCCACTTTCCAGCGCGGCGGTGATGGTGAACGCCTTGGCCGTGGAACCCGGCTCGAACACGTCGGTGACGACGCGGTTGCGGCGTTCGTTGGCGGTGCTGGAAGAGAGGTCGTTGGGGTTGTACGACGGCAGGCTGACCATCGACAGCACTTCGCTGGTGCCCGGATCCATCACCACCATCGCGGCGGAGGTGGCGCGGAATTTCTTCATCGCCTTGGTCAGCTCGCGCCAGGTCAGGTACTGGATGCGCCGGTCGATGCTCAGGGTCAGGTCGCGGCCCGGCTGCGGCGGGCGCACCTGCTCGACGTTCTCCACCACGCGGCCGGTACCGTCGCGGATCACCTTCTTGGCGCCGGCGGTGCCGGTCAGCCACTTGTCATAGGAAAGCTCCAGACCCTCCTGGCCGCGTCCGTCGATGTTGGTGAACCCGAGCACGTGCGCCGTGATCGCGCCGGAGGGATAGAAACGACGGTACTCGCGCTGTTCGTTGACACCCGGAATCTTGAGGTCCAGCACGGCCTGCGCCGTCTCCGGACTCATCTGCCGCTTCAGGTAGACGAACTGCCGCTCCGAGCGCTGCGCCAAACGCTGCGCCAGGTCCTGCGCGTCCACGCCCAGCGCGCGCGCCAGTTCCGGAATGCGATCGGTGTGTTCGAGCAGCTTCTGGGGGTTGGCCCACAGCGACTCCATCGGCGTGGATACCGCCAACGGCACGCCGTGGCGGTCGAAAATGGTGCCGCGCGACACCGCGATCGGCACCGTGCGCAGGAAGCGGTCGTTGCCCTGTTTCTGGTAAAAGCTCTTGTCCAGCACCTGCAGGTCCACCGCGCGGGCGATCAGCCCGGTGGCACTGAGCGCCAGCAGGGCCACCACCAGCGCCAGGCGCTGGCGCACGCGCGGCTGGTGGCCGCGGCGCGGCGTGTCGATGCGGGAAGAGGCGCCACGCATGCTCATGGGCGGATCAACCGGATGTCGCCGGGCTTGGGCGCGACCATGCCCAGCTTGCCGCGGGCCTGCGCCTCGATACGCACGGGGTCGGCCCAGGTGGCCTGCTCCAGCTCGAGACGGCCGAACTCCACGTTGAGATGGTCGCGCTCGGCCTGCAGGCGGCTGAGCTGCATGAACAACATGCGATTTTCCTGCCGCGCCCACACCACGGCAATGGCGCTGGCGATGACCGCCAGCAGCAGGCCCAGCAGGATGACGACCCGCAATACGTTCATGCGGCGCCCTCCAGGCGCTCGGCCACGCGCAGCACCGCGGAGCGCGCCCGCGGGTTGCCCGCCAGCTCGGCGCTGCCGGCAAACCGCGCCTTGCCCACCGCGCGCAGACGCGCAGGAGCCGCCGGCAGCGGCGGCAAATGCCGCGGCCGGGCCGGCTCCCGGCCGGAGGCGTCACGGATGAACTGCTTGACCAGGCGGTCCTCCAGCGAGTGGAAACTGATCACCACCAGGCGTCCACCCGGCCGGAGCCGGTCCAGCGCACCCGCCAGCCCCTTCCGCAAGGCGTCGAGCTCGCCGTTGACGTGGATGCGCAACGCCTGGAAGGTGCGCGTGGCCGGGTGCTTGCCCTTCTCGCGATGGCCGAGCAACTCCACCAGCAGCGCGGCCAGTTCGCCGGTGCGGCGAAACGGCTGCTCACGACGGCGCTCCACGATGACGCGCGCGATGCGCCGGCTGAAGCGTTCCTCGCCGAAGCGCCACAGTACGTCGGCGATGGTCTTTTCGTCGGCCCGGGCCAGGAAATCCGCCGCGCTTTCGCCAGTGGTCGGGTCCATGCGCATGTCCAGCGGCGCATCGGCCATGAAGCTGAAACCGCGCGCCCCGTCGTCGAGCTGAGGCGAGGACACGCCGATGTCCAGCAGCACGCCGTCCAGCCCCGCGGCCGTTTCCTCCCAGTCCGCCATGTCCGCGAAGCTGCCGTGGCGAATGGCCACGCGCGCGTCGTCACCGAATGCGCGGCGCGCTTCGGCAATGGCCTCGGGGTCACGATCCATCAGCAGCAGGCGGGCATCGGGGTCAAGCCGGTCCAGCAGCGCGCGGGCATGCCCGCCGCGACCGAAGGTCCCATCCAGATAGCGTCCCCGTGGCTGCACGGCGAGCCCCTCCAGCGCCTCCTCCAACATCACCGGGATGTGCTGCAATTGATTGTCTTGCATTGCGGCCACCCCGCTCGAGCCTCTCATTTCACTGTGGTTACAACGTGAGATCGGCCATCTCCTCGCTGATCTCGTCTTCGCCGATGGTCTGGCGGATCTTGGCCAGGTGGGCCTGCTCGCTCCAGATCTCGAACTTGTTGCCCATGCCCAGCAGCACGGCTTTTTTCTCGATGCCGGCCGCGCTGCGTTGGCTGGCCGGCAAAAGTATTCGCGTGGCGCTGTCGGGCTCGACCATCGCGGCGGCGCCCACCAGCTTCATCTGCAGGTTGCGATGCACCGCCTTGACGCCGGGCAGCGCATTGACCTGGTCCCGCACCCGCTCCCACTCGTCACGCGGAAACAGCCACAGGCACCCGGACTCGAAGGGGTTGTAGGTCACCACCAGATGATTGCCACAGGCACGCTCAATGCCCTCCCGATAGGCGGTCGGGATGGCCAGGCGCCCTTTGGCATCGATCGTGATGGCGGTTTCACCTTGGAACACGGCGGTTTGCTTCCACAAAAAACCACTAATTCACACTGAATGCCACGATAGTCTCACCCCATGAGACTGTCAAGCGAAAATTGCTTGCAGATCAAGGACAAACAGGACCACAAACACCAACAGAAACTGAACGTGAGAGCAGTTTCTGAGGAACGTGGGCAAGCGCATTGAAATGATGGGTTTTTTGCTTTGGATGGTGTGGGGCGGATGCGAAGTTCGTGGCTTCGGGGAAGTCCGGACCCGGGACCCGAACTTCCGGAGAGTTTTCGGAGAAAGGCAGTCTGCCGGCTTCGGGTCGGCTGTGGCCATCGCGGCCATGGGCCGCTCCCACAGGGCATGCGTGAAATTTCCTGAAACCCTTTGCAGGAGCGGCCCATGGCCGCGATGGCCCCGTCCAGGCCGATACATTTTCATCTCCGCTACCGATATTCCGAAGGCCCGCCACCACCATCCCCGAGCCCCACCTCAAAAAAAACCGACCGCGCCCTGGACAAGGCGCGGTCGATCCGTGTTGCAAATGAAGGAGTCGGCCTGTAAGCCGGGTTCTGTACGCCCGAGGGCGCGACAGTCATTCCTCTGGGCCTGGCGTCACCGCCAGGCTCAAGCAACCTACCCGGGAGCGACGCGGGCCACGCCATTGCTCCCCTATTCGGTCTTGCTCCGGGTGGGGTTTACCGTGCCACGCGGCGTTGTCCCCGCGCGCGGTGCGCTCTTGCCGCACCCTTTCACCCTTGCCACGCACATCCGAAGATGCCGTTCGGCGGTCTGCTCTCTGTTGCACTGGCCGTCAGTTCACACTGCCCAGGCGTTACCTGGCACCCTGCCCTGCGGAGCCCGGACTTTCCTCGATGTGCCAAAGCACACCGCGACTGTCCGGCCGACTCCGGGACTTATTGTAGAGGAGCTGGGGGCGAGGGGCGAGGGATGAGTAGCGAGGGCGCTGGTCTGAAGGCCGAGGCTCGTTTGTGCAGGGGTTTGGGGGTGGGTAGCGGGGGCGCAAGTTCGTAGGGCGGGCACTGCCCGCCCTACGCAAAGCAGCGAGCCAAAAATCCCTTTTTCGGGCAAATACCGACATGAACCATGCCGCGGACTGGATCACGGCCGCAAACCACAAACCCCTCGCCCCTCGTCCCTCGCCCCTAATCAATCACCCATACAACGCCTTGCGCGGCGCACCAGTGATCGCAGCCGCCAGCTTGGCGGCGCGCGCGGGTGGCAACTCCTCGCGCAGGATGTCGAACACGCGGCGGCCTTCGGCCAGTTTGGCATCGGCGCCTTCACTGCGGCCGGCGACCAGGACCACGCATTCGCCACGCTGCTGGTCGGGGTCGGCGGCCACGCGCGCGGCCAGTTCGTGCAGCGGTTCACCGATGACGGTCTCGAAGCGTTTGGTCAGTTCGCGCGCCAACACGGCCTCGCGGTCGGCCCCGAACATCTCGCCCATGTCGGCCAGACTGGCGGCGATGCGGTGCGAGGACTCGTAGAAGATCAGCGTGCGCGTCTCGGCGTCCAGTTCGCGCAGCCGCGCTTTTCGCGCCGCCGACTTGGACGGCAGGAATCCCTCGAACACGAAACGGTCGCTGGGCAGGCCCGCCACCGACAAGGCCGCGATGGCCGCACACGCTCCCGGCACCGGGCTGACCCGGTACCCCGCCGCGCGCGCGGCACGCACCAGCCGAAAGCCGGGGTCGCTGACCAGGGGCGTGCCGGCATCGGACACCAGGGCCACGTCATCGCCCGACGCCAGCCGGGCCAGCAGCTTGTCCACCGCCTCGCGCTCGTTGTGCTCGTGCAGGGCGGTCAACGGCTTGTCGATGCCGAAATGCGTCAGCAGCGGCCGCGTGTGGCGGGTGTCCTCGGCGGCCACCAGTGCCACGCCGCCCAGCACGTCCAGCGCACGCGCGGACATGTCGTCGCGATGGCCGATGGGCGTGGCCACGACCCACAGGGTTCCTTGCTGAACAGCAGACATGTTGCCTCCGGGCAAAACGACTCGATCGGCTATCATCGCGCAAAAGGTCGCCTCGACGCGCGATCCGAACGCCACAGGGAATTTTCCGCATGCGTCCACTCCACCTTGCAAGCCTGTTGCTGGCACTGGCACTGGCCGGCTGCGTCACCACGGTCAGCGTGCCTTCCGCCCACCAGCAGGAACAGGGGCAACAGGCACGCCACCTGTTCGACCAGGGCCAATATCGCCAAGCCGCCGAAGCCTACGCCCGGCTGGCCTCCCAGTACCGCGAAGCCGACGACTACTTCCGCCTGCGTGCCGCCGAGGCATGGCGCGAAGCGGGCGACCGGGAGCAGATGGCCCGGACCCTGTCGCAGGTGCATCGCGAGCGGCTGCAGGCCGGCGACGCGCGCCACTACGATCTGCTGCAGGCCGAACTGGCGCTGCAGGCCGGCGATGCCGCCCGCGCCCTGCAGCTGGTGGGCGGCACCCTCGACGCGGTACCGCCCGCCCTGCGCGTGCGCGCACTGGAACTGCGCGCCCGCGCCCAGGCCGGCAGCGGCCAGCGCTGGGAAGCCGCGCGCACGCGCGTGGAGCTCAACGAGCAGCTTGGCGCCGACCGGCGCGGCCAGAACCGCGAGCATATCCTCACCCTGCTTGCCGACCTTGGGGCCCCGGCCCTGCAGCAGCGCATCGACACCCTGACCCGCGACGACCCCATGCTTCCGTGGCTGGTGGAAGCCCTGAACCGGCTCGGTGTCAGCATGGCGCCGGTCACGCCCGAACTGACCCGGCCGGTGGGCACGCTGGTGGGCACCGGTGAACATGCCGAGGGCTACCGCATGCCACGCCAGGTGGCGCTGGTCCTGCCCTTGTCGGGCCCCGTGGCGGCGGCCGGCGAAGCCGTGCGCCAGGGCTTCCTCTCGGCCTATTTCCAGAGCGCGGGGCATGCCTCCGACCTGCCGCCGGTGAAGGTGTACGACACCCGCGGCACGGCCGGCGGGGCCGTCGCCGCCTACCGCCAGGCCATCGCCGACGGTGCCACCCGCGTGGTCGGTCCGCTGATGCGCGCGGGTGTCGGCGCGGTGCTGGGACAGGATCCCCTTCCGGTGCCGCTGCTGGCCCTCAACCATCCCGACACCGACGGCCTGCCGCCACCGGGCGTGACCGAATTCGCCCTGCGCCCGGAAGCCGAGGGCGTGCAGGTCGCCGACCACATGCGCGAACTCGGACTGCATCGGGCCGTGGTGCTGGTGGGTGCGGACGATGCTTCGTCGCGCGCCGCCAAGGCTTTCGCGGCGCGCTTCACGGCACAAGGCGGCCAGGTCGCCGACACGGTCAACCTCGACGCCGGCAGCGTGAATTACGGCGCCATCCTCAAGGGCCTGAGCCTCGGCGATGCCGACCCCTACGCCAGCGGCATCTTCCTGGCCATGCGCGCCCCGCAGGCCCGACTGCTGATGCCGCAGATCCGGCTTGCCGGCAGCCGCCTGCCGGTGTTTGCCACCTCCCGCGTCTATGAGGGGCGCGACGACCCCGTGGCGGACAACGACCTCGACGGGGTGACGTTCTGCGATGCCCCCTGGTTGTTCGACGCCCAGCCGGGCCTGCCGCCGCGCACCGCCATGGCTGCGGCCCTGCCCACGGCCCGCGGCAGCAGTGGCCGCCTGTTCGCTTTCGGCATGGATGCCTGGTCGCTGGTGCCTTACCTCGACTGGCTGCGCGAGCACCCGGGCCGCTACCTGCCCGGCGCCAGCGGCCGCCTGACCGAGGATGACTTCGGCCGCGTGCACCGCGTGCTGACCTGGGCGCGCTTCCAGAACGGGGTGGCGCGCCCGCAGGACGGCAGCCTGGAAATGGATGCGCCCGCCATCGAACAAACGCCGGACATGCCGCCCCCGGCCGATGACGGTACCGCCCCGGCCGAAGCCGGCAGCGTGCACAACATCGACATCTATTGATGCGGCGCCTCGGCGACGCCTTCGAAGAGCGCGCCCGCCGCCAGCTCGAAAGCGCCGGCCTGCGGCTGCTGGCGCACAACTTCAGCACGCGCTTCGGCGAGCTGGACTTGGTGATGCTGGACGGCAACACGCTGGTCTTCGTCGAGGTGCGCTACCGGCACAGCGGACGCTTCGGCTCGGCGTCGGAGTCGGTGACGGCGCGCAAGCGCGAACGCCTGGTCCGGGCCGCCAACGGCTTTCTTGCCGCCCACCCGCGCCATGCCGACCGCTCCTGCCGCTTCGACGTGGTCAGCTTCGACGGCGCGGCCGACACCGCGGCCGGCCACTGGCAGCAGGCCGCCTTCGACGCCTTTTAGACGGGACGCCGGGTACGGACGGCCTTGCCGGGCATGCGGGTCGTGGCCATGGGCCACTCCCACCGCACCGGCCCGGCACCTTCCAACACCTGGCCGGGAACCGCCGCCGCACCCGCGACACTTGTGGCAATCCCGTCCCGGCACACGCCCTCGCCACTCGTCTCTCGCCCCTCCACTATCATTGGAGGGGTTTGCTTCCCTGCCCGGTGCCGCCATGCCCCACGCTGTCGACCGTGTCCTTGCCGAGATCCGCGCCTGCCGCATCTGCGAAGCACACCTGCCTCTGGGCCCGCGCCCGGTGGTACAGGCGTCGGCCACGTCGCGGGTACTGATCGTCAGCCAGGCACCGGGGCGCAAAGTGCACGAAACCGGCATTCCCTTCAACGATCCCAGCGGCCGGCGCCTGCGCCGGTGGATGGGTGTGGACGACGCCACGTTCTACGACCCCGGCAAGGTGGCCATCGTGCCGATGGGCTTCTGTTTTCCCGGCACCGGCAAGGGCGGCGACCTGCCCCCGCGCCCCGAATGCGCGCCGACCTGGCATCCACGCCTGCTGCCGTTGCTGAAACAGGTGCAACTGACCCTGGTGATCGGCATGTACGCGCACAAGGGCATGCTGGGCGCGCGCCGCCGACGCACCCTCACCGACACCGTGCTGGCGTGGCGCGAGTTCATCGACGACGGCCTGCTGCCGTTGCCGCACCCCAGCCCGCGCAACCAGATGTGGTTCCGCCGCAACCCGTGGTTCGAGGCCGAGTTGCTGCCCGAATTGCGGCGGCGGGTGGCCGCGGCGCTGGCCTGAGGCGGCTTGCCGTTTTTCTGACTCATAACTTAATCTCATGATCCACATGCCCGGGATGTCCCCGCGGCCGCACGCGGAGTGCCCATGCTGAAGTTGCGCCTCACCATCATGAATTTCCTCCAGTACTACATCTGGGGGGCATGGCTGCTGACCATCGGCAGCTGGTGGTTCCACACCCAGCACTGGTCGGGCACCAGCTTCGGGGTGATCTTCTCCACCATGGGCATCGCGGCACTGTTCATGCCCTCGGTCGCCGGCATCATCGCCGACAAGTGGGTGCGCGCCGAGCGCCTGTACGGTGTGCTGCAGATCCTGGGGGCGGCGATGCTGTTCATCCTGCCGCTGATGCCCGATCCGCGTACCGTGTTCTGGGTGATGATGGCCAACATGGTCTGCTACATGCCGACCATCTCGCTGTCCAACGCCGTGGCCTACAACGCACTCAAGCGCGAGGGGCTGGACGTGATCAAGGCGTTCCCGCCGATCCGCGTGTGGGGCACCATCGGCTTCATCATCGCCACCTGGACCACCAGCCTGCTGGGCTTCGAGTCCTCGGCGGCGCAGTTCTACGTGGCCGCCGGTGCTTCGCTGCTGCTGGGCCTGTACGCCTTCACCCTGCCGCCCTGCCCGCCGCGGCTGGACGCCGAACACAGCCGCACCCTGGCCGACCGCCTGGGCCTGACCGCGTTCGTGATGTTCAAGAACCGCAACATGGCCGTGTTCCTGTTCTTCGCCATGCTGCTGGGCGCGGCGCTGCAGCTGACCAACGCCTACGGCGACGCGTTCCTGAAAGGCTTCGAGAAGCTGCCCGAATTCGCCAACCTGGTCACGGTCAAGCATTCGGCCATCATCATCTCCATCTCGCAGATTTCGGAAGTCTGCTTCATCCTGGCCATTCCGTTTTTCCTGAAGCGTTTCGGCATCAAGATCGTGATGGTCATGAGCATGCTGGCGTGGGTGCTGCGCTTCGGCCTGTTCGCCTTCGGCGACCCCGACCCCATGGGCGGACTGTGGATGATCGTGCTGTCGTGCATCGTCTACGGCATGGCCTTCGACTTCTTCAACATCTCCGGCTCGCTGTTCGTGGAAGAGCAGGCCGACCCGCGCATACGCTCCAGCGCGCAGGGCCTTTTCATGCTGATGACCAACGGCGTGGGCGCAGTCGCCGGCAGCCTCATCGCCGGCTGGGCCATCGACCGCTTCTTCACCGACCACGCCTGCGACGCCACCACCGCCATCTGCATGGACTGGCAGGGCATCTGGCTGAGCTTCGCCGGCTATTCGTTGCTGATGGCGATCTTCTTCATCCCGCTGTTCAGGTACCGGCACGTGCGCCGGCAACCCGCCGCCAGCGTCGCTGGGAGCTGAACCATGCAGGCGCGCGTCATCGTCGTCGGCAGCTACAACCAGGACCACGTGTGGCACCTGCCGCGCATGGTGCGGGCGGGCGAAACCCTGCGCGGGCACGGTTTCGCCACCGGTGCCGGCGGCAAGGGGTTCAACCAGGCCGTGGCCTGCGTGCGCCAGGGCGTGGCCACGGCCTTCATCGGCGCGCGCGGCGACGATGCGCTGGGCGAAAAGGCCGCGGACCTGGCTGAACAGGAGCGCCTGCAGGGTCTGTGGCTGGTGGACCCCGCCCACCCCACCGGCAGCGCCTGCATCCTGGTCGACGGGCAGGGGCAAAACCGCATCATCGTGGACCTGGGTGCCAACGACCATCTTTCACAGGCCCATATCGACGCCCAGGAAGCCGCATTCGCCGGCGCACGCGTGTTGCTGGTCCAGATGGAAACCCGCATGGACACCCTGCTCCATGCCCTGCGCCGCGGCCGTGGACACGGCCTGCTGACACTGCTCAACCCGGCGCCCATCCACCCCGACACCCGCGCCGAATGCCTGCACCTGGCCGACATCCTTCTGCCCAACGAGGGCGAATTCGCCGAACTGTGCACGCGCTTCGCCGGCCAGTCCGTGGATGCCGACGCCGTGGCCGGCATGGACAATGCCGCCCTGCACGCTCTGGCACGTCGGCTCACCGATGCCAGCGTGGTGATCACCCTTGGCGCCAACGGCTGTTTCGTGTCCCACGGCGACGTGCGCCACGGCGATCCCGAACCCTGCTACCGCCTGGGGCCGGAAAGCGTGAACGTGGTGGACACCACGGGGGCCGGGGACGCCTTCTGCGGGGCCTTGGCCGCCGCCAGCGTGCGCATGGCGGGGCAACCGTTCCGCCATGCCGTGGCCCATGCCAACCGTGTCGGCGCCATGGCCACCGAACACCATGGCGCCGCGGCCGCCATGCCCCGTTTCGCGGAAGTCATGCCGCGCTTTGCGGGCGGCAGCACCACGGCGGGATGACATCCTGTCGCGCCGGGAACGGGCTGTGTGCCCGCCACGGGAGTTCCACGAACCGGCCGGCACATCCGCGGGACATCCATCGCGGCCATGGCGCGCAGTGCCGTCTTGCCGACACGCCACCGATACCGCCGGGACATACCGGGCGTCGGGCTTTTCGAGGCTCCCCGAAACCATGGACGGGAGCGGCCACCGCCGCTCCCGCCGGATTCAGCCCTCGAACACTTCGCGCAGGATCTCCGCATTCGGCGGCATGCCGCGCAGCGCGTGGATCTTGCCGTCCTTGCCCTTGTAGACGATGGCGGGCGTACCGTAGAAGCCCAGTTTCATCATGAGGTTGTTGTGGGCGTCGATCTTCTTGCGCGCCGCGGCGGACGGCTTGTGGGTCGGCTTCGGATTCTTGCCAAAATGCTCCTCGTTGTCCTGCCAGGCCCTGGTGGGGTCGTCGGCCTCCAGGATCGCCGCCGAACGCGGCAGGCTGTCCGGCGAGATCACCGCCACCAGGATGTTGCGCACCTGCACGTCGCCACGCTCCAGCCACTTCTGGGAAGCCTTCCAGAAATGATGGCAATACGGGCATTCGGGATCGGTGAAAACATACACCACGCGCTTGGCTTCGGGGTTGCCCTCGACCACCCAGTCGGCTTCGGCCATGGCTTTCCACTGTTCGTCGCCGAGGCCCGAATCGGCCGCTTTCTGCATCGCCGGCATGGTCAGGTCGCGGCCCTGCATGTCGTACAACGAGCCAATCACCAGATGCTTGCCGTCCGGCATCACGTACACCGGCAACTGCTGGCCGCGATAAGTGCCGACAAAACCGTGGTAGCCCGCGGGGGCGTCCAGTTCCCCACTGATTTCCACGCCGCTGCCCGCGAGGGCCTTCTCGACCGCGCTGGCGGCGGGACCGGGCTGGGCGGCGGCGTCTTGCGGCGGATTGGCTTGGGCACAGCCGGCCAGCAACAGGGCGGCCAGGGCCGCGGTGGC
The DNA here is from genome assembly GCA_964570295.1 of uncultured Rhodanobacteraceae bacterium. Taxonomy (GTDB): domain Bacteria; phylum Pseudomonadota; class Gammaproteobacteria; order Xanthomonadales; family Rhodanobacteraceae; genus Oleiagrimonas. The sequence goes on from CAZMXV010000013.1 coordinate 19,664, forward strand.
AAATTTCATGGGGTCGGACTCACTCTTTTGGGGAAGGAAGTTGAAGGCGTTCGAGATGCACGCGAAGCGATGCTTCGGTCAGCGGCCCCACGCGCGTGTCGCGCAACCGGCCATCGGCATCGACGAACAGCGTAGTGGGATAACCCGGCGCCTGGTAGTGACGCGACATCGCACTGCCGCTGTCGATCAGTACATGCCGCGGGGCCAGGTTCTCGGCCGCCAGCCATGCACGCACGGTCGCGGCGGATTCACCCTGGTCGATGAACACGAAATCCACGCCGGACAGGGCCTGACTGGCACCGACCAGCATCGGCATCTCGCGGCGGCACGGCCCGCACCAGGTGGCCCAGAGATTGATGACCATGGGCTTGCCGCGCATCCCGGACATGGTGACGGTGCTGCCGTCCAGGCGGCGCAGGGCCAGGTCGGGCAGCGGCGGATGCGCGGCCTGCTGGAGTTGCCACGCCACCAGACCCACCAGCGCCCAGGCGGCCAGTCCGCTGCCGGCACTGGCCGCCAGCGCGAACCTTCCGGCCGGGCGCCGCCATGCCAGCCAGACCGTCGCCACCAGCAGCACCAGCACGCCCGCCAGCCAGGAAAACCCGCCGTCGCGGATGTCCACGATGCTCCACGGGGACTGCCGGTATGCCGGCCACCAGCGCCCCACCCAGGCCAGCCGCGCCGCCGCCAGCGACAGCAGCAACAGGTTCCACACCCGGGGGCCGGCATCCTGGTGGCCGCGGCGCTTCAGGAAGGCGGCCACCCCCAGGGCGGCGATCATGCCGGCAGCGAGGGCCAGCACACCCACGGCGAATACCCATGGGCCGATGGAAACGGCTTGCGGCATGAAGATTCCGGATCAGAACGTGATTTGGGCCCAGACACCCGCCTCATCGACGGTCTGGAGATGAACGCCATCGCGGTTCAGACGCTCGCGCTTCCACACGGCGGCCAGCCGCAACCCGTTGGCGACCTTCCACTCGACGCCGGCATTGGTGTAGCGGTCGCGGCGCTCGGGGTCCAGCCAATCGCTGGGCCTGACATGGTCGTGGCGTGCGAACACTGCCACCGTCGGCGTCACCTGCATGCTGGCCCAGGCCGACCAGCCCTGGCTGCGGTCGGCCCGCGGGCGGATGACGCGACCCCAGTTCCGGGCCTGAAACCACTGCGCTCCCAGGCGCCATCTCGCGTCCGCGTAGGCCGCCATCAGGGTCCAGCGCTGCGCCGTGTGCAATGAAGAACGTGTACCGGCATCCTCGGCCAGGGTGCCGCGGTATCCTCCTGCGCCGATGACGGTGTGCGCAGTGGGCTGGAAGGACACCCGCGCGGCCACGTCGGGGCCATTGCCCAGGCGCGGCTTCTTGTACCCGGCGCCCGTGACCACCGATGCCGCGTACTCGACGCGCCCCTGTGCCCCCAGCGATCCCAGCGCATGTACGCCCCAGTCGGCAGGGTTGCCGACCTTGGCCCGCATGGTCAGGTCCTTTTCCACGTAGCGGTAGCCGTACCACTGGTTTACCAGGCCGTGCCACGGCATCGGCGCGGAGCCCAGACGCAGCTTGAACGCCTTGCCGAATTCACCCTCCACGTAGGCATAGCGCAGCCACAGGTCGGTGGGGGACGTGTCGCGCATCCAGTGCACGTCGGTGGTGACATGGAGCGACCACGTCCGGCTGAAACGGTGGTCGAAGTTGACAAAGAAGCGCGACAGGTCGGCCTGGACACCGCGGCCGCCGGCAGGTGTGCCGTTGACGTGCCGGTCGAGGTCGCTGACATTGAGGAACAGCTTGCCGCCGACCACCGTCTGGCCCACCGGCGTGTCACCGGCCCACACCGTTCCGGCCAGTCCCAGCGCCATCACGCCGGCCACGCCGATGCGCCATCGCGCCGGTGCCATCATTCGCTCCCCGACGTACCCTGGCCCAGCAGGTGGCCGTTGACTTCCTTGCCGTACAGCGACCATCGGGTGTCATGGTACTTCTTGCGCGTGGCCGCGATGTCGCCTTCGAAGCGCGGGTCCTGGGGACGCTCGTGGCTGTCCATGAACATGGCCACGTCCCAGGCCTCCTGATCGCTCAGGGTGCCGCCGCGGCTGAGCGGCATGTTGGCCTTGATGAAGGCGGCAGCGTTGTTGAGCTGGTGCATGCCGGCGCCCCAGTTGAACGACTCGGGGCCCCACAGCGGCGGGAACACGTAGTCGCCGGCCACCTTCTGGCCCTGGCCGTCCTCGCCGTGGCACAGGGCGCAGTTTTTGGCGTATACCTTGCTGCCCCGCGTGTAGTCCGGCTTCTCGGGCGGCTCGTAACCCTGTTTGGGGAAGCCGAAACCTTCCATGTCCATGCCTGTCGGCACCCCGGTGGCCAGCCAGTATGAATAGGCCGAGAGTGCCTTGATCACTTCACTGTCCGGCGGCGGCGCCTTGCCGTTCATGCTGAATTGGAAGCAGCCCTGCAGGCGATCGGTGAACGTGTTGACCTTGTCGTTTTTGGAGCGGTAGCGCGGATAACGTACCCAGGCGGCCCACATCGGCGCCGAGTCGGCACGGCGGCCGGCATCCAGGTGGCAATTGCTGCAATTGAGGTCGTTGCCCGCGTACTCGCCGGCATTGGCGGCGGTGTGCAGGAAAATGTCGCGCCCCTTGCGCACCAGGTCGCCGAACTTGCCGTCGGGAATCTCGTCTTCCGGCGGCGGCGTGAACGCCATTTTCAGCGGCTTCGCATCGGAGGACCACGTCGGCGCGGCACTGGCGGCGGCAGCCGTGGCGGCCACCGCGGAGCCCTCCCGGTCCACCGCCTGCGACGATGCCGTGGCTGGCGACGCGGCATGGGCCGCGGAACCGGAGGCGGCCGGCGCGGGCGACGTGGAGTGGTCCGAGCAGGCGGCCAGGAGGAGGCCGGAAGCGACCATGGCCAGACAGAGTTTGTGGCGTGCGATGTTCATTTCGTGCCTCCTTCCACCTCGGGCGACTGCGCGGCAAACCACTCCGACACGGCCTGGATATCCTTTTCGTCCAGGGAGGCGGCGACGTGCTTCATCAGGTCCAGCGGGTCGTTCTTGCGGGTGCCCTTCTTCCAGGCATCAAGCTGGTTGGCGATGTAGGTGGCCGGCTGCCCGGCAATGGCGGGAAAGTGCTCGCCGACGCCGACCCCGTGCGGACCGTGGCACTGCACGCAGCCGGGTACCTGCGCTTCCCAGCGCCCGCGCTCGGCCAGCCGCCTGCCCCGTGCGTTGTCCTTCTGGTCCGAGGTACTCTTCGCGGCCTCGGGAACCGGCAGGTTGGCGTAATACGTGGCCATGATCTTGCGTTCTTCGGTGCTGAGCGCGGTGGCGATGGGTTTCATCACCGCGCTCTCGCGGCTTCCGTTGGCGAAATCGTCCAGCTGGCGCTGCATGTAGGCCGCGTTCAGCCCTGCCAGACGCGGAAAACCGGGCCCTTCCTGGCCGCCGCCGTCGGCACCGTGACAAGCCACGCAGGGTGGCGCGCCGCTGCCGTTGCCGGCGGTGGCGATCCTGGCGCCGGCGTCCTGCGGCGCCGCGAACACGGTGGAGCTTGCCAACGTCGTGGCGACCGCTAGCGTCATTAGTATCCGGCTTGTCATGTCGGGCACCTCACTTTGGCGGCTGGAAGCCGTATTTCTTGTAGACCGCTCGCGCCTGCGGGCTGGTCATGAAGGCAATAAACGCACGCGCCGCTTCGGGATGGGGCGCATGCTTCATCCGCGCGGCCGTGTAGGTGGCGGTACTGTTCTGCGCTTTCGGGATGGCAATCGTTTCGACCGGATGATGCAGCACATGCTGCTGATAGTACGCTTCCGTGGCCCACACCGGCGCTGCATCCGCCTTGCCCTGCAGGACCCGCAGCGGCGACTGGCGATGATGGATCCGGGTCAGGAACGTGCTGCCGTTGTCGACCTTGCGCTTCATGACCGCGTCGTCGAGCGCCTGGCCACCGACCTTGCGGTAGCTGGCCTGGATCTGTCGCGCGATGCCTTCCCATTTCGGGTTGGGCATGCTCACGCGGACATCGTCACGTCCAAGATCCTTCAAGCCGTGCACGTTTTTCGGGTTGCCCTTCGGCACCATGATCGCCAGCGGGTTGCGCGCGTAATCGACGGTATCGGCGAACCAGCCATGTTCGTCCTGGCGCTCCTTGATCGCACCCTTGCCGGCAGTGTAGACATCCGGCTGGAGGCTGATCTTAAGGTTCCCCATGACCAGCGCTCCGGTCTCGATCTGCTTGGCCAGGATGCCCGGAGGCAGGGTTTCCACGAAGATCCGCTGATATTGCGGATGGGCCTTGCGGAAAGCCGCCACCAGGTCATGCACCACCATGAACTGGTTGCCGGCGAAGAACACCACCAGCTGCGGATCGACAATATCGCCGTGCAGGTCGGCGATGGCGTCCACCGGGGCCACCTGGAAATGCACGCCGCCTTCCGGGGGCGGATTCCACGGCGGAAGAAAGTCCTGCCTGCCCTGTCCGGTCGCGGCAAACGCTGCTGCGCACAGCGTCAGCGCCGTCACGGCGAGCGCGAACCTGGAAAAGAGACGCAACGGCCCCCGGCTCTGGTTTGTCATGTGATTATTCCCATGGTGTTGACATGTGAGCGCGCGATGACGGCTTACAGCGGCATCAACGCGTAGCCTTTCTGTTGCAGCTCGGTGACGGTGGTGAGCGCCGACAGGGCCACGGTCACCTGCGTGTCCACCCAGTCGTATTCGAAGTGGTGTTCGGCCACCGCCTGCCCGCACACCGCCACGTCGATGCCATCCTTGCGCAGTTCACGAATCACCACGAGGTTGGGGTTGGCCACGCCGAACTGCTTCTTGTAGTGCGCGTCATCCAGGACCATGTCGGTCGCCGGCCCCGAGGCGATGGCGACAAATTTCATGTGCTCCAACGGCACCCCCGCGTTGGCGTAGAGGTTCACGGTACGCGCCACACGCTGCAGTGCCGGATTCACGGCGGACGGATCCTCACTACCGCGGGTCATGGCAAAAACGATCTTGTAGGTGGCATCCGGATCGGGCTGGTAGGCGGCGTCCGGCAGCGGATGAATTTTCCCGGCATGCGTGACCACGGGCGCCTGCCAGAAATTGTCGCCGGCCATGGCCAGGGTGGATGCGAATGCGAGACCGACGACGGCGGCGGTGCGGGTCATGCGATTCATGGACGGTTCTCCTTCATCGGATTCATCACAAATGCTGTCCAGCAGGGCCGGCAGGCGCACGTCGAGCTGGTCGTTGAGGCGGTAGTACAACGTGCGTCCCTGGCGCCGCTGTTGCACCAGCGATTCCTCGCGCATGCGCGCCAGGTGCTGGGACAGCGCCGAAGCACTCAGACCCAGCCGCCGTGCCAGCTCGCCTGCGCTGGCTTCGCCCGCCTTCAGCAGCCGGCACAGCACCAGCAAACGTTGCGGATTGCCCAGCGCACGCAGCAGGCGGGCGGTGTCTTCGGCCCGGCTGAGGGCGACTCCCTTTGTATCAAGCATACTTTAGTGAAATATGAATATTCCTGAAAAGGAATAACCGATGGACCGGTTTTTGTCCATCCCCGCAGCCGGCGCTCCGCCTCCCATGCACGTTTATGGCCGGTTACAATGCGCCGATGCGCATTGGCCCCTACACGCTCGACCCGCCGGTGGCGCTGGCCCCCATGGCTGGCGTCACCGACAAGCCGTTCCGGGTGCTGTGCAAGCGCCTCGGAGCCGGCCTGGCGGTGTCCGAGATGACCACCGCCGATCCGCGCCTGTGGCACACGGCCAAATCGCGCCACCGCATGGACCACGAGGGCGAACCCGATCCCGTGGCGGTGCAGATCGCCGGCTACGATCCGGACATGCTGGCCGAGGCTGCACGCCACAACGTGGCGCATGGCGCGCAGATCATCGACATCAACATGGGCTGTCCGGCCAAGAAGGTGTGCAACGTGTGGTCGGGCTCGGCGCTGCTGCAGGACCCGCCGCTGGTCGGGCGCATCTGTGCCGCGGTGGTCGCGGCGGTGGACGTGCCGGTGACGCTGAAGTTCCGCACCGGCTGGGACCGCGAACACCGGAACGCCCTGGAAATCGCGCGCATCGCCGAGGACAGCGGCATCGCCGCCCTGGCCCTGCACGGACGCACCCGCGCCGACCGGTACGCCGGCGTCGCCGAATACGAGACCATCGCCGCGGTGAAGGCCGCGACCCGGCTGCCGCTGTTCGCCAACGGCGACGTCGATTCGCCGGAAAAGGCCCGCCACGTCCTTCGCGTGACCGGCGCCGACGGCCTGATGATCGGGCGCGGTGCCCAGGGCCGGCCGTGGATCTTCCGCGAGACGGCCCATTTCCTGGAAACCGGCCGGAAGCTGCCCGCGCCGACGCCGCAGGAAGTCGGCACCATCCTGTGCGGGCACCTGGAAGACCTGTACGCCTTCTACGGCGAGCACATGGGCGTGCGCATCGCCCGCAAGCACCTCGGCTGGTACGCCAAGGACCGCCCCGAAAACGCCGCCTTCCGTGCCGTGGTCAACCGCGCCGAATCGGCATCCGAGCAGCTGCGCCTGACCCGCGAGTACTTCACCGCGCTGGCGCAGGGCCTCGCCGCGGCCGCCTGAGCCGACACCTGGCGCCCACCGGAGCGGGCTACTCCACCGTCACCGATTTGGCCAGGTTGCGCGGCTGGTCGACGTCGGTGCCGCGCAGCACCGCCACATGGTAGGCCAGCAGCTGCAGCGGCACGGTGAACACGGCGGCGGCGGTGAAGTCGCTTCCGGCCGGCACCTCCACCAGTTCGCCCTCCTCCTCGGTGAGCCGGAAACCGGTGCCGGCATCGGCCAGCACCAGCAGGCGGCCGCCACGGGCGCGCACTTCCTGCAAGTTGGACTTCAGCTTGTCCAGCAGCAGGTTGTTGGGTGCCACGGCGATCACCGGCATGGCTTCGTCGACCAGGGCCAGGGGGCCGTGCTTCAGTTCGCCGGCGGGATAGGCCTCGGCGTGGATATAGGAGATTTCCTTCAGCTTCAGCGCGCCTTCCAGCGCCACCGGGAACTGCTCGCCACGTCCCAGGAACAGGGCGTGCTCGCGATGCACGAACTGCTCGGCCAGGGCCACAATGGCCGGTTCGCACCGCAACGCCTTTTCGATGGCCAGCGGCAGGGAAGCCAGCTCGGCGGCCAGCGATGCCGCCCGTGCGGCATCCAGGCCCCGGCAACGCCCCAGTTCCAGCGCCAGCAGGGCCAGCGCGGTGAGCTGGGTGGTGAAGGCCTTGGTCGAGGCCACGCCGATCTCGGGGCCGGCGCGCGTCATCAGCCTCAGGTCCGCCTCGCGCACCAGCGAGGACTCGGGCACGTTGCAGATGCCCAGCGTGGCCAGGTAGCCGCGCCGGCCGGTCTCGCGCAGCGCGGCCAGGGTATCGGCGGTTTCGCCGGACTGCGACACCGCCACGAACAAGGTGTCCGGCGGCACCACCACGTCGCGGTAGCGGTATTCGCTGGCCACTTCCACGCTGACCGGCAGGCCGGCCAGGGACTCGATCCAGTACTTGGCCACCAGCCCCGCATGGTAGCTGGTGCCACAGGCGACGATGTGCAGGTGGCGCACGCGCGAAAGCAGCGCCTCGCCATCGACGCCGAAGATGTTCGGCAGCACGCCGTGCGGGCCCAACCGCCCTTCCAGGGTGTCGGCCACGGCGCGCGGCTGCTCGAAGATTTCCTTCTGCATGTAATGGCGGTACCGGCCTCGCTCGACGGCATCGGCGGACAGGTCGCTTTCGTGGACCGCACGCGTGGCGGGACGGTTCTGCGCGTCCCACGCCTGCCAGCCGTCGCGCCGGATCTCGACCATGTCGCCTTCTTCCAGGTAGGCCACCTTGCGCGTCACCTGGATCAGGGCCTGCACATCGGAAGCCAGGAAGTGCTCGCCGATGCCCACGCCCACCACCAGCGGACTGCCGCGACGGGCGCCCATGACGCGGTCGGGCTCGCGGCTGTCCATGACGGCGATGGCGTAGGCCCCCTCCAGGCGCGCCAGCGCGGCACGGACGGCCCCGGCCAGATCCATGCCCTGCGCCAGGTGGGCGTCCACCAGGTGCGCGATGACCTCGGTATCGGTCTCGGAAGCGAACGTGCGGCCCGCGGCCTTCAGCTCCGCGCGCAGGGACTCGTGGTTCTCGATGATGCCGTTGTGCACCACGGTGGCGCGGCCGGCGACATGCGGATGGGCATTGTCCTCGCTGGGCGCACCGTGGGTGGCCCAGCGCGTGTGCGCAATACCGGTGCCGCCCGGGAACGGCCGCTCCCGGTAGCGGGCTTCCATTTCGCGCACCTTGCCGACGGCGCGTACGCGTTCGATGCCCGTTGCGCCGAGTACGGCCAGCCCGGCCGAATCGTAGCCGCGGTACTCCAGGGCTTTCAGGCCGGCGATGAGAATGGGGGCGACGTCACGCTGGGCGACGGCTGCAACGATTCCGCACATGCAGGGATTCCATTTCAAGAAAGTGGGCGCTCACGAACCGTCCTCGCACGACGTCGTGCCCGGAGCGACATTTTAGGGGCGACCGGGCGCGGGTGCGAATACCCCGCCTGCAGCCGCGTTCATCTCACTCCACTTTGCGACGAAGGTAGTTGAGCAGGTCGATACGCGTGATCAGGCCGAGGAACCGGTCGCCGTCGGTGACGATGGCGACGTGGCCGC
>CAZMXV010000014.1:0-27990 GCA_964570295.1 uncultured Rhodanobacteraceae bacterium
TACATCATGTATTCCTCGGGCACCACCGGCGTGCCCAAGTGCATCGTGCACGGCGCCGGCGGCACGCTGCTGCAACACCTCAAGGAACTGGTGCTGCACACCGACCTCAAGCGCGAGGACCGCATCTTCTACTACACCACCTGCGGCTGGATGATGTGGAACTGGCTGGTCTCGTCCCTGGCCGCCGGCGCCACCCTGGTGCTCTACGACGGCTCGCCCACCTACCCCGAAGCGCATTCGCTGTGGGACCTGGCCGACGAGGTCGGCATCTCCATCTTCGGCACCAGCGCCAAGTGGATCTCGGCCACCGAGAAGGCCGGCGTCAAGCCGCGCGAAACACACAAGCTCGACAAGCTGCACACCCTGCTTTCCACCGGCTCGCCGCTGGCCCCGGAGTCATTCGACTACGTGTACCGCGACGTCAAGGAACGCGTCATGCTGTCGTCCATCTCCGGCGGCACCGACATCGTGTCCTGCTTCGCGCTCGGCAACCCGGTGCTGCCGGTGTACCGCGGCGAATTGCAGTGCCGCGGCCTGGGCATGGCCGTCGAGGCCCTGGACGAAGACGGCAAGCCGGTGCGCGGCGAGCCGGGCGAACTGAGTTGCCTGAAGCCGTTCCCCTCCATGCCGGTCTACTTCTGGAACGACCCCGACGGCGAACGCTACAGGAGCGCCTACTTCGACAAGCAACCCGGCGTATGGAGCCACGGCGACTTCATCGAAATCACCGAGCACGACGGCGTTGTCATCTATGGCCGCTCCGACGCCACCCTCAACCCCGGCGGCGTGCGCATCGGCACCGCCGAAATCTATCGCCAGGTGGAGCAGATACCCGAGGTGCTGGAATCGGTGGCCGTGGGCCATCGCAAGGACGGCGACGAGCGCGTGGTGCTGTTCGTGCGCCTGCGTGACGGCATCACGCTGGACGACGCCCTGCGCGAGCGCATCAAAAAGCAGATCCGCGCCAACACCACCCCGCGCCATGTGCCGGCGGTAATGCTGCAGGTGAACGACATTCCACGCACCATTTCCGGCAAGATCAGCGAGGTGGCGGTACGCAAGGTCATCCACGGGCAGGCGGTGAAGAACACCGATGCCCTGGCCAACCCCTCCTCCCTGGAGGAATATCGTACGCTGACGGAAAAGATCTGATTTCCGTTCGAGAAATGATGGAGCCACCCGTGGAAACTCACCGTCCGCATGACTCCGCGCCGGAATTGTCCGTCGTCATTCCGTGCTACGGAACGGCACAGGTGCTTCCCGAGCTGCTGGACCGCCTGGATGCCGCGCTGGTGGCGCTGGCCGTGTCATATGAAATCATTCTGGTCGACGACTGCGCCGGCGACGGTCTGGGCGCCGTCGTCGAGCAGCAGATTCCCGCCCACCCGCACGTCCGCTATATCGAACTGATGTTCAATACCGGGCAATTCCGTGCGCTCATGTGCGGCCTTGCGCATGCCCGCGGCCGCCATGTCGTCACCATGGACGACGACCTGCAGCACCCTCCCGAAGAAATCGGCAAGCTGTACCGCCACCTGCGGGATTCGCCGCATCTGGATGCGGTATTCGGAGCCTATGGAGAAAAGCAGCACGCGGCAGCCCGCAACCTGGGCAGCCTCCTCATCCGCACAGTCAATACCTGGATATTCCACAAGCCACCGCACCTGGTAATGTCCTCCTATCGGTGTCTCACGCGCCCTCTGGTGGATACCCTGCTGGCCAATCACACCCGCTACCCGGTCATCGGCCCGCTCATTCTCAGTAGCACCAGGCGCATCGAAAACATCACGGTACGCCACGACCCGCGCAAGCACGGCAGATCGGGGTACAGCCTGCTGCGCCTCGTGCGGACCACCCTCGACAACATCCTCAATTTCAGCTCGCTGCCGCTGCAGCTGATATCCATCATCGGTGTCGGCGTCTCGCTCATCAGCTTCCTTCTGGGCGCTGTCTATTTCATCCTGCACCTCGTCGATGAGAGCAGCGTGCCAGGGTGGACCAGCCTGTTCCTGTTGATCAACGTCTACGCCGGCCTGGGACTGTTGTCCGTGGGCATCGTCGGCGAATACCTGATACGCATTCTCGGGGAAAGCCGTGGTCAGCCTTCCTACGTGGTGCGGCGGCATCTCGGGAATGACAACTGATGCACGACTGGTGGTTCGCCTTCATTCTCAACCTCATGAATGTCCTGCCCGCCAAAGGACGTTCGCTGGCATGGCGCGGGCGTTGGGCTGCACGTTTTCTGGACCAGGCAGGAACCAACCTGAAGCTGTCCAGCCACGTCAACATCTACTTCCCATCGCGCCTTGCCTGCGGCAACCACGTCTACATCGGCTATGGCACCTACCTGGGCGGAGGCGACATCGTTCTCGACGACGAGGTCATCATCGGCCCCTACTGCTGCATCGTCGCGGGCAACCACACCATGCGGGACGGCTCCTATCGCTTCGGTGCCTATGACCACGGATCCATCCGCATCGGTCGTGGAACATGGCTCGGCTCGCACGTGACCGTCACCGAAGGGGTATCCATTGGTCGGGGCTGCCTGGTCGCGGCAAACAGTGTCGTAACCAGGAGCGTCCCGGACTTCACGGTCGTGGGCGGCGTGCCGGCCCGGAACATTCGCAGTGTTGACCAGGCACATGCACGTCACGGAAGTTGACACGCCCCCTCCGCGGCCCCGGCGGCGCTGGCTGCTGGCGCTCAAGGTAACGGTCTCCGCCGCCGTCCTTGGCTATCTCGCGAGCAAAATCAATTTTGGACTGCTTTCGGGGCTATCCTGGAAACTTCCCCTCATGCTCATGGCGGGCAGCCTGATCAATCTCGGTACGCTGGCGATCATGGCGTCGCGATGGCGCGTGCTGATCCAGGCCGCCACCGGAAAGCAGCCCGCGTTCAGACAGTTGTTCGGCTACTACCTCGTAGGCGCCTTCTACAACAACCTTTTGCCCGGCGCGATCGGTGGTGATTTCATCCGCATAAAGCGCCTCGTGGACCGCCACCGGCTACGTTGGCGCAAGGCGGCACACATCACTGTCACCGAACGCCTCATGGGGCTGACAGGCATCGTCCTTTTTGTTGCCCTGACACTGCCTTTCGCCCACCTTCCCGAGGGCTGGCGCGCATGGCTGGAACCATGGATGCTCGTCGCCACCATTGTCGCCGGGGCGCTGTTTTTTCTCGTTGCGAACCTGTGGCTGTGCCGCGGTTTCAAGCACGCGCCCCTGACCTTGCCCCGCACCGCGGGAGTGAGCGGGCTCGTGCTCCTGGGGCAGTGCGGCGACATGCTTATCCTGGCTCTTTTCCTGGCAATTCTGGGAACCCCGCTCGATCCCGTCAACCTGATATTTTCTGTCAGCATCGCCTACCTGGCTGCCGTTCTTCCCATTTCGCTGGGAGGGCTTGGTGTGCGCGAGGGAGCCTTGACCACCATGCTCGGGCTCAATGGCGTCCCGGTGGGCGATGCCGCACTGCTGGCTATACTGCTGCTTTGTGCACGCTTGACGACAGCCGCCATCGGCATCGTCGTAGACACGCGGAGTTCACGTTGAAGCTTATGATTCTCGGGGCTGGCGTTTACCAACTTCCAGCCATCCGCCGCGCTCGCGAAATGGGCATCGAAACCGTGGTGCTGAGCATTCCCGGCAATTACCCCGGGATTCGGGAGGCCTCCCGCTTCCACCCGGTTGACACGACCGATATCCACGCCTGCCTCGATATCGCGAAGAAGGAACGCATCGACGGGATACTTTCACCCGGCACGGATGTCGCCATACCGACTCTCGGTGCCATCGCCGAGGCGCTTTCCCTGCGCGGCCCCCGTTTCGAGGCGGCACAGATCGCAACCGACAAGCGCGCCATGAAACGGGCATTCGTCACGACCGGCGTGAGCACGCCCGCATTCCGGGAAGTCCGGGATATGGGCGAAGTGATGGAGGCACTCGAAACGGTCGGCTGCCCCGCCATTCTCAAGGTGGTCGACAGTTCGGGAAGCCGCGGCATAGAACGCATCACGTGCCGTGACGATGTGGCCCCGGCCTTCGAAAGATGTCGGCAGGCCACTCGTGCCGACTCCATGATCCTGGAGCAATACATCGACGGTGAAGAGTTCGGTGCCCAGGCATTCATCGAGTCGGGCAAGCTGGCTTTCGTCCTCCCTCACGGGGACACGGTCAGAACAACCGCGGCGGCAAGCGTGCCCACCGGCCACCATGTACCGTTGCCGGTATCCGATGCCCTGCGCCGGGAAATCCATGCCCAAGTACGGCTTTGTGCCGATGCCCTGAAGGTTGACAACTGCGCGCTCAACATCGACTTCATGAAAGCAGGCGGCACGCTGTACGTTCTCGAGGCCGGAGCGCGCTCCGGTGCCACCTGCCTGGCTGAAATCGTATCCGCACATTTCGGATTCGATTACTACGAGTACATGATCCGCTTCGCACTCGGCCAAACAGTGGAACACCCGTTTCATCCCGGTCCCGCCGTGGCAGCCACTTTGCTGACAGCCGATACCGACGGCATCCTTGCCTGCACCCCGCCCGCTCCCGACGATCCTGCCGTGGCCGATTACATGTTCGACCACGATCCGGGACAGCATGTACGCAAATTCCGGGTCGGTCCCGATCGCATCGGACACCTGGTCGTCACTGCCCCCACGGCAGACGAGGCGCGCGAGCGGGTACGAAAAATCACCGATGCCATTGCTCTCCGGATCATCCCCGATCCCGAACGCCCCTCCTGAACATACCGCTCTTTTCATGATCCCTTTCAACAAACCCTTCATGACCGGCAATGAGCATGCCTTCATCCGTCAAGCCCAGGAAAAAAGGCACCTATCGGGCGACGGCATGTTCACACGGCAGTGTCACGCCTGGCTGACCCGGCAAACGGGAAGTCACAAGGCCTTGTTGACGCATTCATGCACGGCCGCCCTGGAAATGGCGGCCCTGTTGCTGCATCTCCAGCCCGGAGACGAGGTCATCATGCCCTCGTTCACCTTCGTTTCCACCGCCAATGCCTTTGTGCTGCGCGGAGCGGTGCCTGTCTTCGTGGACATCCGGCCCGATACGCTGAACATTGATGAACACCTGATCGAAGCTGCCATCACTCCCCGTACCAAGGCCATTTGCGTGGTGCATTACGCGGGCGTGGGCTGCGAGATGGACAGCATCATGGCCATGGCCGAAAAGTACGGCCTGGCTGTCGTGGAAGATGCTGCCCAGGGCATCCTTGCCACGTACAAGGGCCGTCCACTGGGAAGCATCGGGCAGTTCGGAGCCCTGAGCTTCCACGAGACCAAAAACGTCATTTGCGGTGAAGGTGGCGCGTTGCTGGTAAACGACCCGGAGCAGGTGGAACGCGCTGAAATCATCCGCGAAAAGGGCACCAACCGCAGCAAGTTCTTTCGAGGCCAGGTAGACAAGTACACATGGGTGGATGTCGGTTCGTCCTACCTCCCCAGCGAAATCACCGCAGCCTTCCTCATGGCGCAATTCGACGACGCCGAGGCCATCACGCGCCGACGCCTCGACCTTTGGGCGAGTTACCACGCCTGGGCCGCGCCCCATGAACAAGCCGGTACGCTGCGCCGCCCCGTCATCCCCGACGAATGCACGCACAACGCCCACATGTACTACCTGCTGCTTCCCGACCTGGAACGCCGCACCCGCTTCATCGAAGCCTTGCGCAAGGACGACATCCACGCCGTATTCCACTACATCCCGCTGCACTCCTCCCCGGCAGGCGCCCGACTGTGCCGGACCTCCGGTACCTTGCCAATCACCGACGACATCAGCAACCGGCTGGTCAGGATGCCGTTGTGGCTCGGACTCGAGGAACACCTTCCCTTCGTGCTGGAGAAAGCCGGCGCCGCACTGGAAAGCATGCACGCATGAACCTGTCCAAGCACCTGTCCCGGATCAGGGCAGCCACGGGATCGCTTTCCGGGGGACGTCGTGCCTTCGTGATGTACCTTGTCTGTGCGAGCACCATGGCCCTGCTGCTCGCCCTCTATTACATCCTGCGCCACCGGGCATTCGCCTTCGTCGACATCGGCATCGACACCTTTTCATACTATTACCCCTCCCAGGTCCTGCAGGCGAGGCAACTGCGCGCACTGCACCCGCTGGGATGGTCCTTCAGCGCCGGCCTGGGCAGCTACTTCGGCTTTTCCTCCAACCTGTTCATCTGGCTTCAGGCGCTGTTTCCGGAGTCATGGCAACTGGGCCTTCGTCTGCCCACCTACCTGCTGCGCCTCCTGCTTGCCGGCGGCTTCATGTTCGGCTACCTGCGCCAGTTGAAAATCGAACCGCTCGTTTCCGTGGCGGGAGCCCTGGCCTATGCTTTCTGCGGTTATGCGCTGGTCAACGGCCAGTGGGATACCCAAGGCTACGTCGTGCCGCAGCTGGCCGCCTACCTTTTTTTCTTCGAGCGCTATTTCCGCCAGCATCGCGCGCACCATGCGGTCCTGGCCGGATTCATCGTCGGCTCCGGCGCCGTGTTCGATACCTACACGTTCAGTCTCCTCAGCCTTCTTTACGTGGCCGCCCGGCCGCTGCTGGTTTCCCGGGAAGACAATGCCCGGCCCTACCTTCGCGCCCTGCCCGGGTTCATCGGCTGGGCGGCTCTAGGCGCCATGTTGATGGCAGCCGTGCTGGTACCCAACCTGTACTACTTCCTCTCCAGCCCGCGCGTCAGTGGCGACCATTCGGTCCTGCAGTCCGTGTTCGGCAGCGCCTGGAAACTCAACAGCGACAAGACGGTCGCCGCGGAGCTGGCCGGATTTTTCGGCAAGGGGCTGCTCGGCACCGGCAGCAGCTATCACGGTTACAGCAACTGGTTCGAAGCGCCGGGATTCTACGTCAGCCTGCTGATGCTGACCTGCATCCCGCAGCTGCTTGGACCACGCGCGACCCGGCGCGAGAAATGGACGTGCGTCGTCGGCCTGGCTCTGCTGCTGATCTACCTGTTATGGCCTTTCATGCGCTATGCGGTATACGGGTTCGGCCACCACGGATTCCGCCTCTCGACACTGTGGGTGTCCTTCGGACTGCTGATCCTGGGCACGGCCGGCATGGCCCGTGCCTACCGCAGCGGCGCCTGGCGAAAGGGGCTGGTCATCGCCGCCACGGCCAACATTCTTGTTGCCCTCGTGGCAGCCACCAGCTACGCAAGCCATGCCGACTTCAAGCACCTGGCTATCGTCCTCACCTTCGCCCTGGCCTATGCCGCGCTGCTCTGGCCCTCGCCGGACGGCATGCCCCGCACGCCCGTCAAGGGAATGGTCATCGTTCTTGCCTGCGAACTGCTGATATTCGCCCTGCCCCCCATGATCCAGCGCACCACCGTGGCCAGCGACGGAACAAGCCGCGTCGGCAGTTATCACGATGGCACCCGGGAAGCCCTTGCCGCAATTCGCCGCATCGACCACGGCAACCAGTTCTACCGTGTCGAGAAAACCTACCGTTCGATCTACCTGAACGACGCCATGGTCCAGGATTACAGCGGCACCAAGTCCTACTTTTTCCACGGCAAATTCGGCACACGATTCGTGGACAAAATGGAGCTTCCACGCCCTCACCCGAGAACGAACTACGTCGGCCCGATGACCGCCCGTCCCGCGATTCTGGACCTGCTGGGCGTCAAGTACCTCCTGGCGCGGGACCGCAAACTGGACAAAGTCGCGGGCATGACACATGTCGGCAAGGCCGGCAAGATCCAGATTTACCGCAACACCGACGCCCACGGTACCGCCCATCTGTACCAGCAGGTGGTTTCCGAGAAGGATGCCGACAAACTGCCTGCCCCCAAGCGGGATGCCCTGCTGCTGGGCAAGGTCGTGCTGGAAAATGCCGACGCCGTGCGCAACAAACTTGCCGCCATGGATGCCAACCATGCGGCACAGGCCGCCCAGGCCCGTACCGACCAGGTTTCCGTCCGCAAAATCGACGACGAGCACCTTCGCATCAAGTATGCGTCCGCACAGGCGGCCGTGCTGCTCATCGCCATGCCCTTCGACAAGGGCTGGTCAGCCCGCCTCGACCAGGCACCCGCCCGCCTGTTCGTCGCCGACTACGGCCTCACCGCCTTGCTGGTACCGCCCGGCACCCATGAGCTTGAGTTGCACTATGACGTTCCCGGCCTGAAGATCGGCCTGTGGTTGTCAGGAACAGCAGCCATTCTTCTGCTTGTTCTGTTCGCGGCAACAGTTTTCCGCAAACGCTCCCGACCACGAGGGTAATCCCCCCGCTTGCAGGGGACTCCGGGAGCAGGGCGATGCGGCCAGCGCCTGTTTCTGCGCGGGTCTCCTCATAAAGCAGACGTTTCCAAAGTGAAGCTTCCGGCGAATTGCCGGTGATATTCGACGGGCATCAAATCGCCCCGCGAGTCATGGGGATGCTGCCCGTTTTGTCGCCGCCCACCGGCGAGCCACTTTGTATACGCCATGACAGCCACTCCCCTGTGCACGCCCTCAGTTCAATATTGAACCAAGGCCCTTATCTATCACCGGATAAGCCAGTTTCGCACCAGCTACGGACAAGTGATTGTCATCGTAATAAAGGAATTTTCCACCCCGTGCCCACGGGCATACTTTCTTTCCACAAAGCGCCACACTCAAATCCACGACAACGACATCCTTCGAGTAATGCTTGGCTACACCCTCAATAATCTTGTCCACCCTTGCCTGGTCCTTGTGGTGACGCTTGACCGTGGCAGCACTTTCGTTCAACGCGCTGCTGGTTTTGAGCTCAGACCTCAAAACTGCTGCGGACAACCCGCGAAGCTTTGCCATGGGAAGATCGGCATGCTGCCAAGGAGTATCCTTCAGCAACAGCACGGGAACATCCTGAGCCGCAAATTCCTTTACGGTTTTCTGTAGCCCATACTTGAGCGCAGAAGGATCCTTCTTCGCTTTGCTGCCTGTCTTGACTGTACTGTTTATTCGTGTCACCCACCGCTCGGCTATGACAACTGCAGAAAGCTTTCCCTCCGCAGCCAGCTCGAGCATCTTTTGGGGAATGAGTGCACAAGCCTTGGGCGATTTGAAGTGTGATGTAACACCCAGCAAGGTGGAGCAGGCCCCCTTGCTTGAAAAAATGAATCTTATGTTTTTCTTCTTTCCAATTTTATTGAATGCAGGAATGAGAGCCATGGCATGGCTATCCCCCATGACACCCACTGTTGTTTCCGCATTCTTGTCACCCAGGGTGCAGCTCCACTTGGCTGGCCACCCCTTGTTCTTATGAATATCGTAACACTCGGGTTTCATCGGTGAATATGCACGGGAATCCAGATACGTCTGGACGGCATGCAGCGGAACCAGCGTCGAAGGCCTGTTGTTCAAACCTGAAGCCATGAAAATTCCCCAGCCGGAAAGGCCCAAGATGGCAACGATTAAGAACAGCCCCCCCGTCATGCGCGCCCCGCCCCTCTTGCGGACGGGTACCTCGAGCAGCCGGTAAGTCAACCATGACAGCAGAATCGAGAGCACCATGTTGACAAACTTGTACTCGCGCATGACCCAGAGATCGGTGCTCCCAAAGACCTTTACGGTCATCGACCAGAGAGCCCAATGCCACAGGTACAAGGGATAGCTTATCAACCCGATCCAGACAGCAGGCCGCCAACTGAGGAACCAACGGTTGAGGGTGGCCGCTCCCCCGGCATGGATGATAAGCGCACTCCCCAAAACCGGAAATAATGCCCAGAGGCCCGGAAAAGCATCCTCCGGATGAATGATCGCAAAACCCACAAGAATGAGGGTCAAGCCGAACCAGGATAGTTGCGATGTAGCCCATTCCGGCAATCTTGGAAGTACGCCCTGGCGCTTTGCGACGACCAGCCATGCACCAACCATCAACTCCCATGCGCGCATGGTGGGCAGGAAGAATGAGCTGGTTGCATCACCTTTCCAAACAAACCAGACATTCGACGCAAGTGACAGCGCGATGATGACCATGATGCAATCGAGCAGTGGCCACTTTCTGCGCATGGAGAACCACAGCACCAGGGGCCAAAATATATAGAACTGCTCTTCAACCGCAAGGCTCCAGAAATGGAGCAGAGGCTTCATGATTGCCTCGGAATCAAAATACCCTGCTTCGTTCCATAGAATGATGTTTTCAACAAATCCAGCGCTACCGGCCACATGCTTGCCCAGAGAGGCATACTCCGCGGGGAAGAGGAAAAGCCAGCCCATGACCAGAAGAAAAAGCAGTACCAGTGATACAGCCGGGAAAATTCGCCGTATCCTGCGCTGATAAAAATCCAGCAGCGTGGTCCCAAATGACTGCCTCTCAAAGGACTTTACAAGGATTCCCGTAATCAGGTAGCCACTTATCACAAAGAAAACATCAACACCGATGAATCCCCCGGGAAAAACATCCGGGAAGTAGTGATAAGCCACTACCATGAGGACAGCTATGGCCCTCATTCCATCAATATCCGGCCGGTAGCCTCTATCGCTTGGCTCCATCACCTTGAAGATGGGTCGGATCAGTTTTGTGAAAGGGAGTTTCATCTTGTTTTTTGGCTTTCAAGAGGGACATCAATAGCCACATGAGTGGTGGGTGGGCCTGTGCCACCCCACCCACGCACCCTGCTTCACTTCATTACTGTCCAATCATGGGCTCAAGACAATGGCTCGAGGCCGCCTCACTGCCTCCGTTTGCACCCGAGTCCCGGGGGAACTGAAGCAATCACGCTCCATCCAGATGCCGCAGCCCCCAAACAGCCCTTCATCAGCAATCAGCCCCGGGATCAGTGAGGTTCCAGTACCCGGTCTTCTTGACCGCCGATGCATCCGGTTTCATGTAAGGCTTTTTGAGTGTGAGGTGATCTCGTTCCCATGCAGTGTTTTCACGTATCACCCTGGCCGGGGAGCCCGCGGCAACGCAATTGTTGGGGATATTCCCTTTTACCAGACTGCCAAAGCCAATGGCGGAACCACTTCCAATCCGAGAGCCCCCCAGAACGACAGCACGCGCCCCCAACCAGACATGATCGCCAATGAGGATGGAGCGAGACACGTTGATTCGCGCGCCCGTCGCCACGTCAAAAATGGGGTGCGCGTCATCTGCCCGGATCTCATTACCCGTAGCGAACATGCAGTCCTTTCCTATGGAAACGGAACAATGTTCAGCCGCGGAGATGTAGCACCAGGCGGTACAGGTAACGCCATCATGGATGGTAACGGAGCATTTCTCCCCCAGCCTTATCGTGCCAATGAAACGGTTTGCGCCAATGACACAATGACCATCATTGCAATCAAACATCACCTTGAGCGACGAAAGCTTGGCATCCCTGCTGACTTTCAGCACATTATTCTTGCCACGAAAGACAACACTTACCTTTTCGCCAAGATTGGATTCGCAATCAATGACATTCCCATTTTCATCTGCATAGCTCGAGGGGTTTTCAATGGTAATCATGCAATATTTTCCTGAATTGTTGCCAACCCTGCTCCAAGAATAATCGGTACCCGTCGCGCTTCATATTCTGCCCAAACCAGGTTTTTACTTGGAAAGTTTAAGACATCTGAGCCCCAGGCAAGTCATGTGCCTGCCCCACCTCATCGTCAACAACCCACATGCCACACGATACCGGGATCCGGTAAAACATCATGTTCATCAACATCACGGCAATATTGAGTGTTTTCGGACTAACATCCGGATGTTGCTTTATTTCCGGATGCAGCGAATTGAAAAAAGCGATACGGGAGCGCAGCGGATCCTGAATTATTGAATCGATATATGGAAACTGCGGTGATCGGGCGGAGCATATGATGGCAGCGGGTTTTATTGAAGCAGGATCCATATCTGAGGACATGCGCTCAAATTTCACCCGCTTGTCTTCGGGAAAAACACCTTCAGTAAAGTGGGAATCACCGAATACCTTGACATAATGTTCGTCAGCCAGGATGGGATCGACAGAAACCGCCCGAAAGCCTCCCAGCAAGCCATGATACAAAGCCGCCGTCCCCCCTTTTGAACCGCCATACAGGACAACATCGTCTGACGAAAGATTCAGGCCCTTCATGACGCGGCTGATCAAATCTTGTATGTGCCGCTCGTTTTCTGGAAACCCGTGGGTGTTCATGTAGTAACCACCAACCACCCCTCCCATATCCAGGATACGCAGGACTGCCGTACCCACGGGCATGTACTTTTGTACGCTGGCAAAATTCTGCTCGAAATGGCGCATCATGCTTGGCATGTGGATATCTTTGGCCATGGATGAAAACACCACCAGAAGCCGCCTGGCCACATGCTCCCCAAGAGGATTGGCAACGGTATAGATCAACCCGTTCTCATCAACCTGGAAACGACCATCAATTATCCTTTGCCACAGAGTGGCGACACGGTCATGATGTACTAGGGAAGTGACGCTCCCCTTGAGCATGTAGACCATGAAACCGTGGTTGGCAAGCGCGACCATGACGGCTCTGACCCCAGGATCTTTCCGAGCCAGATGTATCAGGTTTTTTCCTGCGGCTCCGGCCCCTTCATGATCTACACGGACAATGCCGGCATCAGGACATGAACCAAGCACCTGCTCGACTCCTCTTTCGAGCAGGTCGGACAAATTGATGACAATCGTCGCCTTGGGGATTTTTCGCTCTGCTGAGGATGAAGCCCGAATCTGCGCTCCATCCGGGCCCGTTTCAATGGGAAAATTCATGCACCAGCCTGTGAGTTTACGGGAAGGGAGGCGGGCAGTGCCGACATCCCCAGAACCCGCTCATTGAACTGGCAGAGCGCCTCCGCCTGATACGTGCGCCAATCGAATTCCGGTGTCGGCAGCTTGTCGGCCAGGAAGTCACGCATGCCCTGCTCCAAGCCATCCTCGCTGTTGGGATAGAAATAGGCGGGATATTCACGCTTGATATCCCGATTGCCGGCAATGTCGGTGGCCACATAGGGAAGGCCTGAAATCATTGCCTCCATCAAGGACATGGTCTTGGCTTCGTGATTGGATGACAACACGAAACAATCCGCCTTCCGCAGGTAAGGATAAGGGTTGGACCGGAAGCCCAGTATATGCACGCAGTCGGTCAATTGCAGCTCGCCGATAAGCTGTGTCAGTGCTGCCTTCAGGGGGCCCGCGCCGAGAATGAGCAGTCTGGTGTCGGCATGGTCCTGATGCACCCTGGAAAATGCGCGGATCATCTTGGCGTGATCCTTCTCCACCGAAAGGCGCCCCATGTTGATGAATATCTTGCCGGCATCAAACAAGGGCCGGTCGCGTTCCTCGATGTCCTTCCCGGCAAGTTCGAGCAGGCGTTCGGCATCCTGCATGTTTTCGCTGCTGACAAAGCGTTCCGGCGGTATATTCAGCCAAGGTGAAAGCTTCTCGCGATTGCAGGCATTCGACTCCGGGCACACCGACACCAGCGCATCGGCAAACCCATACAAACGGAACATGCGCATCAGGTCGGGAAACTTGGCGACATACTCTGCATACATGTCGCTGTGCATGTAAACGGCCTTGCGCAAGCCACGCCTGTTCAGCAGCAGAATCGCCGCCCAGAACGCATCATAGCCGGAAAAGGCCAGCGCCACGTCGAAATGCGAACGACCGAAGATACGCAGGTATTCACGGTCGAACAGATCACGCATGATTTCGAGGCGCTCGCCGTCGAATACCTGCCGCCCCCCGCGAAAATGCTTGCGCAACCAGCGCTCCTCCCAGGTCATGGTCATGATGCCGCAACGCGGAATCACTTCGACGTCTTCCGGCAGACGATCAAACTGCTCCCGGGACTCGGCGTCATACTCCATCCCATCCGGGGAAACCGCAACGGTTACCTGTACTCCCTCGCTTTCCACCTGATTGACGAGATTCAGGAATGAAGTCGTGATGCCATTTCGCTTGAACCCACCTCCGTTCATCAACACATTGACGGGCGCATGCGGCCCGGTCGAGACAACGTGCGTCGGATCATCATGGAAAAGGAAATCCACCACACGCGAGCCGGCATGACCATCATCGTGGCTGTTGAAGGCCTGTCGGGCACGCATGTGGTGCTCGCTGTCTGCCAATTCGCCATGCAGCGCCCTGCCAAGTGCGGTATCCAGCTCATCAATGTCCGCGCACTTGTATCCGGGCATCTCGTCCATTGAAAAATACAAACCACGCTCACGCTCGTAACTTTCGCGGTCATAGATGTAATACAACACGGGACGACCGGTAGGAAGGAAGTCAAAAAAGATGCTGGAATAGTCGGTAATCAGCACATCCACCACGGACAGCAAGGCATTGGTGTCAATGCTGGAAGGCACTACTGTACAGCCGATATCTTCGTCGGCACCGAACACCTTTTCCATGAGGTGATGACCACGAAAGATGATGTCACAATCATGCCGCTCGGCAAGATATCGAAGGTCGGACTTGGCCTTTTCGATATCATAGGCCACGGTTTCAAGGGTTCCCCGCCAAGTGGGGGCGTACAGGACCACCGGCCGTTCGCCGCTTACATCCAGCTGCTCACGTATGGTTTCCTGCTCCCTTGCATCGGCATTCAGTGTCAGGTCAACGCGCGGATATCCTGTTTCTGCCAGCTTGGCATCCATGATGTGCCGAAGATCGTAGCTGTCCAGAAGCACGTTCGTCGTGTGCGGGTTCGGGCTGATGATGTGCGTGGCCTGCAAAAAGTTGCGCTGCGTACGCTTGTGCTCCAGAAACTTGTAGGTCTGCTGCTTACCCAGGGTCTTGAGTGGCGTGCCATGCCAGGTTGCCAGATACTTCTGCTCCTCGCGACGAATGAAATAGGGCGGGAACCCGGTATTGTTGATCAGGTACTTGGCCGTTGCCAGATAACGCAGATAAAGATCCGACAGCCGCTCCACGAACACCACATTTGGCAAGTCCTTCATCCAGGAGGGTATTCTTGATTCGCTATCCACTACCCAGGCATGGGTGTAGGCGCTGAATTCGGCATCCTTCATGAGCTGCACAAATATCCCGAGAGGACTGCAAGACACGGCCTTCCCGATATGGGACTCATAAAGGATCGTTTTTTCCCGGACGGGGAGCGTGCGGATGTACTCCGCATAATGCGTGGTAAGACGCACGCCCAAACCGGCTTTGCCAAGTGGCTGCTCTGAAATGCCGTAGGCCCGCTGGATGATACGCGTGCAACCAAATGCATTGCATGCCTCTGCAAAATGGCCCGCTCGAAACAGTGCAAATCCATGCCGGTAATGCCAGCCAGGCCGATGCGGATTGCTCCTTGCCAGCGCACCTTCATAAGCCTCGGCGGCGGACTCCCAGGCCTCCTGCTTTTCGAGTTCTTCGCCCAGGCGGTAATGGAGCTCGGCTTGGGACGGGTCGCGTTCAACCACCTGTCTTACAAGTGTGGCCTTGTCGGGAAAACGATCCATGTAACCGGGAGGGTAATCCTGCCTCCCGTACTGGGCGGAGACCTGCACCGGAGCATCACGGGTTACCCGAAGGTTGTAGCCCGTACTTGCCCATGCCGCCCCGACAAAGCCCGGGTCCGCCACGAACCCGCCATCATCCGCCTCCACCACCGTCGGGGTATACCGTTCCCCCGACACGGTCTGCGCGATGCGGGTATTGATATAGGCGAGGCAGGCATCCTCGTACCTGCCTGCGGCAGCCAGTGCATAGCCACAGCGGTACCACCAGTAAGGCTTCAAGTTGACATTCAGTGCAGCCGCTGCCCTGTAAGCTTCGGCAGCCTCCGGAAAGCGCCTTTGCCGCTCCAGGACAAACCCGAGACGGTAATGCCAGTAAGGTTCATCCGGATTCAGTACAATCGCATTTCGGTAGCAGGCCTCCGCCTCTTTCCAGCGATAACAGCGATCATGAGCCATGCCAAGCTTGTAGTGCAGGTCGGCATGGAGAGGAGCAGCTGCCAGACTGGAGGCATAGGCCTCGGCAGCCTCCGGCCAATAACCCCGCGCCTGATGAAAGGCGCCGATACCGAAACTCTTGACATCCTCGCGCGCATCCCGGGAAATGGCTTCTGCGTAGGCCGCTCTGGCCTTCTTCTTGCGGCCTGCCTTCTCCCACATGTAGCCTTGCAGATAATGCCATTTGGAATGGTTTGGTTCTAACTCAAGAGCCTGCCCATACGCTGCGGCAGCCTGCTCAAACCGGCCCATCCTTTCATGCGCCTCACCGAGATGGAAAAACCAGACGCCATGCGTGGCGTCCTGCCGGACAGCCTCTGCCCATGTATCAGCCGCCTGCCACCATTTTTTTTGCGCGGTCAGCAGCCTCGCGACCCGGGCATGCGCCTGGGGATCCTCCCATCGTTCGTTCAAGACACGGCTGAAGGCCTTTTCCGCCTCAGGCAGCAGACCCAGCCGGGATAGTGCGTGACCCAGTCGCTCAGCCGTAGCCACGGCAAGATCCTCGGATGCGAGGATCTCCTGTGCAATGGTTCTTGCATAGGCCTTGTCTTCAGGCGCCAGCACCCCCTCGGGACGAATATCGCCCTCGGCTTCACTCTCCAGCGTTCCGTAATGCGCCAACGGATGTGCCGCGGGATCCTCGCCTGCCAACTTGACCAGCCAATACCATGCCGCATTGAATGATGCGGACGGACTGCGCAACTCCTTGCGGCCATACTTTATGAAGTGGAGAAACGGCTCCACTTTCGCAGCCGCGACATCAGGATTGTTCTTGAGATAGTATTTGGGATCAAACCAGGGGTTCGGGCGCTTCCCCTCCTTCGAGCCATATTTCAGGTAATGCTCAATTGGTTCCGTCCCGGTACTTCCAACCGTCGGATAGGTTTCCAGATACCAGTTCGAGTCGAAGATACCGGATGTAGCAACGACATCAGCATCTGGCATGGCCACCGCGGTTGGCGCAGGCATGGTCTTGCCCGCATCAGGCACGGCCTTGCGGTTTTCATCCCGCCCATACTGCACATAATGCAGCAACGGGTTCATTCCCGAAACCGCGACTTCGGGATAGTGGTCGAGGTAAAACTTCGTATCAAAGGATGCACTGGGATTGCGGTGCTCCGCCGCGCCGTAGCGGATGTAATGCCTGAGTGGATCCATGCCGGAGGCTGCCACATCAGGGTACTTTTCACGGTACCACTGGGCATCAAACGCACCCGACTGACGGATGGCCTGCTCTTCCTCGTTGGTAGCCCGGGAATCCGGATTTCCCCGTGCCTTGCGCAAGGTGTGGCGAATCAGCAAGGAAAACCGTGTACGAAGGGGATCGGCCATCGTAGGCATAAAAAATCCTTTAATATGTTCATGCAGCTTGGAGTGGAAAACACCTTTTATTTTGGCGAGCCGAAAAGCGCATCAACAGCCAACTTGATTCCTGGCCAGAAGCGTCTGCTTGACCAGGGTGCTGGAGATATCAGCAGTGCGCGAGAGATATTCCACCTCACACAGCTCTTTCAGGAAATCGAATTTGCCGGCCCAGTCATCGCCGATCACGAAGATGTCGACCTTGTGCTCACGGACATCGTCAACCTTCTGCTCCCAACGGGTTTCGGGGATGACCAGGTCAACATAACGGATGGCTTCAAGTACCGCCTTGCGGTTGTCGTAGTCCAGCAACGACTCCTTGTGCTTGCCGGCATTGAACTCGTCGGTCGACAGGCCGACGATGAGGCGATCTCCAAGTGTCCGGGCCCTGCGGAGCAGGTTGATGTGGCCGATATGCAGCACATCAAAAGTGCCATAGGTAAGAACGGTTCGCATGGTTTCCCTCTTGAATCAAGTTTCCTTCGCCTGCCGAACCATCGCCCCCAACCGGACAAGCAAGGTCCGGGCCATTGTCTCTCAAATACGACCTGTTTGACTACTGAGTTGCAGAAACCGCCCCTCATCCGCCACTTCATGCATCACGCGGCGGGAAGGCCAGTTCTCCTTTGGTGGGGTGCAAGGACAAGTTGGGGTTATACGCGGGGTCATCGCGCAGCATGGCCGGCCAACGCTCACGCATGTAGGCGATTTCCCCGGCATAACGGGCCCGTCGCTCCGGATCCATGTCGTCGCGCCCACGGGAAGCGGACTCGTGATGGTACAGCTCGGCATGCGGTGTCCATATGTTGTGATAGCCGTGCTCGCGCAGGCGCAGGCACAGGTCCACGTCGTTGAAGGCCACCGCCAGACGCTCGTCCATGCCCCCCACTTCCAGCCAGGCAGCCCGACGGATCAAGAGGCATGCGGCCGTGACTGCGGAAAGTTCCTGTGTCACGGAAGCCCTTCCTCCCTGTCCGGACCAGCCACGCGGCTTTCCGGCATAGATGTGATCCGCCACGCCATGCATGCCGACGATGACACCGGCATGCTGGATGGTTTCATTCGGGTAATAGAGCATGGCTCCCACGGCACCGACTTCCGGACGCAGGGCATGTCCGGCCATTTCCTCCAGCCAGTCCGGGGAGATGACCTCGATGTCGTTGTTGAGCAGGCATACCAGTTCGCCGTCGCATTGCGCCACGGCACGATTGTTGATGGCCGCGTAATTGAATGGACGATCGTCCTGGAGCACGCGCACCCGGTCGGTTTTACGCAACTGCTCCAGATAGTCGTGTGTACGACGCTGTTCCGAACCGTTGTCGACAACCACGATCTCGACATGGGGCCACGTGGTGCGGGCCAGCACGCTTTCGACGCAGGTCCGCAACAGGTCGACTCGATCGCGCGTGGGAATGACCAGGCTGATTTTTGGCCCGGGCGAGGGTATCGGCCAGCGTACATGTAGCGTTCGGTCCGGGCCTGGTGCAACGGCGGCATGGACGCCCAGACGGCCCAGGTGCTCTTCCACCGCCCGCAGGCTGGTAGTGCCCCCTCCCGCATCGGTTGACGAGGCCAGTGCGGAGCATGTGTCGAGATGATAGAGGATCCGTGGCACATGGCTGACCCGCGTACGCTCGAGAGGCTCGGTGCAGCGCAGGAACAGGTCATGGAGGCCATCGCCGTCATATCCTCCGCGCAGGCCACCCACCTTGCGCAAAAGGTCCGCGTCGACCATGGCAAGGGCCCCGATGTAGTTCTGGCTGCGCAACAGGTCCGGGTTCCACGCCGGCTTGAAACGCGGCGCATGGCGCCGCCCCTTTCCGTCGATCCGGTCCTCATCGGCGTAGGCAAAGGCGACATGGGGAAAGCGCTGCTGCAATGCTGCCAATTCCAGCAGGGCATGCCGCCGCAGCACGACATCTTCGCCTGCCACGATGACGCGCCGCGTCCCGACCATGTCAAGCGCCTGCCTGAAAGCCGCCGCGGAATCGTTGGCCAGCTCGGGAGCGAGACGGATGCGGGGATCACGCGCCGCAGAGATCGCCAGTTCGTGCCTGATTGCCGCATCACAGGACACTTCGGCTGCGATGCACAACTCCCAGTTGCCCCATTGCTGGCCACAGACGCCGTCGATACGGCGACGCAAGGTTTCCACGGAACCGCCCTGCACCGTCATCAGGATGGAGAATGGAGCGCCTGGGAGTGTTTGCGCGCGGCGCCCCAGTGTCGCCAGCCGAGCGGGAGTAAAGGTGTCGTACTTGCGGGTCCACACGTCGTATTCCGTGAGGCCCCGCGGCCTCTGGTCGGCCAGGTAATCGGAAAAGACCTCATCCGTGGCACGGCGCAGTCCTTTCCCCAGAAGCTTTGCCAGAAACCCGGGCAGGCGGCGCGCGGCACTCCGCAGGGCACCCCCGCGCCTGGTACCGCACAACATCATCCGCAAGGCGGTCAATCGCGACACGCGGCGCAGGCTGCAACCCCGCAGCCGGAACCGTGCTGCCCACACACCGGGACAAAAATGCAATCCCGTTGTCGGGTACTTGAACAGGACAAGTGCCCGCATGTCACCGGATGCCGACGGGTCAGGCAGCGGCACTTCCCCGCCGGACACCACGGCACCCGGCGCATACGTGAGACGCAGGCTTGGCAACGTGAGTGTTCCATCGAGACATTCGATGTTGGCGTGCCATTCGTACCAGCCGGCAGCCAGCCCCGGCCCGAAAATCGGGGCGCCGAACCGGAAGCCCGCATGGTCGCCCTCTGCTTTCCATGTCGTACCCGTCGTTCCGGCCCGCGATGCCAGGGTGTCATCGGGCAACAATTCACATGTTGTCGCCGCCCCGTGCAACTGCGGCACCACCCGGCAGTGATCCACGCGCGCCAATGCCTCAGCCCGCCACCGCGCCGACGGATTCCGCCTGCCGGTAAAGGCCCTTCACTTTTTGCACGACGCGCCACCCGTTGGCATCGTCGGCGTGGTCCAGGAGCAGCCGGCGCTTCCAGGCGTATCGTTCACGTTCATGGGAAGCAGGTGCCTGGAAAACCCCTTCCAGAGCTGCTTTCAATTCCCCGAAATTACGGCAGACAGGTCCCGGGAACATCTGCTCCATGTCATAGAACAACCCGCGTTCACCGTGCACATACCGGTCGAAGTCATAGGCGAAGCTGACCATCGATCGACCGGTCAGCATGAAATCAATGAAGCAGCTCGAATAGTCGGTGAGGAGCACGTCGGCATGCCGATACAGCACCTCCACGTCCTCGAAACGGGTATCCGACAGGTCCAGCGCACCTGTCACGCCAAGTGCCCTGCCGTATACGCGCGCCTTGTCGGCCATGTGTTCGCGCACGCCGATGACCGCACCATGCCTGTGCAGCCATTGACCCAGCCACGCCAGTTCCGTATCGCGGAAATGGTAGTAGGCATCCTCCTCCCCGTGCCGGAAGGTCGGTACGAACAACACCAGACGACGCCCTGCCAGCAGCCGCTCCAATCGCATGGACTGCTCCAGCAGATGGGGCGGCAGTTCCTCGCGGGAACGCGTGATGAAATCGTGCCGGGGCAGGCCCGTCACCCACACGTCGTTGTAGGACAGGGGATAGAACGCCGATGCCATGGCCATCGCATCCACCCGGGACGCGGCGATGACGGCCCGGCATTTGCGATGCTCTTCGCCCAGCTGGTCCAGCTTGTCCCGCATGTCCAGCGATGCATAGCCGATCCGCTTGAGCGGTACGCCGTGCCAGAGATTGATGATGTTGTGGCGATCGGGACACACCGGAAACACGATGTTCCGCGTGGGGCTGTGCTTGATGAATATCTGCCGCGCGCGCAGCAGGAAATGCTGCCCTTCGGGGCTGCGCAGGGGAACCACGACCACGTTCTCGCCATCGACAGCAACACGCTTCTTCCGCGTCAGGACGATCTTCTTGATGGACGGATCCCGCTTGACCGTCTCGAACACGGCACGCTCGTTGCCTGTGAACCGGTGGGTGAATGCGCAGACGGGGAAGGCCCACCAGTGGTCATGGGTGGGCGTGGCGGCATCGGCGCGACGAAAAGCCTCGCCCGCCAGCAGGTGCGGAACCACGGCATGCCCGGCCGGGCCCCGCGTGATGCGCAGGTTGCGGTAAAGCTTTTCGTCGTCGGCCACACGCAGCAACTGCTTCTCGAAACGCTCCACCGGCGCGGAGGGCACCCGTTCCAGCACGCGCTCCTTCCATCGGTCCAGGCCGGGAACGCGGTAATGGTTTTCAGTCAGCAGGTAGCGCTTGAGGAAAGGGAACCCTTCGGCAATGAGGTCGAAGGCTTGCTCCGAATAAAGCGGATGAAAGGGATACAGGCGGTCGATGAAGGTATCGAAGGCGTGGCCGCTTGCCATCAGGTAGCGTCCCAGCCCGATTTCGTATTTCCGGATGGTGTTGAGCTTGCCATCCTGCGGCACGACGGCATCGAGACGCCGGCGGAAGCCTTCGTCCCGCAGCACGTTCTGTCGAAAGGCCAGAAAATACGAGCCGACGTGGAAATCGAACAGGTATTCGCGGTGGTATTCGGCCAGTTTTTCCCTTTTCACGACCTCCATCGGTATCGGGTCGCGGAACCGGTTTTCAGGCTTGTGTCGCGTCCAGTGCAGACCTTTGGTCGCCTGCATGCCCCACCAGTCGCATGGCCTGGCATCCATGCGCCGAAAAACGGCATCGAGATCATGCAGCAACCAGCAGCTGTCGTTGGCAAGCACGACTTCGTCGTATTCCAGCAGCGTGTCCCACCCCACGAGGTCGCGGGCCAGGCGCGACCAGGAGCCGAAGTCATAGGCCCCGTGGCGGATACCCCAGGCCCCGTGCACCAGGCCCGTCAGCTTGTCCAGCTCTCCGGGTTGCATGACGCTGTCGGCCAGGTACCAGACATCCGCATGGCGGGACAATTCCCGGACATAGTCCACCACGCAATCGTCCACCAGGCCGTCGGCATCGAAGCCCGCGAACAGGCAGGCACGACGGACGGGACGGCCCACGGGAAACGATTGCGCCTTGCCATCGGGCCGGTAGGGCGGCGGGAAGGCTTCCAGCCCCTTTTCACGCCCCACCAACGCGAAGTGCACCAGGGGATTGATGCACTCCCGGGCCGGGTCGAGGTACGACGCCCAATACCACCAGACACCGAAGCCGGGGGCCGGATCACGCAATTGCCGCCAGCCGTATCGGCAGAAATGCTCCAGCGGGTCGCGGCCTGCCCGCACCACGTCGGGGTTGTTCTCGGCATACCACGTCGCATCGAAGCACCCGCTTGCTGCCAGGCAGGCCTGCTCGCGCGCGACCAGGGCATCCAGATCGACACCCTGCATGCCCTCTTCGTAAAAATAGGGCGCAAGCCGTGCCCGTTCTTCCGGGCTTGCCGGAAACCCGGTCGACAGGGGCGAAGCAAACGGGGCACCTTCCATGGCTACTTTGAGCTCCCCCGCGTCTGCAGATAATGGATCAACGGATTGACATGGCCATCGGCCAGTTCAGGATGCTCGCGCAGGTACTCGTCGCCATGGAACAGGGGCCCCGGGTTGCGCCCCTCGTGGGCGCCGAAGCGCAGGTAGTGTTCGGCCGGATCCACCGACGTGGCGGCAACGTCCGGGTATTCGGCCAGATACCAGTCCCCGTCGAACAGGTCGGACTGGTGCAGCAGGCGGATGTGTTTCTGCAGCAGCCGGCGGTCGCCATGGAGGAAAAGCAGGTTCCGGACCCGGCGTGGCAAGGGAGGCCGGGCATGGCCGGCCGGCGTGCTTGCGCTACCCGACCCCACGCGGGATGCTTCGTGCCCGTGAAGCTTCTCGCTGAGCTCTTCCTGGACCCGCCTTGCCTGGGCCAGTTCATGGCGAGCCTGGTACAGATCGTGCTCGTAACGCAGACGCTCTTCGGCACGCGCCTGCCGGCAGGCGGCCAGGGCCTGACGCAGGCGGGCGATTTCCTCGCCGTTCTCGACAGCGTCCGCTCCTCCCTGCTCCGTGCCGGTGGATGGCACTTCCCCTCGACCCTGCTCGTCCGGATGCTCATGCATTTTTCAACACCCTCGCCACGGCGGGCGTCACCCTGAAGGCGCGCCCCCCCAATGGCGCGACGGCAAATTCCCCGCCCAGCGCGGCCGGCCCGTCCATGCCGTCCGCATCCAGGCTGATGCGAAACCCCAGCCTCCCTGCGTCGATACCCA
Organism: uncultured Rhodanobacteraceae bacterium; assembly: GCA_964570295.1. Classification (GTDB taxonomy): domain Bacteria; phylum Pseudomonadota; class Gammaproteobacteria; order Xanthomonadales; family Rhodanobacteraceae; genus Oleiagrimonas. The sequence continues at coordinate 23,440 of CAZMXV010000014.1, forward strand.
GATGCTCGCGCACATCCGGCCGGTCGACAACCTCGAAGTGGTCACAGGTGATGATGCGGCCTTTCAGGCGCACCGTCAGCACTTGCGGCAACTGGCCGTTTTGGTTCCGTGCCCAGCCGCCGATGAGCAGCTTGCCGCCCTCGAAAGTCAACTGGTCGACGTAGCCGCGGGCATCCTTCACGTTGCTTGCCGCCTGTTCCGCGGCGGCAGCGGACGGCGGCGCCCCGCGCTTTTGCATGGAGCGCACGAATCCCTGCGCCAGATGGTCGAGCGTGGGCCCGCCCAGCAGCACCGGGCCAGGGCGCTCCCAGTCCAGGGTGACCGCCATGTAGCCCGCATCCACCAGGTACTGGCGTACTTCCGCCTGATACGCCTCGGGGATATAGGCATCCACCACGAAATCGCCTTCGCCCGCCTCGGCCAGCCAGGTGTCGACCAGTGGCTTGCCCTGCCGGCTTTTGAACACGTTTTCCACCGTGCGGTCCATGCGGTAGGGGGAAAACCCCTTCTTGACCACCTTGCGCAAGGATGCCGGCGCGTCGATCTCGTCGCGCGCCACGCGGCTCAACTGCAGGTCGCCCGATACCAGCGTCACGCCCGCGGACCCGAACAGGTCGCGGGCGAGGCTCGACTTGCCGAACCCCGGCGCCTGCATGAGCAGGTAGGCCACCGGCCGCCGTTTCGAGACATGCACCACATGGCGCGCCACCGGATCGCCCTCCTGCGCCACGCTGGGGCCGATCCACTTGGACGCATACGGCTCCAGTATCTCGCGCAGCTTCATCATGGACGGGAACCAGCGCACGTCGATGCCGCGCGTGACTTCCACCCATTCCGACTGGCGCGACGAGACGATGCCCAGCTCCAGCACCAGCACGCCGTCGGGGGCCAGATGGTCGACCAGCGTGTGGATCAGGGCGGCCTGGTCGTCGGCGTAATGCAGGGCCGAGGCCAGCAGAATGACATCGAACGGGCCATCCGGCAGGTGATTCCAGCCCGTGCAATGAAATTCGCAATCGGGAAAGCGGAACTGGGCGCGTTCGATGCTGGTTTGCGAATGGTCGAGCCCCACGCTGCGGGAAGCCCCGGCAAAACGGGCGAATCCGCAGAAAAAGCCCTCGTTGCAGCCCACGTCCAGGAACCGGCCGCCTTTCATCACCGGCAGGCGGAGCGCCTTCAGTTTGTCCAGGGTGCGCGAGTCGCCACGCGCGTCGGGGAAGGATTGATACTGGGTCATCGTTGTTCTCACACGGCCAGTTCACCGGACTGGATGGCCATGACCACCCTGTCCGACTGGCGCAATGCCGTGTCGGCCGCGGCACCGGGCAAGCCGCCCATCACCGCCATGCCTTTCAGGTCCATGGCGGATTCCACCCCCGGAATCAGAAAGTCCGCGTGAAAGCCGCACTGCTCGTCGCGTACGCCGAAACGCTTGACCACGTCGCCACGCTTGATGCGCGCCATGTCCCTGGCCTCGTGGGCGTTGCCGTCCAGGCGGATTTCCAGCATCTCGGGCGCGGGACCCGTGGTGCTTGCCATCCACCCTCTCAGCCTGACCCGTCCGGAACCGGCCACCTCGATGCCGTCCACATAGCCATAGACCAGCGGCCTCCCGCTGGCGAGCTCGCCCGGGTCCATGTCGCCGGATGCCCATTGCAGGGCAAGGACGTTCTGATAGAACGCGATGGCCGGCTCGATGTCTCCCACGTACAGGAGGCGGCCATGGTCGATGACCATGCCCCTGTTGCAGATGTCCCGCAGCAGCCCGGCACTGTGGCTGGCCAGCACCACGATGCCGCTTCCCTCCACCCGGTCCGCCAGGCGTTCCTTGGCCTTGACCTTGAAATTGGCGTCGCCGGTATTGAGCCATTCGTCCAGCAACAGGATGTCCTGCTGGACCACCGTGGAAATGGCGAAGCCCAGGCGCATCCGTTGGCCCGACGACAGCGTGTACAGGCGCTGGTTCACCTTTTCGGGGATATCCGCGAAGTCCAGGATGTCGTCCACATGCTGGCGCAGGAAGCGCGTGGGCAGGCCCATGGCCGTGCCGCGCAGGAAGATGTTCTCGCGCACGGTGGCCTGCTGGCTGAATCCGATGGACAGGTTGAGCAGGGCCTGGCACCGGCCATGCACTTCGAGGTTGCCCGAGGTCGGCGCATAGGCGCCATTGAGCACCTTGAGCAGGGTCGACTTGCCGGCGCCATTCTGGCCCAGCAGGGCCATGCGTTCGCCGTCCTTGATCTCGAACGTGAAATCCTTGAGCAGATGGGCTTGGCGCCGCCGGGGCGGGTCGAACATGGCGCCGAAGAACAGCGACGACCAGCGCCGCACGCCGCGGTCCTTCTGGATGAAGGTGGGCACGGTCAACGACAGTTGCTTTGCCTTGATGCCTGCTGTCACGGTGTGCCTCAAAGCCAGATGGGGACAAGGCGCGCGTAGCGGCGGTACAAAAAGGCCGCCAGCGCAAAGGACACCACCGTCATCGCGCCCACGATGTACCACGAGTAGATGCTCAATGGTTGGCCCAGAATCGGTGCCCGAAAGGTTTCAATGAAATGAAACAACGGGTTGAAGCGCGCCACCAGCCCCCGCACCGAGGTCAGCGGAGCCATGGACGCGAACCAGATGATCGGCGTCACCAGGCCCAGCACGCTGAATATGTTCCTGACCACCTCATGAATGTCGGGAAAACGGGCTCCCACGATGGAAAAGATCACGCCACAAAAAAACGTGTTGAGCAGAATGAACACGAAAGCGCCCGCACTGAGCAAAAAGCCTTCCGGGTGCAGGTCCGGGTAAAACACCAATGTCAGAACGATGATCGGGATGGACATGCCGAAATGAAACAACGCCTTGGCCATGGAGCGCAGCACGAAGTCCGTCAGGCGCATGCGCCCGTCCATGATGAATGAGCGCGCCCGGTACAGGACCTGCGTGGACTCGTTGATTACCGAGTTCAGGACCATGTACATGGACCAGCCCAGGGCCACATGCGGCGCAAACTGCGGAATGGTGGTATGCCACAGTCCTGCAAACAGGGCCCCTACGCCATAGGTATAGATGGCCGTCGGCATCAGCAACCAGATGACGCCCAGGCGCGAACGTCGATAGGTGACCACGATGTCCAGCCAGGCGGACAAGGCCCAGAATTCCGGGTTGCGCAGGCTGTCGATCAAATCGCGGACGAGGCGACGCTCTCCGCGAAACTGCATCAGCAGCGGTTCATTCGTGCTCGATGTCGCCGGTGGCGCGGTGTGCTCGCTTGCTTCCGTGGTCAACGGTCTTCCATCCCCAGGGCGCCGTCCAGTTCGGCCTTCAGGTCGACTATATCTTCCACCCCCACCGACAATCGCACCAGCCCGTCGCTGATGCCCAGGCGGGCGCGGTTTGCCGCCGGCACCGAGGCGTGGGTCATGATGGCGGGGTGCTCGATGAGGCTTTCCACGCCGCCCAGCGACTCGGCCAGAGCGAACAGGTGGCAGCGCTCCAGGAAGGCGCGCGCCTTGTCCAGGCCGCCCTTGATCTCGGCGCTGACGATGCCGCCGAAGCCATGCATCTGGCGTTTGGCCAGTTCGTGCTGCGGGTGGCTTTCCAGGCCGGGGTAGATGACGCGCTCGATGGCGGGATGACGCTCCAGCCAGCGCGCCAGTTCCAGCGCGCTCTCGCAGTGCTGGCGCATGCGCAGGTGCAGGGTCTTGACCCCGCGCAGGGCCAGGAAGGCGTCGAACGGACCGGCGATGGCGCCGACCGAGTTCTGCAGGAAAGCCAACTGCTCGGCCAGTGCGTCGTTGCCGGCCACGACGATGCCGCCAACCATGTCCGAATGCCCGTTGAGATACTTGGTGGCCGAGTGCAGCACCAGGTCGGCGCCCAGCTCCAGCGGCCGCTGTACCATGGGCGAGCAGAAGGTGTTGTCGACCACCAGGATGAGGCCATGGGCCCGGGCGAAGGCGGACACTTTTTCCAGGTCGACCAGGCGCAGCATGGGGTTGGTCGGGCTTTCGGCCCAGATCATGCGTGTTTCCGGCTTGAGCGCCGCCTTCAGCGCGGCCTCGTCGTTGAGGTCGATGAAGCTGAAGTCCAGGCCGGCCGAGCGTCGCCGCACCTTCTCGAACAGGCGATAGCTGCCGCCATAGAGGTCGTCCATGGCGATGACGTGGCTGCCCGAATCGAGCATGTCCAGCACGGTGGAAGCCGCCGCCAGGCCGGAGCCGAAGGCGAAGCCGGCCACGCCGCCTTCCAGGTCGGCCACGCAGCGCTCCCAGGCCATGCGCGTGGGGTTCTGCGAGCGCGAATACTCGTAGCCCTTGTGCTTGCCCGGACTCTCCTGCACGTAAGTGGAGGTGGCGTAGATGGGCGTCATGATGGCGCCGGTGGACGGATCCGGTGCCTGGCCCGCATGGATGGCGCGGGTGCCCAGGCCCAAGGCGTTGGATGCGGCTTTCTCGCTCATGGTCGACCTTGCTGGCGAATCAGCGGGCCATTATCGCATGACATCACACCCGATCCGCGATGGCGGCGGGAATGGTTCAGGATGGGGATGGGCAGCCG
>CAZMXV010000015.1:0-9388 GCA_964570295.1 uncultured Rhodanobacteraceae bacterium
GGCCGTGGGCGCGGCGATCCAGGGCGGCGTGCTGGGCGGCGACGTCAAGGACGTGTTGCTGCTGGACGTGACGCCGCTGAGTCTCGGCATCGAGACCATGGGTGGCGTGTTCACCAAGCTGATCGAGAAGAACACCACCATTCCGACCAAGGCCTCGCAGGTGTTTTCCACCGCCGAAAACAACCAGACCGCGGTCACCGTGCACGTGCTGCAGGGCGAGCGCGAGCAGGCCCAGTACAACAAGTCGCTGGCCAAGTTCGACCTGGCCGGCATCCGCGCCGCGCCGCGCGGCGTACCGCAGATCGAGGTCAGCTTCGACATCGACGCCAACGGCATCCTGCACGTGTCGGCCAAGGACAAGGACACCGGCAAGGAGCAGAAGGTCGAGGTCAAGGCCGGTTCCGGCCTGTCCGACGAGGAAATCGAGCGCATGGTCGCCGATGCCGAAACGCATCGCGAGGAAGACAAGAAATTCCAGGAACTGGTCGAAGTGCGCAACAAGGCCGACCAGTTGATCCATGCCACCGAGACGGCCATCAAGGAGCATGGCGACAAGGCCGGCTCGGCCATTGGCGGCATCGAGGAGGCCCTGGCCGAGCTGAAGAAGGTCAAGGACGGCGACGACAAGGCCGCCATCGAGTCCAAGACGCAGAAGCTGGAACAGGCCGCGCAGGCCCTGTTCGCCGCGGCCCAGCAGGGCGGTTCCCAGCCGGGCCCCGACAGCGCCGGCCAGGATGCGCCAGGCGGATCGGCCCAGCCCGACGACGTGGTGGATGCCGAGTTCACCGAGGTCAAGGACGACGACAAGAAGTAACAGCCAACCGGCCGGTACCCATGTCGGGTACCGGCTGCACGCATGAGGGGTGGCATGGACACGGGGCGACTGGAAGCATTCACCGACGGCGTGATGGCGGTGGCCCTTACCATCATGGTGCTGGAACTGGAACCGCCCCGCGTGGCCGAATGGACGGCCCTGGCCGGGCAGTGGCCGGTGGCGCTGAGCTATGTGCTCAGCTTCATCTATGTGGGCCTGTACTGGAACAACCACCACCACATGCTGCGCGCCACCGAGCGCATCGGCGGGCCGGTGCTGTGGGCCAACCTTTACTGGCTGTTCTGGATGACCCTGGTGCCGTTCACCACGGCCTGGATGAGTGAAACGGAATTTGCCACTGTGCCGGTGGCCCTATATGGTTTTGTCCTTTTGATGGCCGCCGGCGGCTTTCTTCTGCTGCAGCGGTCCATCGTGAAATGGAACGGCAGCCGGTCCCGGCTGTCGCGTGCCGTGGGCCGCGATGCCAAGGGCAAACTGTCGCTGGTGTTTTATCTGGCCGCGTTGGCGGTGGTGGCCTGGGTGCCGCTGCTGTCGTGCGCGTTGTATGCCGTGGTCGCGGCGATCTGGATCGTCCCCGACCGCCGGTTCGAAAAGGTTGTATCGAGATGAGCAAGCGGGACTATTACGAGGTGCTGGGGGTTTCCCGCACGGTGACCCAGGTCGAGCTGAAGAAGTCCTTCCGCCGCGTGGCCATGAAGTGCCATCCCGACCGCTGCCCCGACGACCCCGAGTCGCTGGAACGCTTCAAGGAGGCCAAGGAGGCCTACGACATCCTTTCCGATCCGCAGAAGCGCTCGATGTACGACCAGTACGGCCACGCCGCGTTCGAGGGCGGCATGGGGGGCGGCGGCGGCGCCGGCTTTGCCGATATGGGCGACATCTTCGGGGATATTTTCGGCGACATCTTCGGTGGCGGTCGGGGCCCGCGCCAGCAGCGTGGTGCCGACCTGCGCTACATCCTGGAAGTGGACCTGGAGGAAGCCGTCTTCGGTGTTGCCCGGGATATCGAGATTCCGACCCTGGTCGGCTGCGACGAATGCAAGGGCACCGGTTCGGAGGACGGCAACACCGTCACCTGCTCCACCTGCGCCGGGCATGGCCGCGTGCGCATGCAGAACGGCATCTTTTCAGTGCAGCAGACCTGTCCCCACTGCGGCGGATCGGGACAGAAAATCGAGCATCCCTGCAAGCGCTGTCACGGCCACGGCCGTGTCGAGGACAAGCGCACGCTGTCGGTCAACATTCCCGCCGGCGTCGACAACGGCGACCGCATCCGCCTGAGCGGGCAGGGCGAGGCGGCTCCGGCCGGCGGCCGTGATGGCGACCTGTACGTGGAAATCCATGTGCGCGAACACGCCATCTTCCAGCGTGACGGGCGCGACCTGCATTGCGAGGTGCCCATCCGCTTTGGCCAAGCGGCGCTGGGCGCCACGTTGAAGGTGCCGACCCTGGATGGCGAGGTGGACATCAACGTGCCCCCGGAAACCCAGAGCGGACAGACCTTCCGCCTGCGCGGACGCGGCGTCCGGCCCGTGCGGGGAGGGCATGCCGGTGACCTGATCTGCCGTGTCAGCGTGGAAACCCCGGTGCGTCTGAATGCCGAGCAGCGCGACTTGCTGCAGGCCTTCGAGGCCACGTTCGGGGAGGATGGCGCCGCCGAAACCCATTCGCCGCGTGCCGGCAACTGGAAGGACGGCGTGAAGAAGTTCTTTTCCCGCAAGACGGCATGACGCCACGCCGTATTCAACCAGGCATCCCCGGGATGCATGCTTTGCCATGGGTGGAATGACATGAGCACACCGATACGACTGGCCATCAACGGCGCCTCCGGGCGCATGGGGCAGGCCCTGATCGCGCTGCTGCGTGGAGACCGTCGCTTCGTGCTGCGGCGCGCGGTCATCGATGCCGATTCGGCGCTGGTGGGGCAGCCGCTGTACGTGCCGGCCACGCCCGAGACGCCGCATTACGTGGCGGGATGGCAGCAGGCCGGCGACCTGGACGTCGTGGTCGATTTCAGCACCCCGGCGGGCCTTGCCGACGTGCTGGACCATTGTGAAAGCCATGGCGTGGCGCTGGTCACCGGCACCACCGGGCTGGATGACGCGCTGCAGACGCGTCTGCACGCCGCCGGTGAGCGCATTCCGGTGTTGCGCGCGGCCAACTTCAGCCTCGGTGTGGCCGTGCTGACGCGCCTGTTGCGCGATGCCGCGGCGGCCCTGCCGGACTGGGACCTGGAGATCCTCGAAGCCCACCATGGCCGCAAGCAGGACGCGCCTTCGGGCACCGCCCTGGTGCTGGGCCAGGCCGCCGCCGCGGCGCGCGGGGTGGCGCTGGAGGACGTGGCCGTGCATGGGCGCCAGGGCCAGACCGGCGAACGGGAGCAGGGTGCCATTGGCTTCGCGGTGGTTCGCGGCGGCGATATCGTCGGCGAGCACACCGCGCTTCTGGCGACCCGCGGCGAGCGCGTGGAGCTGGCCCACCGGGCCACCGATCGCGGCATTTTCGCTCGCGGGGCACTTGCCGCCGCGGCCTGGGTGGCCGGTCGCGACGCCGGTCGCTACGGTATCGGGGAGGTCCTCGAGGAGCGCCTTGCGCGCGGGCGCTGACGCCTGCGCGCCCTTTCACGATCGGAGTTCGAAAGACTCCGGTTTCCAGTGAGTCCTGTCTTGCCCGCTTGCCGGGAACAGGTGACGGAGGCCCCGGCATGCCGGGGCCTCGCGATTCAAATACCGGTCATGCCCAGGATGTTGTAGCCGGCGTCGACGTAGGTGACTTCGCCCGTGACGCCCGAGGCCAGGTCCGAACACAGGAAGGCGCCCACGTTGCCGACTTCCTCGGTGGTGATGCTGCGGCGCAGGGGAGCGTTTTCTTCCACGTGGTCCAGCATCTTGCGCAGGTTGCCCACGCCCGAGGCGGCCAGGGTCTTGATCGGGCCCGCGGAGATGGCGTTGACGCGCGTGCCGTCCTGCGGCCCCAGGTTGTAGGCCAGGTACCTGACGTTGGCTTCCAGGCTGGCCTTGGCCAGGCCCATGACGTTGTAGTTGTTCAGGGCGCGCTCGGCGCCGAGGTAGGTCAATGTCAGGATGGCACCGTTGCGGCTGGCCATCATCGGGCGTGCCGCCTTGGACAGGGCTGCCAGGCTATAGCTGGAGATGTCGTGGGCGATGCCGAAGTTTTCGCGCGTCAGGTTGTCCAGGAACTCGCCCTGGAGTGCTTCGCGCGGCGCGAAACCCACCGAATGCACCAGGATGTCGAAACCGTCCCAGTGCTTGCCCAGTTCCGCGAACAGAGTGTCGATCTGGGCATCCTCGGCGACGTCGCACGGCAGCACGATGTTGGATCCGAAGGCGTTGGCGGCCTCTTCGACGCGGCTCTTCAGGCGCTCGTTCTGGTAGGTGAAGGCCAGTTGCGCGCCTTCGCGGTGCATCGCGTTGGCGATGCCCCAGGCAATCGAGCGTTGACTGGCAATGCCCACGATCAGGGCACGTTTACCATGCAAAAATCCCATGCGTCCTCCGGATGGCAACAGCGAAGCCCGCGGACAGTGCGGGCGAAACGGAAAGTTTACCTGTCCGTGCCCCCGGATGCACCGTCCCGAAGCGCCGGATCAGCTGGAAGGCATGGGCTCCAGGGTCAGCACCTGGCCCGGCTGCAGCGTGGAGTCGGCCAGGTTGTTCCAGACGCGCAGTTCCTCGACACGTACGTCGAAGCGGCGCGCGATGCTCCACAGCGAGTCGCCCGCGGTCACGGTGTAGCTGGCGGCGGCGCCGTCGATGCCGGCCAGTTCCCCGCCGCTTTCCAGTTCGCCGTTGGCCATGGCCAGGGTCAGGCTGCGTGCGGCGTCGGCCGGAAGCAGTACATGTTTCGGCGCCGTGGCCGGGATGGTCGAGAGGCGGTAGCCCGGGTTGAGCTTGCGGAACCTGCTTGTGGAAATGCCGCTCAGCCGCGCCACCTGGTCGACCCGTGCGGGGGCTTCCAGCTCGACCGTTTCCAGCCGCCGCTCCGGTTCCAGAAGCGGCAGCTTGACATTGAAACGGGCCGGGTCGCGGATGATGCAGGCGATGGCCAGAAGCCGGGTGAGGTGCTGCCGGGTGGTGCGCCCCACCGGCAGGTCGGGAATGGCCGGCGAGGATGCCGGCATGCCGTGCGCCTTGATGATCCTGCGCATGCGGTATTCGCCGGTGTTGTAGGCCATGTCGGCCACGCGCCAGTCGTGCCAGCGCGCGTGATAGCGGGCCATCAGGTGCAGGGCCGCCTCGCTGGAGGCGACCCGGTCCAGGCGGCCGTCGTAGGCACGGCTGACGGGAAGTTTCAGCGCGCGGGCGGTCACCGGCATGATCTGCCACATGCCGGCGGGGCGACCGCGGCGCGGTGGAATGTTGCGGTAGTGGCTTTCCACCCAGGGCAGCAGGGCGAACTCGCCGGCCACGTGGCTGGCTTCGGTAAGACGCTGGATGTAGTCGATGACCGGCAGCACCTCGCGCATGCGCGTCTCGAAGCCATGCCGGTTGCGGGTTTCGAGACGGGCGCGGCGTACGGCCGGTGCCGGGCAACTCGGCATGGCGAATTGCCTGCGCAGGCTGGCAAAGGTGTCGACGGGGCCGGCGGGAACGGGTGGCGTGGCCGGAGGGTGCGGCTGGATGGCGGGTGCCGGCGTCACGGGCTCGGGCTTGGAGGTGGACGGGGCAGGAGGGGCGTGGCGTGGCGTGGCGGGACGCGGCGCCGGTGTCGAGCAGGACGCCACCAGCACGGCGGCGGTCGTCGCCAGAAGGGTGCGCAGCTGCGCCTTCATGCGCGGAACCTGTCCTTGGCGTCGCGCAGGGCGGCGAACCGCGCGACCCGGTGGGTCTGGCCCGGGTGCGGGTTGCCGGCCCAGCGCATCACCGCGGGCGCGTCCACGCGCAGAAACGGATTGGCCGCGCGTTCGGTGTGCATCCAGGCGGGCAGGCTGGGGCGGCCCTCGTGCCGCGCCTGGCGTGCCTGGGCCGTGCGTTCGGCCAAGTCGGGATTGTCCGGCTCGACGGTATGCGCGAAGGCGGCATTGGCGAGCGTGTACTCGTGTCCGCAGCATACGCGGGTGTCGTCGGGAAGCGAGGCCAGGCGGTCCAGCGAGGCCAGCATCTGCTCGGGACTGCCCTCGAACAGGCGTCCACAGCCGAGGCTGAACAGGGTGTCGCCGCTGAACAGCAGCCCTTCGCCGACGTAGGCGACGTGGCTGCGGGTGTGGCCCGGCGTTTCCCACACCTTGAAGCGGACCCGCGGCGCCTCCAGGGCAATCTCGTCGCCTTCGCCCACGCGCCGGTCCACCGCCACGATGCGCTCGTCGTGCGGAGCGTACACGGTGGCGCCGTGGTGCTCGCGCAGGCGGGCGGCGGCGCCCGTGTGATCGGGGTGGTGATGGGTCAGCAGGATGGTCTCCAGGCGCAGGCCGTCACGCGACAGCATGTCTTCGACCGGCCCGGCTTCCCCGGGGTCCACCACCAGGGCGCGACCGTCCGCATCGGCCAGCAGCCAGATGTAGTTGTCGTTCAGTGCCGGCAGGGCGTCGAGGCGCAACAGGGGTCTCCGTGGGCGGGCCGTGGGTCGCGGCGGGGTGGCAGGCCGGGCAACCCGATGGAATCTTTCACAAAACTCCCCGGAATATAGCAGGGATGGGCGCCGCCTTCAGGGCCTGGCGCCCGGCGCTGAACCGTGGCTGCTACCCTATGCGGTCATTGATGACGTGATCCGCATTCATGACTTCCGCGCATGACGACTTCCTGATGGCACAACCCGCCGTGGCCGGGCTTCGGCGCGCCGAAGCGGGCGTGCTGGCGCGTGCGTTGGCGGGCCATGGCGGTGGCCACGGGCTGCATCTTTGCATGCGGGAACATGCCGGCGAAGGCTGGAGCCGACTCGGGCGTCCGATCCGGCTGCTGCTGGAGGAGGGGGCATGGCGGGGTGACATCCGGGCCCGTGCCGACGAGCCGCTGCCGTTCCTCGACGAGGTTTTCCGTGTGGTGGTGGTGGATCATGTGCTGGAGTGGACGCCGCAGGCTGCCGGCGTACTGGACGAGGCGGTGCGGGTGCTGGCGTCCGACGGGCTCCTGCTGGTCAGCGGGTTTCATCCGTTCAGCCTGTGGATGCCGTGGCTGCTGTGTCGACGGCGGCCGCGCCCGATGCTGACGCCACCGGGCTGGATACGCCAGCGGCTGGCCATGCTGGGTGTCGATACCCTGCGCGTGGAGCGTTGCGGCGCAACATGGCCGACAGGTGCCGGTACCGCGGCGCGTGCGTGGGGCGGCGGGTTCGTGCTGGTGGCGCGCAAGCACCGCGCCGAGGTGATGCCGCTGGCATCGGTATACAAGATCAGGCATCGGCACGCCGGCAAGCGGGGTGCCTGGGTGCCGGGTACGCAACGGGAGTGTGCATGAGCGACATCGTGGACGGGACCGGCACCGCCGGGGTGGAAATCTTTACCGACGGCGCCTGCCTGGGCAATCCGGGGCCGGGCGGCTGGGCCGCGCTGTTGCGCAGCCGGGGCAAAGAAAGGCTGCTTTCCGGCGGTGAGGACCACACCACAAACAACCGCATGGAGCTGTCGGCGGCGATCATGGCGCTGGAGGCGCTGACGCGCCGTTGCCGGGTCGATCTCACCACCGACTCGCGCTACGTCATGCAGGGCATCGAGCAGTGGCTGCCGGGCTGGCGCGCCAAGGGCTGGCGCACCGCCGCCGGCAAACCGGTGAAGAACCAGGACCTGTGGCAGCGCCTGGCCGCCGCCGCGGATGCCCACCAGGTGCGTTGGCACTGGGTGAAAGGGCATGCCGGGCACGTCGAGAACGAGCGCGTGGACAAGGCCGCGCGAGCCGAAGCCGAGAAGCGCCGGCCGACCGTGGCTGCCGGAGGGACGCGCTGATGCGTCAAGTCGTGCTGGACACCGAAACCACGGGCCTGGAAGTGCACAAGGGCCATCGCGTGATCGAGATTGGCGCGGTGGAACTGATCGAGCGTCGGCCCAGCGGGCGCACCTTCCACACCTATCTCAATCCCGACCGCGCCATCGACGAGGGCGCGCGCGAGGTCACCGGCATCCGTGACGAATTCCTGCTCGACAAGCCGCGCTTCGCGGACGTCGTGCATGACTTCCTGGCCTTCATCGAAGGCAGCGAACTGATCATCCACAACGCGGCCTTCGATGTCGGCTTCCTGGACGCCGAGCTGGCGCGCGCGGGCGACCGGTTCGGCAGCACGACCGACCATGCCGCGGTACTCGATACCCTGGCCATGGCGAGGGAAAAATATCCGGGCCAGCGCAACAGCCTGGACGCCCTGTGCAAGCGCCTGGGCGTGGACAACACCCATCGCGACCTGCATGGCGGTCTGCTCGACGCGCAGTTGCTGGCCGATGTCTACCTGGCCATGACCTCGGGCCAGTCGGCTCTGGATCTGGGCTTTGATGCCGGTGCCGGCGACGAGGCCGGTGCGGGGCGGGTGCGGCCGGTCGAGCTGACCCGGCGCCCCCGCGTGCTCCGTGCCAACGAGGCCGAGCTGGCCGCGCACGAGCGGCGCCTGCAGGCACTGGACCAGGCGGCCGGGGGCGAAAGCGTGTGGCGTCGCCTGGACGCCGCGACGGAGCCGGTTCAGCCCGCCTGATCGGCGTGGCAGCGCAACACGACGACCGTCACGTTGTCGTGGCCACCGGCATCCAGTGCTTCCAGCAGGAGAATGTCCGCCAGTTCCTGCGCGGCAAGATCGTCGCGTGCCAGCCAGGAGGCAAGCGCCCGGTCGTCGACATGCTCGGTCAGGCCGTCGCTGCACAGGACGAAACGCATGCCCGGGGCCAGTGTTCCGGTGACGCTGTCGATGCGCAGGTCGTCCGGCGCGGTGACGCCCAGGGCCTGGGTCAGCACGTTGCGGTGCGGGTTGCCGTGCGCCTCGTGCATGTCCAGTACGCCGTGGTCGACAAGGTCCTGCACCAGCGACTGGTCGTGCGACAGCTGGCGCAGACCGTCGTGGTACAGATACAGGCGGCTGTCGCCCACCCATGCGGCCTCGAAGGTCTGGTTGCGGATGTGCAGGGCCACCAGGGTGGTGCCCATCGGCAGCATGCCGTCGCGGCTGTCGTGTCGCGCGATGATGGCCCGGTCGGCCATGCGCACCGCCGTTTCCAGCGGCTGCCCCGAGCGCAGCGCGGCACACATGCTGTCGCGCGCCAGTGCCGAGGCGCGCATGCCGTGCACGTGTCCGCCCATGCCGTCGGCGACCAGGAACAATCCGAGGCCGGGGTCAGCGCAATAGGTGTCTTCGTTGATGGCGCGCCGGAGGCCGGGGTGCGTTCCGTGTCCGAATTCGATCATGGTGGGCAGGCTGTATGGATAGGCGGAAGCATGCCCCAGAGCGTGATGCTTGTCACGGTACATGCCGGTTGCCGATTCATGTCGCCACGCGGTCGAACGGAGGCGCGCGTTATTCTTCTTGCCATGGCGGCGGCCCACCCCGTATCATTGCCGGCCTTTCATCCCCGCAAGCGAGGGATGCAGGTTTCAGGACGAGACGAACCATGCGCCGGCG
>CAZMXV010000015.1:9488-26010 GCA_964570295.1 uncultured Rhodanobacteraceae bacterium
ATGACTGCCATGTCGCCACGCGCGGTATTTTTTGGAGAGGTGGCAGAGTGGTCGACAAGTTCGCCGGGAGCGAACTTGGACAGCCGAAGGGCTGGCCCCGAGCGAAGCGAGGGGTGAGTCTCAGGACGAGACGAACCATGCGCCGGCGATGACTGCCATGTCGCCACGCGCGGTATTTTTTGGAGAGGTGGCAGAGTGGTCGAATGCGCCGGACTCGAAATCCGGTATACGGGTCTCCCGTATCGAGGGTTCGAATCCCTCCCTCTCCGCCAGATGCAAGAAAAAGCCCCTGCGTCGCAGGGGCTTTTTCGTTTGAGAACGCCTATGCCCCCTCTGGCGGGGGCGGCTTGCGCATCCTGCGCGCGGTCGTGGATTCGTCGCCCGAGGCCGTGAGGTCGGGGCGCGGCGGGCCCTTGGGCTGGATACGGCCGGGGCTGAGCGTACGGCGTACGTCGTCGGCGCTGAGGATATCGGCCTCGTCCTTCATGACATCCACATACCAGGCCGTGAGCTTGGGGTCCTCGCTGTCCAGCCAACCACCGGCACCCTCGTCGGCGGCCACTTCGCTGGCTCCGAATACGAAGTTGTCGCCGTGCTTGGCGATGCCGAGACGCACACCCTGCGCAATGGCCGACTGCGCGTAATGGCGGCGCAGCAGGTAGGGGTCGGTGCTCAACTCCCTGGCCCAGGCGATCATCATGCCGATCAGGATGACCGCGAAAGGCAGGGCGGAGACCACCATGATGGACTGCAGGCCCGACAAGGCGTTCTCGCCGCCGGCCAGAAGCAACGAAGCCGCCGTCGCCCCAAGCAGGAGCCCCCACGTGATGGTTACGCGTGGAGAGGGCTCGGGCTCGCCGCGCTGCGACATGGAGCTCATCACGATGGAAGCCGAATCGGCCGAGGTCACGAAGAAGACCAGGATCGACACCATGGCCAGCACGCTGGTGACCAGCCCGAAGGGCAGGTTGCGCAGCATGTCGAACAGCATGGCCTCGGCCGATCCGGAGTCACTGAGGCCCAGGCCGGCAAGGTCCTGGAACATGGCGGCCCCGCCGAAGACCAGGAACCACAGCGAGCACACGACTGCCGGCACCACGATGACCACGGTGACGAACTCGCGCAGTGTCCGGCCACGGGATATCTTGGCGATGAACATGCCCACGAAAGGTGTCCAGGAAATCCACCAGGCCCAGTAGTAGACGGTCCAGTTGGAGAGGAACTCGGCGACTCCTTCGCCCTGGTCGGGATTGCGCGCCAGCATCATCAGCGAGTTGCGGAAGAACGCCAGAATGGACGACGGCAGCAGATTCAGCAGGAAGATGGTCGGTCCGGCGACAAACACGAATATCGCGAGCGAGCCCGCCACCACCATGTTGGTGTTGGAAAGGATGCGAATGCCGCGCGATACCCCGGATACCGCCGAAATGATGAAGGCGATGGTGAGTATCGCCATGATGCCGACGATGATGCCGTTGCCGATCGGGCCGATGCCGGAGACGATTTCCACGCCCTCGGCGATCTGCAATGCGCCGATGCCCAGCGAAACGGCGGTGCCGAAGAGGGTGACGATGATGGCGAAAATATCGATCACCGCTCCCAGCGGTCCCTGTGTGCGCGGCCCCAGCAGAGGCTCGAAGATGGCCGATATCAGGGGGCGGCGGCCACGCCGATAGGCGCTGTAGGCGATGGCGCCACCCACCAGCGCGTAGAACGCCCATGGGATCAGGCCCCAGTGCAGGATGGTCTGCGCCATGGATGCCTGTGCCGCATCCACCGAACCGGGGGCAACGTTGAAACCGTGCGGCGGGGCATTGAAGTAGACCAGCGGCTCGTAGGGGCCGTAGAACAGCAGGCCGATTCCCATGCCGGCGGAAAACAGCATGGCCACCCACGACACGGTGCTGAATTCGGGCTTTTCGTCGTCCGCGCCGAGGCGCACGCCACCGCAGCGGCCATATCCGAGTACGACCATGTACAGCAACACCACCACGGCCAGCAAACGGAACAGCCAGCCGAAATGGGAGTTGACCCAGCCCAGCGCCGCGGTACCGATGGTCGGGATGCTGCCGGGAGCCGCGACGGCCCAGATGATCACGCCCAGGATAAGCAACCCCGACACCGCGAATACCCGCCGGTTGGTGCCGAATTCGAACGTCGTCTTTTCCACGCCCACACCGGGAATCAGGGCGGGATGTACCAGGCCGGGACCCGGATGGCTTATCTCCTTCACCACGCGCCGCGCCGATTCGCGCATGCGTGATCCCGCTCCGGCATGGTGTCGCGGCGGCCCGCCACCCGGGGGCGGAGGTGTCGCGCCGGCGGCTTTCGGTGGTTCTCCCGAACCATGCTTGCCGTTGTCGTGATTCATGCCTGTACCCCTTGCATGCGATGAATGAGGCGGCCGAACTCCCGAGGACGCCTCCACCGGAAGAAGCGGCACGACCGCGTCCCAAGCTATCACATGCCTGAACGCGGGGACCGGGCAGGCGACCGGCAGGGCCCCGGCGGCGACGTGGCCGGTTATGCTAGGGCGCCCTCCATCGACGACCTTTGCATCATGAACCAGATCGAAGTGCCGGTTTCCTACGGCGAGCTGATCGACAAGATCACCATCCTGGAAATCAAGTCCGAACGCATCCACGACGAGGCCAAGCTTGCCAATGTGCGTCGCGAACTGGTGTTGCTGGAGACGACCTGGCGCGAGCACCCGGCCTCGGCCACCGACATTGCCACGGAGCGGAGCGACCTGAAGGCTGTCAACGAGGCCCTGTGGGACATCGAGGACAAGATCCGGTTGAAGGAAAAGGCGCGTGCCTTCGACGATGAATTCATCGCCCTGGCACGTTCGGTCTATGTCCGCAACGACGAGCGTGCGGACGCGAAGAAGGCCATCAACCTCAAGCTGGGCTCGACCCTGGTCGAGGAAAAATCCTACGAGAATTATCGCGGCTGAGGCCGCACCGGCGGGCCGGCCGCGTGCCGTGAAGCGGCCGGTCACCCGGGGTGCCGTCCAAACTGAACCGGTCGCGAACCGGTATCATCGCCTTCCCTCGAAAATGCCGATGCCCCTCGCTAGGGTGGATCGCGCAGCGCTGAAGTGATTCGTGTCGCATCCGTGCGTGCGCTGCCGCATCTGGCGACATGGCCCATTCGAGGAGATGCCGCATGCACAACAAGATGTATCGCCCCCTTTGCATGGCCCTTGGCCTGACCGCGCTGGTCGCGCTGGCCGGTTGTTCCCAGTACGTCAAGCGCAGCGAGTTCGATTCCACGGTGGCCGAGCTCAGGCAGGCCGACAGCCGGATGCAGCAGCAGATCGACGCGTTGTCCCGGGACATGCAGCAGCGCTTTGCCCGGTACGACACCCGGATCACGGCCCTCGAGGGGCGCATCCGCGTGGATACCGTGGCCCATTTCGGGTTCGACGAAAGCATCCTGAGTGGACAGGACAAGGCCATGCTGGACGATTTCGCCAGTGTCATGCGCGAGCATCATGCCGATGCCCTGGTGACGGTGGAAGGCTTCACCGACCCGGCCGGCCCGGCCGCCTACAACAAGCGGCTGGGCAGGCAGCGCGCCGAGGCGGTGCGTGACTACCTGGTCGGCCAGGGCATGAATGCCGATCAGTTGCGGGCCGTCAGCTATGGTGAAGACGTCAACCGCCAGGTCGAGGCGGGTGCCGCGGGCGATGCCGGTTCCGCCAACCGCCGCGTGACGCTGGTGGTCGATTTTGCCGGTGGGCAACGCAACAGCTGACCCGCCGTCCCCGTCGGCACGCGTCCGCCAGACGGCAGAACGCCCGGCGCTGTCCGGCAGCGCCGGGCGTTCCGCGTCGCGCTTGCGCGAAAGGGTTACTGCAACAGGAACCGGCCGCAGCCGGTGTAGGTTTTCGGGCCTACCTGCAGCTTGGCCGAGGCATCCATCTGCTGACCGCTCATGCCGTCCTGGCACTGACCGCGCTGCACCACCATGCTGACCGGGCTTCCGTCCGCGGACTGACCACGAAAGGTGATGGTGCCGGCCTGCTTGTCGATGGAAACATCCGCCTGCGACACCTGCAACCGGCGCTGGCCGTAATCCAGGGTGAGGTACATCGCGGGCTGATGGCTTTTTTCCACTTCCGCCGTCCAGCCCGGCTCGTTGCCGACGGCACGGAAGGCCATGCCGCGTTGGCGGGCCTGGTCCCACGGCGTGGTCGAGCCTTCCGTCGCGGGCGGCTGGCCCGGCGTGGTGGCGGGCTGCTGCGTCGGGTGCGGGGCCGGGGCGGGGGGCGGCGTCTGGCGCATGCCGCCGGTGCTCTGGCAGCCGGCCAGCACGAGCGAACACAGGGTCAACGAGGCGATCAGCTTGCGGGGCATGGCGGTCCTGTTGCGAATGATCCAGCGCCCATTGTGCCCGCTGCCACTGAGCCGTGGCTGACCCGTGGCTGCATGGCGGGTGCCGGGATGCGGACGGCTCAGGCGTTGGCGGCCTTGCGCGGGTGGTGCATGCGCGCGGTGCGCACGTCGTCGTGCCAATGCAGCTGGCCGTCGATGATGGTGCGGGTGTGGCCGCCGGTCCAGACCCGTCCGTTGCTGTCGACCTGCAGCACGAGTCGGGCGTCGTGGCCAATTTCGCGTCCCTGGCTGACAGTGTAGCCGCGGGCCAGCGCACCTTCCGGTTCGCGCTGGGCGATGAAGGCGGCGATCAGGCCGTTGGCGGCGCCGGAAGCGGGGTCCTCGACGATGCCGGCGCCGGCCGGAAAGGCGCGCACCACCAGTTGATGGTCCGCCGAACGGCTGCGCGCGAAGACGCACAGGCCCATGCTGTCGCTGGCCTCGGCCAAGGCCTTCACGGCCTCGTGGTCCGGCTGCCATGCGCGCAGTTGCGCCTCATCCGCAAGTTCGGCCACCCACCAGCGGCGACCGCCGTCCAGCAATGCCGCGCCGACGGCGCCGAGCGGACGGGCGCCCAGCACCGGCTGCAGGGCTTCCCGGGCGGCCTCGCCGTCGCGCAGGATGGTGGCGTGCGGTGCCTGGATGAAGATCTGCCGGATGCCGTCGATGTCGTGTACCCGTACCGGCAGGATGCCGGCATCGCACTCCTGCAGGAGCAGGCCGTCGCGCGGGCGTGTCCAGCCGGTCTGCACGATGGCGTGCGCGCTGCCGATGCTGGGGTGGCCGGCAAACGCGATTTCCCGCGCGGGTGTGAAGATGCGCAGGCGATAGCTTGCCTCGGCGGCGCGTGGCGGCAGCACGAAGGTGGTTTCCACCAGGTCGGTCCAGGCGGCGAAGCGCTGCATCTGTTCGCCGCTCCAGTGGGCGGCGCCGAAAACCACGCCGAGTGGATTGCCGCCGCCGGTGCTGGCGGGGAAGACGTCCAGTTGCAGATAACGCAGGGGTAGCATGTTGACGGCCCGGAGTGTGGGGAAAGGTCGCGCGCGCATGATACCGCCCCACGGACCTTTCGTGGCATGAGACTTTGCCATGGTTTCATGACGCTTCCGGAGGCCGGCCACGGGCTGCCGCCGGAGGCGCCGGTCGTGGCCGGCCGCGGCGGGAGAATTTGCTACAGTCGCGGCATCGACGCGGGCATGCCGCCCGTGCAGGGAATCCCCATGATCGTCACGCTCCTGCTGATCGCCGCCACCTGCGTGGTGTCCTATGCCGCCTTCAAGCGTCAGGCACTGTGGCAGCGCCTGGTGCTGTGGCCTCCGGCCGTGGTGAAGCGCCACGAATACTGGCGGCTGTGGACGTCCGGCTTCGTGCATGCCGACATGACGCACCTGCTGTTCAACATGATCACGCTGTTCTTCTTCGGCCGCTTGATGGAACTTTTTTTCGTGCCGCGTATCGGCATGGCCGGCTATGTGCTGTTCTACCTGGGCGGTCTGCTGGTATCGGCGCTTCCGAGCTGCCTGCGCCACCGCGACGACGTGCGCTATGTCAGCCTGGGAGCGTCGGGCGCCGTGTCGGCGGTGTTGTTCGGTTTCATCCTGCTGCAACCGTGGGCGCTGATCTTCGTGTTCTTCGTTCCCCTGCCGGCGCTGCTGTACGCGGTGCTCTACGTGGGCTACAGCTTCTACATGGACCGGCGCGGCGGTGACCACATCAACCACAGCGCGCATTTGTGGGGCGCGGCTTATGGTGTGCTGGTCACGTTGCTGGTCGAACCGCGGGTGGTCGACCTGTTCCGGGAACAGTTGCTGCACCCCGGATTCTGAACGCATGGCAACGGCATGGTGCAAAAAGTTCGGCAGGGGGCGACACGCACGCCTGCGAATGCTTGTACAATGGGAAGCCTGTGCTTGCCTGGTCGCCGTGCATCGTGGCCTGATGCAGCAGATTCGGGGGTCCGACCCAAGATCCGCTTCATCCACCTTTGCCTGTTCCTAGCAATCTCAGCCTCGCCCCGGCGTGGATTCTCCGCGACGTGGCATTTTTTCTTTGTTTTGAGGACTTCAGAGATGTCGGATCGCCAAACCGGTACCGTCAAATGGTTCAACGAAGCCAAGGGCTTCGGTTTCATCACTCAATCCAACGGGCCGGATCTGTTCGTGCACTTCCGCTCCATCGAAGGCACGGGCTTCCGCACCTTGGCCGAAGGCCAGCAGGTGAGCTTCGTGGTCGTCGAAGGCCAGAAGGGCCCGCAGGCCGACCAGGTGCGTCCTGCCTGAGATTGACCCGTCATGAAACGAAAAAGCCGGACGGTTTCCCGTCCGGCTTTTTTTGTGCCCGGGCACGACCTTCATGGCCCGGTCGTGGCGGCTCCGTAGTCGGCCAGCATCACGGCGATGGCGTCCAGATCGTGTTGGGGCGAGGGCCCGGTACGCTGGCCGGTGGCCGTGGTCGGGCGCACGTAGTTGTCGAGCATCAGGGAAAACGCCAGGCGTTCCCCGGAGGCCGCGGTGACGTAGCCCGAGAGCGTATAGCTGTGGCGCAGCGTGCCGGTCTTGGCATGCAGGTTGCCGGCGGCACGGGTGTGACGCATGCGCCGGACCAGGGTGCCGTCCTCGCCGGCGACCGGCAGCGCGTCATGGTAGGTGGCCGCGAACGGCTGGTGCGCGGCCCAGGAAAGCAGTCGGGTGGTGGCGCGGGGCGTGACCAGATCCTTGCGCGACAAGCCGCTGCCTTCTTCGAGATCGGCCTGGTCGCGCGCGATGCCGGCGCGCCGCAGCATGGCGCGCATGGCGCACGTGCCCCAGCCGCCGGTGGTGCGCGGTGCGCTGGTGCGGTCGGGACAGCTGCCGCCGGTTTCCATGTGCACGCCGGCCTGCAGCAGGAGCAGCTGCGCGTACAGGTTGTCGGAATGTTTCAGCGCGTGTTCCACGATGTCGTCCAGGCGCGGTGACTGCACGTCGGCCAGCTTCACGGTGCCGGGTGCGCCGATGGCTTCGTCGCGGCGGGGCCAGTGCAGGGCACGCACACCTCCCTGCACCGTGATCCCGTGGCGCACCAGGGCTTCCTGAAGCAACTCGCCAGCCATGAGGGCCGGATCGGGAGCCGCCAGCGCGAAGCGGCGGGTCTTGGCGGCGGGCCGCATGGCGCCGTACACGAACAGCTTGTCGGCGCCGGGTGGACGGTAGATGCCGAGGTCTCCGTAGCCGGCGTTCGGATCGGTCTGGGTGAGGTTGACGATCTGCATGCCGGGCATGGCCGGGGTGGTGTCGACGTTGCAGCACAGGCCGCGGTTGGGTCCGACGCGCAGCAGGAACATGTTGCCCTGCACGGTCAGCGCGGACACCGGCGGCGAGAACCAGCTCTGCAGGTCGCGGGCCTCCCACCCCAGCGGGATGGCAGGGCCGGAAAAATAGGTGTCGTCGGCCACCAGGGCACCGGTGACGGTGCGTACGCCGCGTCGTGCCAGGGCCTGTGCCAGGTGGTCGGCCCAGGCCTGGGGTGTCTGTTGGTCGCTGCCCGTGCCCAGGGTGGGGTCGCCGCGTCCGTACAGGATGAGATCGCCGTTGATGCGGCCGGCACGTGGCGCCGCGGTGGCGTACAACGTGGTACGGATGCGATGGGCGGTGCCCAGCGTGGACAGGGCCAGCGCGCCGGTATACAGCTTGGCGTTGGAGGCGGGAATGGTGAGCTTGTTCGCGTTGTGTCCATAAAGCTCGCGGCCTGAATCCAGCGATACCACGCTGATGCCCCACTTGGCGGTCGCGAAACGGTCCTGGGCGATGTAGGCCTCGATGCGGCGAGCCAGATCCGTCGCCGGGGGGGCGCTGCCGGTGGCCGGTGGCGGGGTTGGGGAAGGCGTGGCGACCGGCGCGGGCGTGCTGGCGGGAGGCGGTGCGGTTGCCGGGGCTGGTCGGGGGGGCGAGGCGCTGGCGCAGCCGGCCAGCAGCAGGCAGGAGCCCAGCATGGAAACGAGGGAGGGGAGCCGGCTTCGGGGATGCTTGTCCATGCAATTACATTATCAGCGATCACCGGTACTGGATATCCAGCCGCCCCGGTGGCTGATGCGACGTGCCGCCCAGGCCATGGTGATGGCGCGCAGTGCCATGAAGCCAAGGAAGGCCGCCCACAGGCCGTGGTTCCGCCAGGGACCGATCAACCCCCACGCCAGCAGCACGAAGCCCGCGGCCGAGACCAGCATGCAATCGCGCATGTCGCGGGCACGCGTGGCGCCCACGAACAGGCCGTCGAGGAAAAAGCTGCCCACCGCGACCAGCGGCAGTACGGCCAGCCAGGGCAGGCTGTCGTAGGCAACCCGGCGCACGCTCCCGATCGTGGTCTGAAGATCCACGAACAGGTGCCCGCCCCACCAGAACAGAAGCGCGAACAGAAGGCTGCCGAGCGCGGACCAACCCCCACTGACCACCAGCGAGCGGCGCAGCGCATCCCGGTCGCGCGCGCCGATGGCGTGGCCGCTCATGGCTTCCACGGCGTTGGCCAGGCCGTCGAGTGCGAACGAGGCCAGCATCAGGCCGTTCATCAGCAATGCATTGGCGGCGACCACGTCCGCACCCAGGCGCGTGCCCAGCACGGTCACGGCGAAGAACACGCCCTGCAGCGCCAGGCTGCGCACGAAGATGTCCCGGTTGACGGCCAACAGCGGGCGCCAGTGCGGCCAGCCCCGCAGACCGCGCCAGTCCATGCGGCCGGGGTGGCGGAGCAGGCCGCGGCGCACGCCCGCCAGGCCGAACAGCGTGCCGCTCCATGCCGCCAGCAGCGAGGCCAGGGCAATGCCGGCCACGCCCATGTGGAACCCCCATACCAGCAACAGGTTGAGCGTGATGTTGGCCACGTTGGTGACGAGCAGCATCAGGAAGGCCATGCGTGCGTTTTGCATGCCCAGGAACCAGCCGGCCAGCGCATAGTTGGCCAGGACCGCCGGCAATGCCGGGAGGCGAATGTGCAGATAAGTCAGCGCCAGCGCGTGCAGCTCGGGCGAGGCCTTCATCATCCGCAGCACCCAAGGCAGCAGGGGCCACGCCACGGCAAGCGCCAGCACGCCAAGCACACCGCCCAGCAGCAGTGACTGCACCAGGACGCGCCGCAGCATGGCGCCGTCGTCGCGGCCGCTGGCCTGGGCGGCAAAGCCGGTCGTGCCCATGCGCAGGAAGCCGAAGACCCAGGCCAGCACGCTGAACACGGCCGCACCGACCGCCACGGCGGCCAGCTGGCGGGCCTGCGGCAGATGGCCGGCGACGGCAGTGTCGACCAGCGCCACCAGCGGAATGCTCAGATTGGACACGATCATGGGCATCGCCAGCGCCCAGACCCGTTTGTGGGTGGGGCGATGGCGCCAGGCCTGCAGCATGCGCGGGCTCATGCGGTCATCCGGAAGCGGGGGGCGCCCATCATAACGTCGCGACTCCGCGGTTCTTGCGCGTGCGGCGGACGGCTTTCCCGGCACGGCCGGCATTTGCATCCATGGCTTTGCACCTCTAGCCTTGGGACGTTCGGGTCGGCGTCCGCCGGCGACATTCGAACCATTCCGGAATTATTCATGCAGATCGAAGACAACCACGTCGCCTCCTTCCACTACACCCTGACCAACGACGCGGGAGATGTCATCGACAGCTCGCGCGAGCGTGGTCCGCTGGCCTACCTGCACGGTGCGGGCAACATCGTGCCGGGGCTGGAGAAGGCGCTGGCCGGCCGTGCCGCCGGCGACAAGCTGAAGGTGGACGTGCAGCCGCAGGAAGGCTACGGCGTGCGCCACGAGGAACTGGTGCAGACGTTGCCGCGGAGCGCCTTCCAGGGCGTGCCCGAGGTCAAGCCGGGCATGCAGTTCCAGGCCAACGGTCCGCAGGGGCCGATCCTGGTCACCGTGGCGGCGGTGGACGGCGACGACGTGAAGGTGGACGGCAACCATCCCCTGGCCGGCCAGACCCTGCATTTCGACATCGAGGTGACCGAGGTGCGCGAGGCCACGGAGGACGAACGCACCCACGGCCATGTGCATGCGGAAGGCGAACAGGCCCACTGATTATCGAGAGGAACTCCCATGGCGCGCATCGAGGATTACGCGGTCATCGGCAATGCCGAAACCATGGCCCTGGTGTCGCGCCATGCCTCCATCGACTGGCTGTGCCTGCCGCGTTTCGATTCGGACGCGTGCTTCGCGGCGCTGCTCGGCGAAGAGGAAAACGGGCGCTGGCAGATCGCGCCCCGGGACAGCGAGGCCCGCTGCGAGCGCCGCTACCGTGACGGCACCCTGGTGCTGGAGACGGAGTTTGAATGCGCCGAGGGCCGGGTCCGCATCGTGGACTGCATGCATGCCCACGACGACGAACGGGTGGAAGTGCTGCGCCTGGTCGAGGGCATCGAGGGCAAGGTGCCGATGCACATGCAGTTGTGCCTGCGCTTCGGTTACGGGCATGTCGTTCCCTGGGTGACACGCACGGAGGACGGGCGCCTGCAGGCGGTAGCCGGCCCCGACCGCGTGGTGCTCGCCACGCCGGTCGACTTGCGCGGGGAAGGGCGCACCACCCGGGCCGACTTCACCATCGAGGCGGGGCAGTCCGTTCCCTTCGCGCTCACCTGGGCGCTTTCCTGGAAGCCGGCGCCGCCGTCGCCGAACGTGGCCGAACTGATCGCCCACGAAGATGCGCAGGGTCGCGCATGGTCCGGGCGCTGCCGTTCCGCCGGCCCCTGGACGGATGCCGTGAAACGGTCGCTGGTGACCTTGAAGGCGCTCATGCACCGCGACACCGGCGGCATCGTCGCAGCCGCGACCACCTCCCTGCCGGAACGGATCGGCGGCACGCGCAACTGGGACTACCGCTATTGTTGGCTGCGCGATGCCACGTTGACGCTGTTCGCGCTGGTGGAGGCAGGCTACACGGACGAGGCGGTGGCCTGGAGGCAGTGGCTGCTGCGCGCCGTGGCCGGCGATCCGTCCCAGCTGCGCATCATGTACGGCCTGGGCGGCGAGCGCCGCATCGAGGAATACGAACTGTCGTGGTTGCCGGGGTACGAATCCAGTGCCCCGGTGCGCATCGGCAATGCCGCCAGCAACCAGTTGCAGCTGGACGTCTACGGCGAAGTCATGGACACCCTGCATTACGGGCGCTCCCACGGACTGGCCTCGCAGACGGCCGGCTGGAGCCTGCAATGCAAGCTGCTCGAGCACCTGGAAAGCATCTGGCAGCAGCCGGACGAGGGCATCTGGGAAATCCGCGGCCCGCGCCGCCATTTCACCTATTCCAAGCTGATGGTGTGGGTGGCCCTGGACCGCATGATCCGTGGTGTCGAGGAATTCGGCCTGGAGGGGCCGGTGGACCACTGGCGCGAGCTGCGCCGGAAAGTGCACGACGACATCTGCGTCAACGCCTACCACAAGGACCTGGGCAGTTTCGTGCAGTACTACGGAGCCGAAAAGGAGCTGGATGCCAGCCTGCTGCACATCCCTCTGGTGGGTTTCCTGCCGGTCGACGACGAGCGCGTGCAGGGCACCATCGCCGCCATCGAAAAGCACCTGTCGGTGGACGGTTTCGTGCGCCGCTATGACACCGGTTCCTCGGTGGACGGGCTCGAAGGGGAGGAGGGCGTGTTTCTGGCCTGCAGCTTCTGGCTGGTCGACTGCATGACCATGCAGGGGCGCCTGGACGAGGCACGCGAATTGTTCGAGCGCCTGTTGTCGCTGCGCAACGACGTCGGCCTCCTGTCCGAGGAGTACGACGTGAAGGCGGGGCGCATGCTCGGCAATTTTCCGCAGGCGTTTTCCCACATTGCCCTGGTCAACGCCGCCTACAACCTCAGCGAGGCCTTGTGGCCGGACAGCGACCAGCGCGTCGGCCGGCACCGGCACCAGTGATTCCGGCCCCGCGTCCGTTCATGTTCCGGCGCGCGGGGTGATCCCCGGCGCAGGCGAAGACGGTCGCTCTTCGCGCAGGCATTTTTCAAAACGCAGGGCATCGCCGCCGTCCCCGTAATAGGCGGCGCGGGAGCCGATGCAGCGGAAACCGTGGCGCCGGTAAAGGGCGATCGCCGTGTGGTTGTCCGTGCGCACTTCCAGGCGCAATGCCCGGCAGCCGCGTGCCGCTGCCGCGCTTTCGGCGGCGGCCATCAGGTACGACGCCACGCCGTGTCCACGCATGGCGGGAGCCGTGGCCAGCGAATAAAGGCGACCCACACGGGTGCCGCGGCGAAACAGCACCACGGCGGCACCTGCCAGCCCGCTCGGTGCCTCCCCGAGCACCAGCACGCAGGCGTGCGGGCTGCCCAGGTGGTGGCGATACTGGCGCCGACTGAGGCGGTCGCAGTCGAAGCTGGCCTGCTCCAGGGCGACCAGGGCATCCAGGTCGCCGGGGGTGGCGGAACGGACGGCGGGGAGGGGCGTCGGGGGCATGCGCGCAATGTAGGCAAATCAGGCGCGGAAAAACAGTGCCGGCACTTGCGCGGGGCAAGCCGCGGGACCACACTGCGCGTCGCCGGAGGCGAGGCCCCGGCAGTGTGCCGGAAGACCGGCGCGTTCCCTTGCCGAGGCGACATGAGCCAGCTCGTCATCGTGGTTGAAAAGGCTTCCGACTGGCGGGCGTACCACCCGTCGGAAAACGTGGTCGAGGCACGGGACTACCTGCGTGCCGACGTGGGCGGCGAGCGTCACGTGCAGGTCATCAACCTGTGCCGCAACTACCGCTACCTGGGTACCGGCTACTACGTGTCACTGCTGGCCGAGGCCCGCGGGCACCGCGTGATTCCGTCGGTGCGCACCATCAACGCCTTGAGCCGCCGCTCCCTGTATACGGTGGACGTGGACGACCTGAACCGGCGGCTGTCGCGCTTCGTGCCCGTGGGCGGGCCGGTGACGACGCGGCTGGAGGTCCTGTCGTGTTTCGGGCGCACCCCGCATCCGGTGCTGGGCGACCTTACCCGACGCATCTTCGAGACGTTTCCCTGTCCGCTGATGCGTATCGAGTTCCGGCGTGAGCGCGAGTGGCGCATTGGTGCCATCCGTACGGTGGGGCTGGACACCCTGGACGAGGCCGAGGAAGACCTCTTTGCCGAGGCCCTGGACGGCTTTTCACGCAAACTGTGGCGCAAGCCGCGTCCGCGCCAGACCTACCGTTACGACCTGGCCATGCTGGTGGATCCGGAGGAAGCGATGCCGCCCTCCAACCGGCGGGCGCTCAAGGCGTTTGTCGGCGCCGGGCGGCAGCTCGGCATCGACGTGGACCTGGTGACGCGCCACGACTTTTCCCGCCTGGCCGAGTACGACGCGTTGTTCATCCGCGAAACCACGACCATCGACAACCACACCTGGCGCTTCGCGCACCGTGCCGAGCGCGAGGGGCTGGTGGTGATCGACGATCCGACCTCGATCCTGCGCTGCACCAACAAGATCTTCCTGCACGACGTGATGCGCGCGCACCGGCTGGCCGTGCCGCGCACGGAGATCCTGCATCGCCACGACCAGCACCAGCTGCAGGACCTGGGAAGCCGGTTGGGCTTTCCGGTGGTGCTGAAAATTCCGGATGGTTCGTTTTCGCGCGGGGTGGTCAAGGTGGAGGACGCCGCCGCCCTGCGTGAGGCCGCGCGGAAACTGTTCCGGCACAGCGTGTTGCTGATCGCCCAGGAATACCTCTATACCGAGTACGACTGGCGCATCGGCGTGCTGGGCCGTGAGCCACTGTATGCCTGCCAGTACTTCATGTCGCGCGGCCACTGGCAGATCATCAACCACGACGCGCCAAGCCGGGCGGCGCGCGAGGGCGGCTTCCACACGGTGCCGCTGGAGGCGGTGCCACCGGACGTGGTGCGCCTGGCGCTCAAGGCCACGCGACCGATCGGTGACGGCCTGTACGGCGTGGACATCAAGCTGGCCGGCCGGCACCCGGTGGTCATCGAGGTCAACGACAATCCCTCCATTGACGCGGGCGTCGAGGACCGCGTGCTGGGCGAGGCGCTGTACCTGCGCATCATGCGGGAATTCCTGCATCGCATGGAGTGCCGACACGGCGCGGCCCGCGCCGTCTAGGCGCTTGGAAGGCACGCGCGGCGCCCCGAAAAACACGGGCCTGCGGCGCATGCACGGGAGCGGCTGCCGTCGCGGCAGGCCTGTGCCGCCGTTTCGACGTCCGGCACGAAATCTTCCCGCGTGAAAAACCGGGTTTCGAGGTCTCACGAAGGGAGGGTCCGCCGTGTCCCCCGGTGCAGTACGCGTGGCGAGTCTGTAGAATGAGGCTTTACCAGCTCGGGCTTTGTTCATGACTCCCCTGATTTTCGTCACCGGCGGCGTGGTGTCCTCCCTTGGCAAGGGCATCGCGGCTTCTTCGCTGGCAGCGCTTCTGGAAGCGCGTGGCCTCGATGTCACGCTGATGAAGCTTGATCCGTACATCAACGTCGATCCGGGCACCATGAGCCCGTTTCAGCACGGCGAGGTGTACGTCACCGACGACGGTGCCGAGACCGACCTGGATCTGGGCCACTACGAGCGCTTCGTGCGCACGCGGTTGTCCGGCCGCCACTCCATTACCACCGGCAAGGTGTACGAATCGGTGATTCGCAAGGAACGCCGCGGTGATTACCTGGGCGCGACGGTGCAGGTCATCCCGCACATCACCGACGAGATCAAGCACTGCGTCTACGAGGCCACGCGCGACCACGACGTGGCGCTGGTGGAAATCGGCGGTACCGTGGGCGATATCGAATCGCTGCCGTTCCTGGAGGCCATCCGCCAGCTGCGCAGCGAGCACGGCCCGGACAAGTGCCTGTTCATGCACCTGACCCTGGTGCCGTTCATCAAGGCGGCCGGCGAAATCAAGACCAAGCCGACCCAGCATTCGGTCAAGGAGTTGCGCTCCATCGGTATTCAGCCCGACGTGCTCGTGTGCCGCAGCGAGCAGCCGCTGCCCGAGGCCGAACGGCGCAAGATCGCGCTTTTCACCAACGTGGCCGAACAGGCCGTCATCAGTGCGGCCGATGTGGATGTCATCTACAAGTTGCCGCTGTCGCTGCAGCAGCAGGGGCTGGACGACATCGTCGTCAAGCGTCTGGGACTGGACGGGCACCCGGCGGATCTCGGCGAATGGAAGCGGGTCATCGATGCCGTCGAACATCCCGTGGACGAGGTCACCATTGCCATCGTCGGAAAGTATGTCGAACACAAAGACGCCTACAAGTCGCTGGGCGAAGCGCTGCGGCACGGCGGCATCAAGCAGAAAACGCGCATCAACCTGAAGTGGCTGGATTCCGAGCAGATCGAAATCGCCGGCGCCGACGCGTTGCTTTCCGATGTCGATGCCATTCTGGTGCCCGGCGGTTTCGGCAAGCGCGGCTTCGAGGGCAAGGTGCAGACGTCGCAATACGCGCGCGAGCACAAGATTCCGTACTTCGGCATTTGCTATGGCATGCATGCGGCGGTAGTGGATTTTGCCCGCAACGTGGCCGGCCTGGCTGGTGCCGATTCCACCGAAAACAATCGCCACGCCGAAGAGCCGGTGATCGCACTGGTGACGGAGTGGACCACGGCCAGCGGCGATATCGAGCAACGCGACGAGAATTCCGATCTGGGCGGCACCATGCGCCTGGGCGCGCAGGAGTGTCGCCTGAGACAGGACACGCTGGCGCGTGAATTGTACGGCGAAGATGTCATCAGTGAGCGGCATCGTCATCGCTACGAGTTCAACAACCGTTATCGCCAGCAGTTCGAAGACCGGGGATTGGTGATTTCCGGCAAATCCATGGACGACCTGCTGGTGGAAGTGGTCGAGTTGCCGCCGCAGGAACATCCGTGGTTCCTTGCGTGTCAGGCGCACCCGGAATTCACCTCCACGCCGCGCGACGGGCACCCGTTGTTTGACGGGTTCGTGCATGCGGCGCGCGAATACAAGGCGGTGCACGAGGGGCCGCGTCTGGCATCGCGGGAGGCGACGGCGTGATTCGAGTCCGCGAATTCTTTCGACATATCGGCAAGGTGCAGAACTGATGAAATTGTGCGGTTTTGACGTCGGCATCGAACATCCGCTGTTTCTCATTGCCGGTCCCTGTGTGGTCGAGTCCGAGCAATTGCAGATCGACACCGCCGGCACACTCAGGGAAATCACGAGCGCGCTGGGCATACCCTTCATCTTCAAGTCCAGCTTCGA
>CAZMXV010000016.1:0-25921 GCA_964570295.1 uncultured Rhodanobacteraceae bacterium
CTCCACCTCGCGCTCGGCCAGCGCCTTGGGCAGGCTGTGCGGCAGGCGCGGGCGCCGCAGGCGCAACGTGGGGTCCTCGAAACCCGGCCGGATACGCACCTCGTTGGCATAGAAGCGGCGCATGGCAGTCTGGCGTCGGGCCATGGAGCGCGCCGCGCCGCCCTGCTCACCCAGGTAGCGCGACAAGTCCCCGCCGTCGGCACCGGCCAGCACCTTGCCGCGCGCGCGCAACCAGCGTGCCAGCGATTCGAGATCGCGGCGGTAGGCATCCAGGGTGCGCTCGGCCAGGCCGTCTTCGGACCACACGCGTTCCAGGAAGGCGTCGATGGCCGCGCGGTCCACGTCGGCGATGGGCGGTTTTTCGGAAGGCATGGCATGATGCTGCCGCCACCGCCCGTTGCCTGCAACACTCATGACCGACTCCTCCGCCAGCGACCCCGCCCAACCGTCCGCCACCCTGCAGCCCGCCTCCCTGCTGCGGCGTACGGCCGGCCTGGTCTACGACCTGGTGGCCGTGGTGGCCATCGTCATGGTGGTGGGCATGGTGTGCCAGGCCGCCACCGGCGGCCATCTCGTCCACACCGGCGCCCGCGTCACCATCGCGTGGTGGTACCGGCCACTGCAGTACCTCGTGGTCGTGGCGTATTTCCTGGCTTCGTGGCTGCGCGGCGGCCAGACCCTGGGCATGCGGCCCTGGCGCATGCGTCTGTGCATGGCCGACGGCGGCGCGGTCACGCCCGGAGCCGCGCTGCTGCGGGCCGGCACCATGTCGCTGCCGCTGCTGGTGCTGGCGCTGGGCCACACCGTGTCGCCGCGCATCGCCATGCTGGGCGCCTGCGGAATATGGCTGGCATTCTTCGCTTTCGCCCTGCCGGACCGGCGCCGGCGCGGTCTGCACGACCTGGTGGCCGGAACCGTGCTGGTGCGCTGAGGGAGAGGTCGGGTCCGGGGACCCGGGTCCCCGGATCAACTGTACCGCTTGAAATATACCGAAGCCGCGGCAGCCAGGGCCAGGGCCGGCAGCAGATCGGCCAGCCATGCCGGAAGGCCGTAGACGATGCCCACGCTGGTCAGGCCCTGTTGCAGGAAATACCAGGCCAGGGCCAGCACCACGCCGATGAAGATGCGCTTGCCGAGGCCACCCGAGCGCAGGGCACCAAAGGCGAACGGCAGCGCGCACACGGCCAGCACCAGCACGTTGACCGGATAGAACACGTGGGCCCAGAACGCCTTCGCATAGGGCAGCGCACTCTGGTGGTTGCGCTCCAGATAACGCATGTTGCGGTGCAGATCGGACATGGAAAGGTATTCGGGCCGCACCACCGACTGCTGCAACACCGAGGCATCCAGCCGGGTGTCCCAGGCGCGCTGCTTGTCGACGTGACTGTGGACACCCGCGTCGTCCAGCCGGCTTTCACGCGCCTTCTCCAGCACCCAGCCGCCATCGCGGCTGACCGCGCCCTTGGCATGCACGAAGCGCCTGAGTTGCCCGTCGTCGTCGAACGTGAACACGCGCACATCGGCCAGGCGCACGCCGGTGCGCCCCTTGTGATATTCGGCCAGCACCGCCTTGGCGTTGATGATGCTGTCGCCGTCGCGGGCCCACAGGCCGCTGCGCGTGGTCATCCCCAGGTTCCTGGAGTGCACACGCAACTGCAGTGCCTGCGCCTGGCGTGCGCCGTAGGGAGCCACGGTTTCGCCCATCAGCATGACACCGGCGGTCAGCACGGTCAGGGTCAGCACCACCGACAACACGATGCGCAGCTTGGACATGCCGGCCGCGCGCAAGGCGGTCAGCTCGCCGCTGGTGGCCAGGCCGCCCAGGCCCAGCAGCGCCCCGATCAGGGCCGAGTTGCCGAACCATTCATACATGCGCCGCGGCACGGTCCAGGCGATGTACACGATGGCGTCGGGCATGGTGTAGTTGCCCTTGCCGACGTCCCCCAGCTCGCGCAGGAAATGGGTCAGCGTGTCGAAGCCCAGCAGCACCATCCACACGATCAGCACCATGCTGACCACGCTGACGGCGATCAGGCGGTCGGCCCGCTTGAAGACGGGAAAGGCCAGCCTCATGCGCGCCCTCCGCGGGCCCTGCGCGGCGCATACTGGCGCCAGAACACCCAGGCGCTGCCCGCGGCCAGGGCCAGATGCAACAACCAGATCGGCGCATCACCGTGCAGCTTGTCCTGGCCGATCAACGAGCGCAACAGCGAAAGCACGCTGAAATAGAGGAAATAGCAGAGCACCGCGATCATCATGCGTCCGTAGCGGGGCTCCCGCGGCGACTGCCGCGACAACGGCAGGGCCAGCAACACCAGCACCAGGGTGGCCACCGGCGCGGCCATGCGCCAGGCCAGTTCCGCGCGCGCCTGCGGCCCCTCGGCTTTCCACAACGCCAGCGTGGCCGTGGCCGAGCCGATCTCGCCCGTGTCCGCGCCGTCACCCGGATTGACCTCGGACAGCGCGATGTCGTTCTGCTTGTACTGCATGCGGCTCCAGTTGTCCGCATCGAGCGGCAGCTCGAATTGCCATCCGTCGTTGAGGGCCAGGTAGCGGCCATTGCCGTCGGAGTCGGTATACAGGTGCCCGTGCGCCGCCGTCACCACCTTCAGCGACGGCAGGCTGCTCTTGTCTCCGGCATCCTCGCGGGCCACGAACACCTTGCCGAGCCGGGTGCCGTCGCGGCTCATGCTGGTGACGAAAATGGTGCCGCCGCCCCCGGGCAGTTCGGTGAAGCGCCCCGCTTCCAGCCCCGCCGCGATCACCGA
The DNA here is from genome assembly GCA_964570295.1 of uncultured Rhodanobacteraceae bacterium. GTDB lineage: Bacteria > Pseudomonadota > Gammaproteobacteria > Xanthomonadales > Rhodanobacteraceae > Oleiagrimonas. The sequence continues at coordinate 2,769 of CAZMXV010000016.1, forward strand.
ATGGTTGGCTTCGCTGATCTTGCCGTCGGCGGTGTGCTCGGCCCACGGCCCCAGCCACAGCGACAGCAGCCCGACGATGAGGGCCGTGGGCAGCCCCAGCATGACGATCGGCTTGAGCAGCCCGCGCCGCCCCATGCCGGAGGCCGCCAGCACATGCATCTCGCTGTCGTGGTAGAGGCGCCCCAGCCCCATCAGGATGCCGAGAAACAGCGCCAGCGGCAGGATGCCCGCCATCGACGAAAGCATCTTCAGGCCCAGCACGTCGAACATCACGCTGGCCGGGTAACTGCCCTGGGCCACCTGCTGCAGCACGCGCGCGAACGTGCCGCCCGCGACCACCACCAGCAGCACCACGGCCACGGCCAGCACGTTCGTGGCCAACTCGCGCAGGATGTAACGGTCGAGGATGCGCAGCATGCGATAATGAGGCTTTCGTGTCGTGCCGACGGCGCGGCGAAGTCGTCAGTGTAGCCGGTGATGATAGCGCCGACTCAACAGCAGGACTCCTCCATGACGCTCAAGTTCCACCTCGTTTCCTCCCCGATCACCTCCACCGCCACCGATTGCCTGGTCGTCGGCGTGTTCGAGAACGGCGTGCCCACGGCGGCCGCCGAAAGCATCGACAAGGCCAGCGCGGGCGCGCTGCGCAAGCGCATCGAGTCCGGCGACATCGACGGCAAGGCCGGTGCCGTGCGGGTCCTGTTCGATCTCGACGGCATCCAGGCGCCGCGCGTCCTGGTGGTGGGTCTGGGCAAGCAGGACGGCTTCGACGCCGCCCGCTTCAAGAAGGCCGTGGCGAGCGCGGCCAAGGCGCTGGTCCGGTTGCCGGTGCAGCAGGCCGCCTCCTGGCTGGCCGAGCTGGAAGTCGCCGGCCGCGACAGCGCCTGGCGCGTGCGTACCGAAGCGCTGGCCGCCGACCATGCCGCCTACCGCTACGTGGCCACCCTGGCCAGGCGTCGCGACGACAACACCGAGAAGCTGGCATCCCTGGCCCTGGCGGGCGGCGACGCCGCCGAAACCGCGCTGGCCCAAGCCTCGGCCATGGCCGAAGGCGTGCGCTTTGCGCGCGAGCTGGGCAACACCCCGCCCAACATCTGCAACCCGGCCTGGATCGCCGACCAGGCCAAGACCTTCGCCGATGCCCATGACGGCGTCGACATCGACGTACTGGAACGCGAGCAAATGGCCGAACTGGGCATGCATTCGCTGCTGGCCGTGGCCCGCGGCTCGGCCAATGCACCACGCCTGATCGTGCTGAAGTGGAACGGCGCCGACAACGACGAGGCCCCCTACGCCCTGGTCGGCAAGGGCGTCACCTTCGACGCCGGCGGCCTCAACATCAAGCCCGGCGCCAGCATGGAGCAGATGAAGTTCGACATGTGCGGCGCCGCCGGCGTGCTCGGCGCCTTCGTCGCCGCCGTGAAACTGAAGCTGCCGGTGAACCTGGTCTGCGCCGTGGCCTCGGTGGAGAACATGCCCGACGGTGACGCCTACCGCCCCGGCGACGTGCTCACCACCCTCTCCGGCCAGACCGTGGAGGTCCTCAACACCGATGCCGAGGGCCGCCTGATCCTGTGTGACACGCTGACCTACGTGCAGCGCTTCGAGCCGCGGGCCATCGTCGATGCCGCCACCCTCACCGGCGCCTGCGTGGTCGCCCTCGGCAGCCATGCCACCGGCCTGATGAGCAAGCACGACGACCTCGCCGACGAGCTCCTCGCCGCCGGCGAAGCCACCCTCGACCGCGCCTGGCGCCTGCCGCTGTGGGACGACTACCAGAGCGCGCTGGAATCGGGTTTTGCCGATTTCGCCCACATCGGCAGCCGCGCCGCCGGCGCCATCACCGCCGGCTGCTTCCTGTCGCGTTTCGCCGAAGGCCAGCGCTGGGCCCATCTGGATATCGCCGGCACCGCCTGGGACGAAGGCCGCAAGGGCCTGGCCACCGGTCGCCCGGTGGGCCTGCTGACCCAGTGGCTGATCGACCGGGCCGGTTGAAGCTGGTGTGAGGAATCGCGGCCATGGGCCGCTCCCACAGGGGTTTCATGGGGTTTCAGGCGGGTGCGGGGAATAAGCGGCCCATGGCCGCGTTTGCCCGCACCCGCCTCAGCCCCCGACCTGTCCCATCCACACCGCATCCCAAAAGGGATACTGCAACACATCCGTCACCAACCCGGCCCGCAACGGATTGGCCACGATATACCGCGCCGCCTTGCGCACATCCTGCTGGCGACGGATGGCACGGTCATGAAACCCCGCTTGCCAGAGGCCGCCAACCACACGTTGCTGGCACCCCCAGGCTCGGGCGCTGGCACTTTTCATCTTGCACATCGTCCCCGACAAATCCCCCCGCATGCCCAACTGCACCAGTCCATGCCAGTGATCCGGCATCAATACCCAGGCCAGACACTGGTGGGGCCGCCATAATTCCGGAGCCGCCAGTACCCGCGCCACACATCGGGCCGCATCCCACCTTGCGAACAATGGTTTCCTGTCTCGCACTACCGTCGTGACCAGATAGACTTGCCCTGGCCGCGACACCCGCCCCGCACGCGAAGCCCTGTAACCCGGTGGAACACAAACATTCCGCATGACGGCAATATCGGACTGCAGCCGCCCGCGGGATATCAGCCACAGGAACCGCGGCCTGTCGGAACAGGCCCGCAACGCATGTGCGGCTTTTACCCGCCATGCGGCCATCGGGCTTCAGCCCCGATGGCCCCGGCATTCCCCCAAACCCGCTACCATGGCCCTCCGCCCATCCACCCCGTTCAAGCGAGCATGCGCGCCGACTTCTACCTGATCGCCAAACCGCGTTTCCGCGACCAGCCGCTGCTGCTGGTATGCAAGCTGGTGGAGAAGGCACTCGCGGCGCAGCAGCCGCTGGTGATCCTGGCGCGCGACCATGCCCAGGCCGAGGAAATCGACGACCTGCTTTGGGCCTATGACGAGGACGCCTTCATCCCGCACCAGCTTGCCGGCAGCGACGACGACCATGAGGTACCGGTCCTGATCACGCCGCCCGGCGTCGACACGCCGCCCCGCCCGCTGGCCATCAACCTGCGTGCGGAGCCCGTGCGCGAGGCCTTCGAGCGCGTGCTGGAAGTGGTCTCCGCCGACCCGGCCGAACGCGACGGTTCGCGCCGGCGCTGGCGCACCTATCAGCAGGCCGGTGCCGAGGTGCGCAAGTTCGACATGTGAGACACGCGGCAGCGCGCGTGCCGGGGCGTGGCGTCATGCCGCCTCGAGCTCGCCCATGCGTGCACGCAGGCGGGCCACCGCCTGGCTGTGAAGCTGGCATACGCGCGATTCGGACACGCCGAGCACCGCGCCGATTTCCTTGAGGTTGAGGTCTTCCTGGTAATACAGGGCAATTAGCAGCTTCTCGCGCTCCGGCAGGTCCTCGATGGCCGCCTTCAGCCGTTCCCGCTGCTCGTCGTCGAGCAGGGCCGCAAAAGGGGATGGTGGCCCGCCCGCTCCCGCCTCGGGCTCGCCCCTTTCAACCACCAGTTCCTCGTAGGGCAGCAGATAGCCGTTGTTGGTGTCGGCCAGAAGCTTCTGGTATTCGTCCAGGGTGATGCCCATGCCGGCGGCGATCTCGCGTTCGCCGGGAGCACGGCCGTGGGCCTGTTCGAGATGGCGGATGCAGGCGTCCATGGCACGGGCCTTGCGACGCACGCTGCGCGGCAGCCAGTCGCGACTGCGCAGTTCGTCGATCATGGCGCCGCGGATGCGCTGGCTGGCGAAGGTGGCAAAACTCGCGCCCGCGCTCGCGTCGAAACGGCGCATGGCATCCAGAAGCCCCAGGGTGCCGGCCTGCACAAGGTCGTCCAGCTCCACGCCGGAAGGCAGCTTCACCTGCAACGCCAGGGCATGCCGGCGAACCGCGGGAAGGTGTTCTTCCAGCAGGAGATTCTGGTCGATTTTGCCTTGCGCGGTATACATTCTCCGTCCTCGGCCTGAAACCGCTCGCTCCATCCCGACACGGCGGTGGGACGACCTTTATTATTGGCCGCCGCCCGGATTCGGAAGCGGCGAATAGACGCCTTTGTTGGTGGTTGTTTCAGCGATCGCGCCGGCGGTACTCCACGGACAACCGGAGCCGCTCCACCCTGACCGGGCGCACCTCCCCCGGCGGAAGGCTGAAGTGAAAGCGCAGCGGCACGTCCGCCGCGGCCCCGGCCAGCGCCCTGCTGGTGCCCCGGCGACCGTCCAGCCGCGTGCACCGCCGCCCCGCGCACAACACCGCCACCAGCGCACGTCCGGGAGGCAGGGCATAGCGCCATCGCACGCGCTGGATGCGCGCGCCGGTCGCCAACGCCGGAGGCGTGAAGGCACGGCTTGCGTACGCCCGGCCCGGCCCTCCCACGCGGAGTCCTTTCATCGTGCCGGTCCACCCGCCGGAACCCGCCATCACCGACAGGGGCAACAGCAGCACGGCCAGGCAACACCGGCGCACCGCCCTGCCCGGCCTGCACCCGGCCCGCACGGTTTACTCCGCCACGCCGATCAGGCTGGTGACGCGCACGCTGCGCTCGTCCGGAATTTCCGCCTGCGACAACACGGCCAGCTGCGGCAGCCGTCGCCTCAAGAAGCGGGCCAGAAGGGCGCGCAGGCCGGGCGACACCACCAGCACCGGTGGTTCGCCGGCGTGTTCCTGGCGCTGCAGGGCACGGGCCGTTTCCTGCATCAGGGTATCGGCCAGCCCCGGCTCCAGCGCGCCTCCGCCATGGATGGCCTGGTCCAGCACCTGCTCCAGGCCGGCATCCAGCCCCAGCACGTGCAACTCGTGCTCGCCACCGAACCACTGGTCGGTGATGGCACGGCCGAGGGCGATACGCACCTCGCCGGTGAGCTGGCCCGGATCCGCCTGCTCGCCGCCGTGCTCGGCCAGGGCATCCAGAATGGTGCGCATGTCCCGGATCGACACCGCCTCGTCGAGCAGATTCTGCAGCACGCGCGACAACATCGGCACCGGGATGATCTTGGGCACCACGTCCTCGACCAGCGACTTGTTCTCTTCTCCCACCTTGTCCAGCAGGCGCGACACCTCCCGGCGTCCCAGCATCTCACCCGCATGCCGGTGCAGCAGGTGGTTGAGGTGCGTGGCCACCACGGTACCCGCATCGACCACGGTATAGCCGAGGATCTGCGCCTGCTCGCGCATGTCGGCCTCGATCCACACCGCCGGAAGTCCGAAGGCGGGATCGGTGGTGCGCGTGCCCTCGAGCTCCCCGGACACCTGCCCCGGGTCGATGGCCAGCCATTTGCCGGGCCATGCCTCGCCGCTGCCCACGCGCGCCCCCTTGAGGGTCACGACATAGCGGTTGGGCTCCAGCTCCAGGTTGTCACGGATGTGCACCACCGGCGGCAGAAAACCCATGTCCTGCGCGAATTTCTTGCGCACGCTCTTGATGCGGCCCAGCAACTCGCCTTCCTGGCGATGGTCCACCAGCGGGATCAAGCGATGCCCCACTTCCAGCCCCAGCACGTCGATCAGCTGCACGTCGTCCCAGCTTGCCTCCGGAGCCTCCGGCACGTCCACCGGCGCCTCTTCCAGCTGTTTCCGGGCAAGCCTGCGCTCCTGGCGCCGCGTCATGCTCCACGCCAGCCCGACCAGAGCGGCAGTGAAGGACAGGAACACCAGATTCGGCATCCCCGGCACCAGGCCCAGCAGGCCCAGCACGGCGGCCGCGAGCAGCAGCACGCGGGGGCGGGACAAAAGCTGATCCACCACCTGCTGACCGACGTCCTTGTCGGAGTTGACGCGCGAGACCGTGACGCCCGCGGCGGTGGAAATCACCAGGGCGGGAATCTGTGCCACCAGGCCGTCGCCGATGGTGAGCAGCGTGTAGGTACGCCCGGCCTCCGCGAAGGACATGTCGTGCTGCAACATGCCGATCAGCAGGCCGCCAATGACATTTACCCCCATGATGACCAGCCCGGCCACCGCATCGCCGCGCACGAATTTGCTGGCACCATCCATCGAACCGTAGAAATCGGCCTCGGTGGCCACCTCGGCACGGCGCCTGCGTGCCTCCTCCTCACCGATCAGGCCGGCATTGAGATCCGCGTCGATGGCCATCTGCTTGCCGGGCATGGCGTCGAGCATGAAGCGCGCACCGACCTCGGCGATGCGGCCGGCGCCCTTGGTGATGACCATGAAGTTGATCACCACCAGGATAAGGAACACCACCAGGCCGACGGCGAAATTGCCGCCGACGATGAAGTTGCCGAACGCCTCGATCACCTTGCCCGCCGCGGCGGTACCGTGATGCCCCTCCATCAGCACCACGCGCGTGGACGCCACGTTCAGGGACAGGCGCATCAGGGTGGTGAACAGCAGCACCGAAGGAAATGCCGCGAACTCCAGCGCGCTCAGCGTGAACATGCTGACCAGCAGCACCATGACCGACAGCGCGATATTGAAAGTAAAAAAGACATCCAGGGCGAAAGGTGGCAGCGGCAACACCAGCATCGCCATGATGAGCATGATGAACACCGGACCGGTCATCACCTTCATGCGCGGATCCCGCCACCAGCCGCTCTGCAGTTTCACGCCTGCCACGTTCATGCTGCACCCTCCGCTTCACCACCGCCGATCGTGTCCATGCCTTCGGGTACCGGCAAGTCGGCCGGGGCCGGTGCCGTACCGTCACGCCTCAGCCGCATGGCCCAGACCAGCACCTCGGCCACCGCCGCATACAGCGTGCCGGGAATCTCGCGGTCCAGGTCCACGTGGCGGTACAGGGCACGGGCAAGCGGAGGCGCTTCCAGCAGCGGGATCCGGTGTTCGCCGCCCAGCGCGCGAATCCGCGCGGCCACCTCGCCGGCCCCTTTGGCGATCACCCGCGGCGCGTTCATGCGCGCCTCGTCGTAGCGCAACGCCACCGCATAATGCGTCGGGTTGGTGACGATGACGTCGGCCTCCGGCACCCGGCTCATCATGCGGCCGCGCGCCATGGCCTGCTGCTGGGAGCGGATACGCCCCTTCACGTGCGGATCGCCCTCGGTCTCCTTGTGCTCGCGCTTCACCTCTTCCTTGGTCATGCGCAGCTTGCGGGCATGGCTCCACAACTGATAGGGCACGTCGATCAGCACCACCACCAGCAGGGTAAGCACCATCAACCCGCACACCATGGCCACCAGTTTCATGGCGTGGGCCAGCGCCGGCAGCACGGGCTGCCCCATCAGGGCCAGCAGGTCTCCGCGCCGATGCACCAGGAACACCACCGCCACGCTGCCCACCAGTACCGACTTGGCCACGGCCTTGCCCAGTTCCGCCAGCATCTGGCTGGACAGCATGCGTTTGAGACCCTTGGCGGGGTTGAGCTTGGACAGCTTCGGCGCCAGCGACTTGGCCGATACCAGCCAGCCTCCCAGCATCAGGGGAGCAGCCAGGGCGATCACCACCAGCGCCAGGAACAGGGGTATCAGGGCGAACAGCACGTGGCTGCCGACGTCGTACACCCGGCTCAGCATGACGTGGGTATCGAAGGCCTGGCGGCGCTCGAACAGGAAGGCCTGCTCCATGGCCAGCCCCAGGTCGCCGGACAGGCGCTTCCCCATCGCCCACAGCCCGAGCAGGCCGCCGGCCAGCAGCATGAAGGTGGTCAGTTCGCGGGAACGGGCCACCTGCCCTTCTTCACGGGCCTTCTCCAGCCGCCGATGGGTGGCCGGTTCGGTCTTTTCCTGTTCGTCGTTGTTGTCGGACATGGCGGGCGCGAGGTCGAAAACGGCCTTTTCCAGCCATCATTGTCGACCGCGCCCGCCCGGTCCGAACCAGGAATAAGGAGGGCATTGCACCGGCTATTCGACCGATGGCCCGTCCTGCCCCGGGTTCAGAAGCCGAGTTCGTCCAGGAGGTCGTCCACCTGGTCCTGGCTGCTGACCACCCCCTCGGCATCGCCACGCACCTGCGGCCCGTTGGTGAGCACGCCTTCGCCCTCCTCCATCTCCGCATAGCCGTGGTTCTGCAGCCGCTGTTTCATCTCGTCGCGTTCGGGGCCTTCCGGAACGCTGTCGAGCAGCACCTGCAACAACTGCTTCTCGACCTCGTGGATCACGTCCATCATCTTCTTGATGACCTGTCCGGTGAGATCCTGGAAATCCTGCGCCATCATGATTTCCAGCAGTTCCTTGTTGGTCTGCTGGGTGACCGGCGCCACGGCACCGAGAAAGGCACGGGAAGCATCCACCAGTTCGGCGGCATCCGCCAACCGGCCGCCGGCGCCGTCCCATGCCGCCCACCGGCCCTCCAGGTCGGCGGCCTCCTGCCCCAGCTGCTCCTGCAGGGGTTGCGCGCGATCAATGGCGTTCAAGGATCGCTCGGCCGCCTGTTCGGTCATCCGGGCCACGTAGTTGAGACGGTCGCGGGCATCCGGGATGCACTGCGCCGCCTTCTCGATTTCCTTGTTCAACCCGAGCTCGCGCATGCTTTGCCGCAGCATGCGCGTGAGCTGGCCGATCCGCCGCACCAGCGTGTCATTGTCCGCGCCGCCCAGGGGCGCCACCTGCCGAGCATCAGCATTCATATCGATTCTCCTTCGAGGAACGGAAGCGCCATGGCTATTTGCCGAGCTTCTCCAGGATCTTGTTGAGTTTTTCTTCCAGGGTCACCGCCGTGAACGGCTTGACGATGTAGCCGTTGGCGCCCGCCTGGGCCGCCGCGATGATGTTTTCCTTCTTGGCCTCGGCGGTGATCATGAGGACCGGCGTCGCCTTGAGGGCATCGTCGGCCCGGATCTGCTTGAGCATGTCCAGCCCGTCGAGATTGGGCATGTTCCAGTCGGAAATCACGAATTCGAACTGGCCACCCCTCAATTTGCCGAGGGCGTCCTGGCCGTCTTCCGCCTCGTCCACGTTGGTGAAGCCCAGCTCCTTGAGCAGGCTGCGCACGATACGTCGCATGGTGGGAAAGTCATCCACGACGAGGATGCTCATGTTCTTGTCAGTCATCGGTCAATCCCGTTCATTGGTTCAGGCCGCCCGGGGCGGCGTTGGTTTCAGGCTCAGAATTCTTCCCACTCGTCTTCGACGGTCACCGCCGCCGCACGCCGCGGCGCGTCCCCGGCAAGCTCCCGTCCAGTATCGACAGCGGCCGGGGCGGAAACCGCCACGGGGTCCGTGGCCACGGGGTTTCCGGCAGCCTCCGTTTGCATGTCGCGAAAGCGGTCCGCGGGCAGCCGGAACACGGCAACGGACGCCTCCAGGCGTTCGGCCTGTTCTTCCAGCGATGCCGCCGCGGCGGAGATCTGTTCCACCAGTGCGGCGTTCTGCTGGGTCACCTCGTCCATTTGGCTGACCGCCTGGCTGACCTGCTCGATGCCGGCACTCTGTTCCTGGGAAGCCGCGGAAATCTCGTCCATGATGTCAGTCACGTGCTTCACCGCCGCCACCACTTCGCGCATGGTTGTGCCGGCCTGCTCCACCTGCGCGGATCCCTCCCGGACCTGGCGGGTGGAGTCGTCGATCAGCTGCTTGATCTGGCGGGCCGCCTCGGCACTGCGACCGGCCAGGCTGCGGACCTCGGCCGCCACCACGGCAAAGCCCCGCCCCTGCTCGCCGGCCCGCGCGGCCTCCACGGAGGCGTTGAGGGCCAGAATGTTGGTCTGGAAGGCGATGGCATCGATCATGCCGATGATTTCCGCCACTTTTCCGGAGCTTTCGGAAATGCCGTGCATGGTGGCGGTGACCTGTTCCATCACCTCGCCGCCACGGCCGGCCGTACCCGAGGCCTGGTTGGCCAGGCTGCTGGCCTGGCGCGCATTGTCCGCGTTCTGCTTCACCGTGGCAGTGAGCTCTTCCATGCTGGTGGCGGTTTCCTGCAGCGAAGCCGCCTGCTGTTCGGTGCGGCTGGAAAGGTCACTGTTGCCGCGCGCGATTTCGGTCGCGCCGACATGAATGGCGGCGCCGCCTTCGCGACCTTCACGAACCAGTTTGCCGATGCCGGCCTGCATCTCGCGCATGGCCATGAACAGGCGACCGATCTCGTTGCGCCCGCGAAGAGGGATTTCACGCGAAAGATCGGCCGCGGCGATGTGGCCCAGTTCCGCGGCGGCCTCGCCCAGCGGCCGGACCACCAGTTGCCGCATGACCAGGTAGACCAGGCCCAGCAGGAACAGGGTGGCCACCGCGGCCACCACGCCGACGAGCGTGGAAGCACCCGCTTCGCGCCGGTAGTCGGCAATCATCTGCTGGCCACGTCCGTTGGCGTAATCCACGAACGTCTCGTACACCTTGCTGGCGGCGATGTCCGCGGCAACGATGTCGGTACGCAGCGCGTTGAAAGTCACCGAATCACGCCGTCGCAGGGCATCGCTCTGCTGACCGGCCAGCTCCATCACCGTGGCGAAGCTTTCGCTCAACTTGTGCGCCAGCGCCTTGCCCCGTGTCGTTTTCGGCATCCGGCGGAAAGTCTCGAAAAGCACCTGCGCCTGCGCCAGCTTGCCGGTGAAATCGTCGACCAGTTCATCGCTGGCCAGCTCGGGGTGGACATCCAGGTAATAGGACATCGAGTTCATGCCCAGGCGTGCCTGGTTCAGCAGGTCGCCGGCATGGCTGATGGTATTGAGCTGCTGGACGTTGATGCGGGCGATGAGATCAAACGACCGGGCCGCCGACCGGTCCGTCACGGCGCGCAGGCCGACAACGGCGCACAGCATCAGGGCGCTGGCCGCGAGTGCCGCCGCCACGACCGTGTTGATGCGAAGGTTGCGCAGGAATGTCATGAAGATGTCTCTTTCCGGTATGCGTGGATGATTTCGAGGTGGCGACGACGTCAGACCCGCTGGGCTCGCCCGGACGCGGCGGCCAGCGCCATCAATCTTGGCGCCACGTCGTCCAGGGCCACCACCTCGCTGGCCCCTCCCAGGGCGATGGCCTCCCGGGGCATGCCGAACACCAGCGACGTGTCGCGATCCTGGGCCAGCGTGGCGGCGCCCGCCTCGCGCATGGCCAGCAGGCCCGCGGCGCCATCCTTGCCCATGCCCGTCAGCAGGACGCCGATGGCATTGCGTCCCGCCCGTTCCGCTGCCGACCGGAAAAGCACGTCCACCGACGGGCGATGACGGTTGACCGGCGCGCCTTCGTCCAGCCTGACCACATAGTTGGCGCCACTGCGCGCCAGCATCAGGTGCCGGTCGCCGGGCGCGACATAGGCATGGCCGGGCAGAATGCGCTCGCCATCCTCCGCTTCCTTGACGCCGAGGCGGCACAGGCGATCCAGGCGCACAGCGAAGGATTTTGTGAACCCCGCCGGCATGTGCTGCGCGATCAGGATCGCCGGACAGTTCGCCGGCAACGGTTCCAGAACCCGCCGAATGGCCTGGGGGCCGCCCGTCGACGCTCCCAGGATCACCAGTTTTTCACTGGAAACCAGCGGCTCGCGCAACGCGACGGGGCGTGCCGCCTCGTGTCGCTGGCGCGGACGCGAACGCGCCGCCGTGCGGACCTTCTCGGCAATGAGCTCGGCATATTCCAGCATGCCTTCGCGGATGCCCAACTGCGGTTTGGCCACGAAATCGACCGCGCCGAGCTCCAGCGCACGCAGGGTCACTTCGGACCCCTCGCGGGTCAGCGAGGACACCATCAGCACCGGCATCGGGCGCAAGCGCATCAGCCGCTCGAGAAAATCCAGGCCGTCCATGCGCGGCATTTCCACATCCAGGGTGAGCACGTCCGGCGAGAATTTCTTGATCAGATCGCGTGCCACCAGCGGGTCCGGCGCGACGGCCACCACTTCCATGTCGTCATGTCCGTTGATGATCCGGGTCATCAGGCCGCGGATCAGCGCCGAGTCGTCGACACACAGCACCTTGATTTTTCGTGTAGCCAAGGCTCCTCACCCCTGCAGCAAGGCAACGTACCAAGCAACTTCCGTACGGAAACTATCGGCACCTGGCGGATTTTCTTTAGCCTGGCCGACGTGCGGACCGGCACGCCGGACGGAAACGCCTACATGGCCTCGATGGCCGGATAGAACTCGCGGTTTTCGCGCACCATGCGCGCGTGCACGCGCTGCAGCACCTCGTTGGCTTCCGTCCGGAATGCCTCCGGGTTGCGCCGCACGGCGAGGGCATCCGACCAGCGCCGCGAAAAACCGATGAAGCCGGCGGCAATACCTTTCATGTCCTCGCGGTAGGCCCGTCCCATGCGGGCCATGCGCGGGTCGTCACCCTGTTCCAGCGAGGGATACAGGATGCGGTCCTCCACCGCCAGGTGCTGGATGACCAGCCGGGACAGGCCCTTCAGTTCGGCGGCAATGTCGACGGCACGCGCGGCGATGCCCTGGCGCGACAACGCGCGCAGCCGGTCGATGCCGTCCAGGATCTGGACGTGATGGTGCTTGAAACGGTCGATGTTCACTGGGGAATCCGTGATGGCGGGGAGGGGGAAAGGGCGCCGGCGGCCGGGAAAGGGCGCGTACCCTCAACTGTCCGGCGTCAGGGTGTAGACGGTCTGGCCGCGCAGGCGGTAGCGGTGGGTCATGTGGGTGAAACTTTCCGAATGGCCGGCAAACAGCAAACCGTCCGGCTTCAGGAAGCGCGCGAAGCGCTCCAGGATGCGAAGCTGGGTGGGCGCATCGAAATAGATCATCACGTTGCGGCAGAAGATGGCGTCGAAGCGGCCGTCCACGTCCCATTTGTCCGCCACCAGATTCAACGGCCGGAAGCCGACCCGCGCCACCAGCTCGGGCCGGAGGCGCACCAGCCCGTTCCGGCTGCCGCTGCCCTTGTGGAAAAACCGCTTGCGCCGGGTTTCGTCCAGCGACTCGATCTGCTTCATGGGATAGATCGCGTTCCTGGCCACCTCCAGGGCATGTGTATCGACATCCGTGCCCACCACTTCGATGGCCGCCTGCTCACCCAGCGCCTCCACCAGGGCCATGGCGACCGAATAGGGCTCCTGCCCGGTCGAGGCCGCCGCGCTCCATACCCGCACCGGGCCACGGCGTGCCGCCGCGTGCTGCACCAGCAAGGGAAAGTGGTGGGGCTCACGAAAGAACGCGGTGAGGTTGGTGGTCAGCGAGTTGGTGAATTCCTCCCATTCGGTCGCCCCGGGATGGCTTTCCAGATGGGTCAGGTAATCGCGGAAACGCCGCATGTGGTGGTGGCGCACACGTCGGCCGACACGGCTGTAGACCATGTCGCGCTTGTGCTGTGCCAGGACGATGCCGGCGCGCCGGTAGATCAATTCGCGGATACGCTGGAAATCGCGGTCCTCGAACTCGAGGTCGCGTTCCATGGGACGCTTCCCGACGCCGGGAACGGCAAATGGCGGCAGCTGCGACAAGAACCGTCCCCCCTTCAGTTTCCGGTCGACGCGGCCACGCCGGCATCCTCTTCGGCCGCCGCTTCTTCGACCAGCGCCATCTCCCGGCTGTTGAGCAGCTTCTCGATGTCCATCAGGATCAGCATGCGGTCATCAAGGTTGCCCAGCCCATGAATGTAGTCCAGGGGTACCCGGACGCCGAATTCGGGGGCGGGCCTCGACTGTTCCGGGGTCAGGGTCATCACGTCGGACACGCGGTCCACCACGATGCCGATCACACGCTCGCCGATGTCGACCACGATCACCACGGTGTGCTCGTCGTAGCGGATGTCCTCGAGCCGGAACTTGATGCGCAGGTCGACGATCGGCACGATGATGCCGCGCAGGTTCGACACTCCCTTGATGAAGTCCGGAACATTGGCGATGCGGGTGACCTGGTCGTAACCGCGTATCTCCTGGACCTTGAGGATGTCGATCGCGTACTCCTCCTTGCCCAGTGAGAACACCAGGTACTGCCTGTCGTCGGCATCGGCCTCGGTCGTGCGTTGGGATTTCATGACAGCTCGGTTTCCTCTTGGATTGCTGGATGGGCGGCGGGCCGTCCGGAAGCGGTGTCTCCCTTCCCGGCCTGGCCGAGACGGTGCAACCCGTTGACATCCAGGATCAGCGCCACGCTGCCGTCCCCCATGATGGTGGCGGCGGAAACGCCGGGCACCTTGCGGTAATTGGCCTCCAGGCTCTTCACCACCACCTGCTGCTGGCCCAGCAGGTCGTCCACCAGCAGCGCGTAGCGACGTCCGCGTGCCTGCACGATCACGGCGATGGCCCGCACCGGGTCATGCTCGGCTTCCGCCACGTCCATGACCTCGTGCACGGCCACCAGGGGCAGGTAGTCCTCGCGCACCTTCAGCAGCAGGTCGTCGCCGGCCATGGGGAAGATGTCCTGCGACCGCGGCTGCAGCGATTCCACCACCGCGCTCACCGGCAGGATGTAGGTTTCCCGCCCGACCCGCACCGACATGCCGTCGAGGATGGCCAGCGTCAGCGGCAGCACGATGCGGGTGGTGGTGCCCTCGCCGGGCTGCGACAGCACCTCCACGTGTCCGCCCATGGACTCGATGTTGCGCTTGACCACGTCCATGCCCACGCCGCGGCCGGACACGTCGCTTACCTGGGCGGCAGTGGAGAAGCCCGGCGCGAAGATCAACTGCCAGACTTCCGAGTCGCTCATGGCATCCGACACCGGCAGCCCGCGTTCGCGTGCCTTGCCCAGGATCTTCCCGCGATCCAGCCCCGCGCCGTCGTCGCGGACCTCGATGACGATGTTGCCGCCCTGATGCTCGGCCGACAGCGTCAGCACGCCGGTGCGCGACTTGCCCGAGGCCGCCCGGTCCGCCGGGTGTTCGATGCCGTGGTCCAGGCTGTTGCGCACCAGATGGGTCAGCGGATCGATGATGCGTTCGGTCAGGCTCTTGTCCAGCTCGGTGGAACGCCCCTCCGTGACCAGTTCCACGCTCTTGTCCAGCTTGCCGGCCAGGTCGCGCACCAGGCGGGGAAAGCGGCTGAACACGTAGTCCATGGGCACCATGCGCACCGACATCACCGCTTCCTGCAGGTCGCGTGCATTGCGCTGCAGCAGGCCCATGCCGGTCTGCAGGCTGCCGCGGGCGGCAGAACCCATGTCGTCCGCCACCTGGCCGAGCATGGACTGGGTGATGATCAGTTCACCGACCAGGTTGATGATGTGGTCCACCTTGTTGACAGGCACGCGGATGGAGGAAGTTTCCCCGTGCCCGCGTGGCTTGCCGGCGGCACCGCCCCGTGCCTTTGCGCCGTTGCCGGAGGACGGGCCGGTTCCGGCCGCGGGTGGCGTATCCGGCACCTGGGCGGGTGCCTGCGGCGCCATGGCCACCGCCTCGATCGTCAACTGCTCCGGCTCGACGATGAAACACATCACCGCCTCGATGTCCTCGGCGCTTTCCGTGGAGGCCAGCATCACTTCATGACGCTGCCCTTCGTCATGGCGCGACACCACCTTGCCGAGGTGGCCCAATTCCTCGATCAGCAGTTCGCGGTCCTTTTCGGCGACGCCCACAAGCCCGACCCGGTAATGCCGCAACCCGGACGCCGGTCCGGCGGCCGCCGCGGCGGCGGGCGGCGGACCGGACGAAGCCGGCGCCGCATCCACGTTGGCGTGGGCGCCGATTTCCTCGCGCGTCACGCGCTGCAATGCCGTGCAGATGCGTTCGCGGTCGGCCTCGTCCGGCTCCCCGCCCTGCCGGTAGGCCTCCAACTGCTCGTGCAGCACGTCCTTGGTTTCCAGGAAAAGGTCGACGTGCTCGCGGCGCAGCGTCAATTCACCACGCCGCGCGAAATCGAGCAGGTTTTCCAGGATGTGCGTGGTGTGCTGCAGCGCGGCGAAGCCGAACGTGCCGGCTCCGCCCTTGATCGAATGCGCGGCGCGGAAGATGGCATTCATCCGCTCCGGATCCGGCTGCCCGGGATCGAGGTCCAGCAGCTGGGCCTCCATGTCGTTGAGCAGTTCCCCGGCCTCTTCGAAAAACGTGTCGTAAAACTCGGTGACGTCCACCTGCTTCTCCTGTATCTCTGCCGGCCGCTGCCGGGTCCGCGCCCGCTCAGTCCAGCGCCACCGGACTGCGCAACGACGATTCGTTCCTGATTTGCCCGGCAGCCAGCGGCGTGAGGATCAGGATCTCGATACGCCGGTTCACCGCATCGCTGGGCTTCGTGCCCGGCAGCGGCACGCGATCGGCCATGCCGCTCACGACCAGCAGCTTGTCGCTGTCCAGCCCGCTGGCGACCAGCTCACGTCGCGAGGCATTGGCGCGCGCGCTGGACAGTTCCCAGTTGCCGTAGCCGATATCGCCGCCGTGGTACTGGCGGCTGTCGGTATAACCGTTGATGATGATCTCGTTGGGCTGCTCGTTGAGCAGGGGCGCGATGGCGCCGAGCAGGTCGCGCATGTAGGGTTCCAGCCTGTCGCTGCCCAGCTCGAACATGGGCCGCCGCTCACTGTCGGTGAGCTGGACACGCAGCCCCTGGTCGGTCATCTGGAACAGCATCTGGTCGCGCAGCTCGCGCAGATGGCTGTCCGACTGCACGGCCATGTCGATGCTCTTGCGCAGATGCCGCAGCCGACGCCTCGTCTCGCTGGGGCGCGGCTGGGGCCGCAGGTGCATGTTGGCCCGCTCGCCCTCGTTGTAGGTCGGGTCCGGTCCGCCCCCGGGGATCGCGCTGTCGCTGGCGGTGTTGCGGGGGCCGCCTGCCACCGCCTGGGCCAATGGCGTGCTGAAGTAGTCGGCCAGCCCCCGCAGCTGTTCCGGTGTGGCGGTGGAGATCACCCACAACACCAGAAACAGCGCCATCAGTGCCGTCATGAAATCCGCCAGCGCGATCTTCCAGGCGCCTCCGTAATGGTTCTCGGGTGCGGCCCGCCGGCGCCGGATGATGATGCGTGGACGTTCCTCCTTCATGGCGCTCAGCTTTCCGCCGGACGTGCCGGGCGCACATGGTTCTCCAACTCTTCAAAGCTGGGGCGTTCGCTGGAGTTCAGGGCCTTGCGGCCGAATTCCAGTGCCAGCGGCGGTGCGTATCCGTTCAATGTGGCCAGCAGGGTGACGCGGATGCACTGCAACATGCGCACCGCCTCGCGAACCTGCCGGTCGATACGGCTGGAAATCGGGTTGACCACCCCGTAGGCCAGCAGGATGCCGGTGAACGTTCCCACCAGCGCGTGCGCGATCATCGCGCCCATTTCGGCGGCGCCCGAATCGGCGGTGCTGAGCGCCTTCACCACGCCCATCACCGCCGCCACGATGCCGAACGCCGGCAGCGCGTCACCCACCTTGGCCAGGGCATCGGCGGGAATCCGCGCGTCGTGCTCCATCGCCTCGATCTCGTGGGTCATCAGCTCGTCCAGCTCCAGCGGATCGACGTTGCCGCTCACCATCAGACGCAGGTAATCGGTGAGGAAACCCATGATCATCGGGTCGCGCAATATGCGCGGGTATTCGCTGAACATCGGGCTTTCGGCCGGATTCTCGATGTCGCGCTCGATACCCAGCATGCCTTCGCGACGCATCTTGGTAAGCAGCCTGTACTGCAGCGACATCAGCTCCATGTACAGGTCCTTGTTGTAGCCCTTGGTGTACTTGAGGCGCGATGCCGCCTTCAGCGTGGCCTGGATCGCCTTGCCGTTGTTGGCCGCGATGAAGGCCCCCGCCGCGGCCCCGATGATCATCAGGATCTCCTCCGGCTGATACAGCGGACCCAACGCGCCTCCAGACATGGCGAAGCCACCGAACACGGACAAAACGACAATGGCCAGACCAAAGAATGTGAGCACGATGCGCACCCTTGTACTGCGGGAAATGCCTGTAAGTGCTATCGGCGGCTTGCGGGAAAACTTGAGCCACGCGGACCGGAGCCGGCATGACGGCGCGCAGCGTGCAAACATGGGAAATTCGCGGCCCGCCATGCCGCCGCCCGGCAAAAGCACGCCGGCGGGAGCCTCGAAAGGCATGTACCCCAGGACCGTCCGCGCCAGGCATGCGCCGCCGCACCCCGGAAAGCCGCAATCCTTCCCGGAAAAGACGACGTGGTGAACCGGCTGCGGCGCGGCGACACGGCGCCACGCCGCAGCCGCTCAGGCTTTGCCGGCCTGCTGGCCCTGCCCGTTGCGCTGGGTCGTGGCCTGGCGGCGCTTCAGCTGGGTGTTGTCCCGCCGGGGCAACGGCTGCGCACGCCGCTTGCGCGTCTTGCCGGCCCGCGAGGGCGGACGGCAGATGCCGCACACGAAATCCTGGGCCGGGGTGTGGGCATGCATCACGAAGTGGCCATGGCAACTGGTGCATTCGGCCTGCTCGAACAGGCCGTTCTCGAAAAAGCGTACCAGTGTCCATGCGCGCGTGAGGCCAAGCACCGGTTCCCCGCCGTCGCACATCACCTGCTCCAGGTACAGGCGATACGCCTTCACGAAGGCATCCATGCGGTCGATGCCGCCGGCTTCGACCAGTTGATGGTAGACACCGTAAAAAAGGGATGCGTGGATATTCGGCAGCCAGGTGATGAACCAGTCGGTGGAAAAGGGCAGCATGCCCTTGGGCGGCGACTTGCCGCGCACTTCCTTGTAAAGGCGGAGCAGTCGACCGCGACTGAGGGCGGTTTCGGTTTCCAGAACCTGCAGCCTGGCACCCAGCTCGATCAGCTCGATGGCCAGCTGCACCTGCCGCATCTCCGCGAGCAGACTTTTTTCCGTCATGATCAGGCCCCCTGAAATGGCAGGTTACGCCGTGCCCGCGGCGCCGGACATCAGCAACGACGCATGGATCGGAAGCAGCGACGGGTCGCGCTTCTTGTCCAGGATTTTCGTCAACTGCGTCGCATCTTCGAAACAAAGTCGATACAGGAACTGGTTTGTGCGAGCCAGTTGGCCGAGTTCCCTGGTCGAAAGCGACACAATGGCGCTGGCCATCTCGTCATCCAGCTTCAGCCGGAACCGGGCCGTGGCGTAGTCCTCCTTCAACAGGCGTTGTGCCAGCAGAAGGTAGGAAAGGTTGATGTCCTGGATTTCATTGAGCAGCTGTTTCATCTTCACGTACTTCCAACAACTTCATGCCCCGGACTGATCAGGGCGCTTCGCGGACACGCCACCCGCGACGGCATGGCGAAGGAGCAGCCTCTCCCTGGCCAGAATCATGTTCCGGTTGCGGATCCCGGGCGGCATCGCGCCCGCGACGGATCGTCGATGCCGGATGGATCCGGTTACCTGTCATTCATGCAAAAGCGATGCCAGTTTCCCGGAGGCGGCGTTGTGCCTGCCCGCGGCACGCGTCTTCGATGCCTCGCAGCCGAGCCCTGCCCGTCCCGCCACAACCGGCTCCCCAGGCGGCCCCGGCCCTCTCTCTCCACCCGTCTGTCCGCAGGCAAGCGCCGCCCTGAAAATGGATGCTCCCGGCGGGGATCGCGGAGGCACCTGCTCCGTCCGCAAATGGTGATTTGATATAAGTCAGGAAACGGGTGACCCTGCACGTCAATACCTGACCCGGCCGAAGCCGCACAGGGTCATCCGCCGGAAGCATCCGCCCGCCGGTT
This sequence comes from uncultured Rhodanobacteraceae bacterium, assembly GCA_964570295.1. GTDB lineage: Bacteria > Pseudomonadota > Gammaproteobacteria > Xanthomonadales > Rhodanobacteraceae > Oleiagrimonas. The sequence continues at coordinate 22,152 of CAZMXV010000016.1, forward strand.
CGCCTTGTCGGCCCACACCAGCACCTCGGCCACCACGTCGTAGAAGCGCGCCGGAATGCGCGCATCGAAATCCAGCCCCATCAGCAACCTCACCAGTTCCGGGGCCTGGTGGACGTACACGCCGTGACGCCTGGCCTCGGCGATGATCTGTTCGGCCAGGTCCCCATAGCCCTTCGCCACCACGCTGGCACCCTCTCCCGCGCCCTGCCGCGCCAGCGCCAGCGCGCGGCGCCGATCTTCATCCGTCATGCCTGTCATCCTCCGTGCGCGCCCGCACGGCCACGGTCACGTCGCGGAATCCCAGCGCGGCCAGTTGCCCACGCAATTCATCGCCATCCGCTTCAAGGGCCTCCACGGCATGCGGCGGCGCCGCCACGGCCAGGGCCACGCGCTGCGCGCCCAACTGCAGGTCCACCGTCAATTCGCCCAGGTGATGCAGGTCCAGCCGCAAACGGGAGTGCCACGTGGCATCCTCTTCTTGCGCACGCCCGCGGCGGGCATCCGCGTCGCCCTCGTTGGCGCGGGCAGGCGGCGGCTGCAGCATCAACGCCATGAGCACGCCGCTCCACGGCTCTCCTTCCCAGCGCAATACGGGCATGGCCAGCATTTCCAACTGGTGACGCACGACGGATTCGAGCCCCGGACGCACCACGGCCCCGTCCGCGGCAACGGCGGGCGTCTCCCCGGCGGGAACCGCGGACGGCCCACCCGGCACTTTCGCCCCCGGGAGCGCGTTGACCGGCTTGCCATCGGCACCATAGCTGACGGTTGCCGGTGACGCCGCGACCTCTCCGGCAACCGTCGTCGGCGCCCGACCCGGCATTGCCGCAGCCGGAGAACCCGCGGCGCTGCCCTGCCTTGCCGCGCCGCGAGCGGGCGGTACACCGTCACTCCGCACCCCGCGCATCTGCGGTTCCCGCAACAGCTGCCGCAGCGGAAACATGCCGCTTCGCCAGCGTCGCAGATGGGATTCGTAGAACAGCCCGCTGCCCTCGATGCCGGCACGCAGACGCGCGGCCAGCAAAGGCGCCCGGACATGCTCGGAAACTCCGAGCAGCGGCTTGCCGGCCTTCACCGCCGAAGGGGGCGCGGGAAACCGTGCCAGTACGTCGGCGATGGTGCGCGCCGCCGTACTGAAGCGCAGCGGCGGCGCGATCGCCCTGGCCGGGGTGCGGGCCATGCCGGCGCGGGTATCCGCCACGGGACCGTTGCCGCCCTTTCTGTCGACGGCCAGTCCCGTGCCCCGTGTCGGCAGAGGGCGCGGATCCAGGCGCGAATCGCTGTGCAAACGTGACGCCTCGCGCCCGGCCCGGGGCGGAGCCACCGGCTGCTCGGGCAAGGCCCGCTCGACCACGCCTTCCCGCCGTCCCAATACCTGGTGCAGCAACGTATCGAGAATCGGCGTGATGCCGCTCACGAGTCTCTCTTGCGGGCACTCCGGAGCACATGGCCATGCATGCCCGCATGCGCTCCGTAGGAGCGGTCCAGGTCACGCTCGCAGCGCGCGGCCGCCATCAGGCCGGCCAGCTCGTCGCGCCGCCGCATCAGGCAGCGGCGGGTTTCCTGGTTGTGCGCGAGGATGCGCTCCAGCATGCGGCGCTTTTCCCGGCGCTGCGGTTCGTCCAGCTCCACCCGGGCCTCCAGCTCGGCCAGTTCGGCTATCGCCATGACATAGTCCTCCTCCTGGCCTGCCAGGCTGTCCCAGTCCTGCTGCAGGGCCAGTGCCGCCATGCGCGAGGTGCGAGCCTCGAGCTGGCGGTAGGCGCCAATCACCTCGCCACCGTTCGTCATTACCTTACCCCGCCCCTTTTTCATCTCTGCCCCGCCCCTTTCCAGGGTGAATGTCACGCCAGGCCGAACCGATGTCGCCGAGAATCCCCGCCGCCTCGTCGAGTGCGGCCGCATCGTTGTGCAGGTTGGCCTGCAGCAGCCTGCGTGCGACATAGTCGTACAACGCGGCCAGCCGTTGCGACAGCTCGCCTCCCCGTTCCATGTCCAGTGCCGCCAGCAAACCGTTGTTGACGATGTCGAGGGCGCGCGACACGGCCTCGCCCTTCTTTTCCGGCTGGCCGTTCTCCATGTGCCTGCGCGCGGCGCGAATCGCCACGATCGCGCCCTCGAACAACAGGCTGATCAGGCGATGGGGACTGGCCGCCATCACGTCGCTTTCCACGCCGATGCGCGCATAGGCTGCCGCACCCATTCTGTTTCCCATGTCCGTGCTCCCGCCCTGCCGCCGTCAGTTGCCGCCGCCGATCTGGCTCAAGGCGTCGAACTGCTGCGCAAGATAGCTGCTGGTTGAATTCATCTGGGCGATCAGGCTGTCGAGCTGGCTGAACTGGCGGCGGTAACGCGCCATGGTGTCCTCGATGCGCGCCTGGGTACGTGCGTACTGCTCATCCAGTTGCTTGATGCTTTCCTTGAGGCCATCGGTGGCGTCCTCGATCAGGCCCGCGTCGTCGGTCATGCTGCCAAGCAGGTCATCCAGCTCGCCGGCAAACCCCTTGTTGCCGGTCGTGCCGACGAAAAACTGTTTCAGGTCATCCAGGCCTTCGGTGACGGCCTTGGCGAGTTTCTTGTCGTCGATCTCGATCGTGCCATCCAGCTTCAGTTCCAGTCCGATGTCGCGCAATGCATGGAAATCGCCGTTGCCGGCAATACCCATGCCCATGGCCGAACGCAGGCCGGACTGCACCTGGCGAACGGTGCCGTTGCCCAGCAGCACGCCCGTCACCCCGCTCTCCTGGTCGTAACGGGTCAGGTCACCGAAGGTGTCGACCAGCTTGTTGTATTTTTCCACCAGGCTCGTGACGGCATCCTTCACCGCCTCGTCGTCGCGCGTCACCTGCAGGGTGGCGTCGCCCGTCTCGGTCAGGTTCAGCGTGGCTCCCTGGATGGCCCCCTCGACGCGATTGCCGGCACTGCGCACGGCAATGCCGTTGATCGTCAGCTCCGCGTCGCGCGCCTCCTGTCGCGTGACCTCGTCCAACTGCAGGGCACCACCCAGATCGCCATTGAAATGGATCTCCGCCACCGCCGCTTCCGTGCCCGGCTCGCTGGCCCCCAGGACCAGTCGGTAAGGCTGGCCACTGCCGTCGTTGACCACCGAAGCCCGGACGCCGCCGTTGCGCTCGTTGATGGCATCGCGGATATCGGTGATGCGGCTGGCGCCGGCCGGGATCTCGACGGTCAGGCTTTCACCGTTGGCCAACGTGAAATCGATCGAGCCACCGCCCAGGTGCACCTCGTCGTCGGCCACGCCCGTCGTGGCCACGCTGGAGTTCCTGGCAAGCTGCCCGACATGGATGACGTAGTCGCCCGGCGGCGTGCGGCTGGTGGTGGTGGCCGCCAGGGCGTCGCCCGACACCGTGCTTTTCACGGCCTGGAAGGCGTCCTTTTCACCCAGCTTGGCGGCGGCCGTGCGGAAGCCGTCCAGCGCGCTCTGCAACGTGCCAAAGGCGGAAATCCTGGCCTGGTAGCTCTTCTTGCGGTTGGCAAGGGGAACCAGCTTCTGGTTCTCGCCCGCCTTGAGCTGGTCGAGCAGACCGTTGAGATCGAGGCCGGAACCCACGCCAAGTGCTGAAATTGATGCCATGACAAACCACCCTGCAGAAAAACGATCGCGGACCGCATGCCGGTGCCGTCCTGGCCGGGCGCGATCGACCATGACATTGTCCTCGTCACGCTCCCCGGACCATGGGCGGAAAAGCCGCCTCGAACCGCGCTATTTCCTACATCGGCCTGCCGCCGGCGAACTTTAGAAGACGTCG
>CAZMXV010000017.1:0-2811 GCA_964570295.1 uncultured Rhodanobacteraceae bacterium
TGCCACATCGAGCGGCGGATCTCGATGTCCACGCCGGCGGTGGGTTCGTCCAGGATCAGCAGCTTCGGTTCGTTCATCATGGCGCGCGCGATCATCAGGCGTCGCTTCATGCCGCCCGACAGCATGCGTGCCTGGTCGAAGGCCTTGTCCCACAGGCGCAGTTCGCGCAGGTACTTTTCCGCACGCCGGGCCGCCTCCGGGCGTGGAATGCCGTAGAAGCCGGCCACGTTGACGCAGATGTCGAACGGCTTTTCGAACTGGTTGAAATTGATCTCCTGCGGCACCAGGCCGATCATGCGCATCGCGCCCATGCGGTCGTCGTGGATCGAGGTGCCGAACACGCGCGCGTCGCCGCCGGTGGCGTTCACGAGCGAGCTGACGATGCCGATCATGGTGGATTTGCCGGCCCCGTTGGGGCCCAGCAGCGCGAAAAAGTCGCCCGGCTGCACGGACAGCGAGACGCCTTTCAGTGCCTCGGTGCCGCCGGCATAGACCTTGCGCAGGTTGTCGATGGCGAGTGCGGGAGTATCAGACATGGAGTGGCCTGGTGAAGAGGGCATGGAGGCGCGCCCGGCCGGAATTGATGACGGTCATGGACAGCGCGTCGCGGCGGCGGCAACCTGCATGGCAGGGGCGCCGCGGTGCCCGTCGGCAGGGAACGTGGACGGCGCCAGCCGGACGCGCGCGGACCGGATCGGTGGACCCGCCGGGAAAAGACTCCAACATGTGCCCGGACGGTCGCGGTTTCAACCGCCCGGGCAGCCACTTATCATAACGGCCCCGACCCCCGCCTGCTCCAAGAACGGACCGTTTCCATGATTGAACACTTCCCGCTGCGACTCGTCGACAGCTTCATGCTGGCTCCCACCGTGCGCCATCTGGTGTTTGAACGTGCCGATGGCAAGCCGCTGGCCTTCACGCCGGGCCAGTTCCTGCAGGTGCATTTCCATTACGACGACGGCAAGCCGACCAAGCGCAGCTATTCGGTGGCCACCGTGGACGAACAGGGCAGCGGCGAGGTCCGGCGCGTGGAAATCGCCGTCAGCTACGTCGAGGGTGGCGCCGCGACCCGGCTCCTGGGCGGCCTCGAACAGGGCGGGGAAATCGAGGCCAGTGGCCCCTACGGGCGTTTCTGCCTGATGCACGGCGACGAAAACCGCCGCTACCTCCTCATCGCCACCGGCACCGGGGTGACGCCGTATCGCGCCATGCGTCCGCGTCTGGCCACACTGATGCGCGAGCGCGGCTGCAAGGTGGTGCTGCTGTACGGCGCGCGCAACGAAACCGAGCTGCTGTACGGCGAGGAATTCGAAGCCTTCGCGCGCGAGCACGAGAACTTCACCTTCCATCCCTGCCTCAGCCGCGGCGCGCGCCCCGATCCGCGCCCCGGCGACCGGCTGGGCTACGTGCAGAGCGTGCTGCCGGAACTGGAACCCGACCCCGAGAGCGACATCGCCTACCTGTGCGGCAACCCCGACATGGTCGACGCCACCTTCGCCGCGCTCAAGGACGCCGGGCTGTCGATCCGCCACATCCGCCGCGAGAAATACATTTCCTCGCGCTGAAGGGCCCGGAAGGTCGCGAGCCGGTTCTGCTGCGGGAAGTCGCGAGAAACGCCCCGCGCTTTTGGCAGGATCGGCCATGGCCCTGCCCGTGGAGCCGTCACCCGGTTTCCGGACCCCGACTTCCGGCTTTCTTGCTCCGGCGCGCGCCAAGCCATCGGGCCGCGCGGCATGTAAAGCTTGCTTGACATGTCGCGCCTCGGTGTTTATCTTCCGTGTCAAGGTCACTTGACATGCGGAGGGCATCACCATGTGCACCTTTCCCCTGATGTGTTTGCTGAGCGCCTGGCTGGCCGGGCCCGTGGCCGGGCCGGCGGGCGGCTCGGCGCTGTTGCATGCCGCACCGTCGGCCACGCCCGCGATCGCGGTGACGCAAGGCGGCGGGACCGCCGATGTCGCCGTGGCGGCGGATGCCGGGCTGGTGCCGTTGCCGCCGGCGCATGAGACGTTCACCGTCGGCACCCTGAAGGTGCAGCGGTTCGGAGATCACGGCCGGGCCGTGATCCTGGTGCCGGGGCTGGAGTCCGGGCCATGGTCCTGGGCCGGCGTCATCCGTCATCTGGAGGGGGCGCACCAGGTATATGCGGTGACCCTGGCCGGCTTCGACGGGTTGCCGACGCCGCCGCCCGATCCCGCCGCCGGCACCCTGCTGGACCGCGCCGACGCCTCGTTGCACGCATTGATCACCACGCGCCGCCTGGACAAGCCGGTGCTGGTGGGCCACAGCATCGGCGGCACGCTGGCGCTGCGTTTTGCCGGAGAGCATCCGGCATTGCTGGGCGGGGTGGTGGCGGTGGACGGATTGCCGGTCTTTCCCGGCATGCAGGACATGGATGCCGGGCAGCGCCGCGCCGCGGCCGAACGCATGCGCGGACAGATCGAAGGCATGTCGCCGGCGCAGTTCAAGGCCTATGCCAAGGGCTACATGGAGCGTGTCGGCGTGATTGATGCGGGCCTGGCCGCGGCCACCGTGCCGCATCTGGTCAAAAGCGACCTCAAGGCCGTCGCCGGCTATGCGGCCGCGGATCTGGAAGCCGATTACCGGCCGGGCCTGGCTGCAGCGAAGGTGCCGATCCTGGAGGTCGTGCCGTACTACGACAAGGACCGCCGGGACGCGCAGGGCGGTCCGCAGGCAGCGATGTTCCCGGATGAAGCCGGCAAGCTTGCCTTCTACCGCGGCTTGCTGTCGAATGCGCCGGACGTGCGGGTGGTGGCGGTCAGGCCGTCGCGACATTTCGTGATGCTGGAC
>CAZMXV010000017.1:2911-25674 GCA_964570295.1 uncultured Rhodanobacteraceae bacterium
CCTGCCGGCGTTCGCCGGATACGCGCTGGCGATGACGCTGCTGACCCTCGTGCGCGACACCGGTCTGCCGACCTGGGCGCGCGCGCTTTTGGCCATGCTGCCGGTGCTGCCGATCGGCTGGGTGATCTGGGCCCTCTGGGACTACATCCAGCACTGTGACGAGCTGGAACGGCGCGTCCAGATCGAGGCCACCTACCTCACCTGCGGCATCGTGGCCCTGATCACCTTCGCCGGCGGCATGCTGCAGCACATGGGCGTGCTGGAGCTGAAAGGCGCGCTGCTGCATGTGCTGCCGTTGATGTTCGGCGTCTATGGCGTGGCCGGATGGTGGTGCCGGCGCAAATACGGCCTGAGAGGTATTTGCTGACGTGGTCCACGAAAGAGGCGAGGCATGAACAACTGCCTGCGCGAACTGCGCGCCGAACGTGGATGGTCACAGGCCCGGCTGGCCGAGGAGCTGGACGTGTCGCGCCAGACCATCAATGCCATCGAAACCGGCAAGTACGATCCCAGCCTGCCGCTGGCCTTCCGCATCGGCCGCGTGTTCGGCTTGCCTGTCGAGTCGATTTTTTCGCTGGATTGACGAGGGCCGTGGCACGGCACGCGGTGCGGCCGCCGGTCCGGGGCTCTAGAATGGAACGCACTTGTCCCAGGAGCCCGCCCATGCGCGCACCCCTTCTCGCCCTGCCCCTGCTTGCCGCCGGCATCGCCCTGGGCGGTTGCAACGACGGCACGCCGCCTCCGGTCACCGCCGCGCCGGCCGCCAGCGCGGCACCCGCGGCTGCCGCGACCACGGCCGGCACCTGGGCCGACCGGCATCTCGGCGATTACGCCACGGTCAAGCTTGATACCGACCTGTCGGGTCTGGATGCCGACCAGAAGCGCATGCTGGCGCTGCTGGTCGAGGCCGCCCAAAGCATGGATGCGCTGTGGTGGCGCCAGTCGGTGACGGACAGGGCGGGGCTGGAGTCGCGCATCCACGATGCGGCCACGCGGCGCCTGTTCGAGATCAACTACGGCCCCTGGGACCGGCTCAATGCCGACCACCCCTTCGTGCCCGGCGTCGGTCCGCGGCCGCCCGGCCTGCAGTTCTATCCGCACGACATGACCGCGCAGGAGTTCGAGGCCGCCGACCTGCCGGACAAGACCGGCCTGTACACGCTGCTGCGCCGCGATGCCACGGGTGCGCTGACCACCGTGCCCTATCACGAGGCCTACAGGGATGATCTCGGGAAGAGCGCCGCACTGTTGCGCAAGGCGGCCGACCTGGCCCGCAACGAGGGCTTCCGCACATACCTGCGCATGCGCGCGGACGCCTTGCTGTCCGACGACTATCGCGGCAGCGACTTCGCCTGGATGGCCATGACCGGCAATCCCGTCGACATCGTCATCGGCCCCATCGAGACCTACGAGGACCAACTCTACGGCTACAAGGCCAGCTACGAGGCCTACGTGCTGATCAAGGACCAGGCGTGGAGCCGCCGGCTGCAGCGCTTCGCCGCCTATCTGCCCGAATTGCAGCGCGGGTTGCCGGTGCCGGATGCCTACAAGGCCGAGAAGCCGGGTTCCGATGCCGACCTCAACGCCTACTTCGCGGTCTACTACGGCGGCGATGCCAACGTCGGCGCCAAGACCATCGCCATCAACCTGCCCAATGACGAGCAGGTCCAGCTGGAGAAGGGCACGCGCCGCCTGCAGCTGGAAAACGTCATGAAGGCCAAGTTCGACAAGATCATGCTGCCCATCGGGCGCGAACTGGTCGCCGACGACCAGCAGAAGCACCTCACTTTCGACGCCTTCTTCCAGAACACCATGTTCCATGAGGTCGCGCACGGGCTGGGCATCAAGCACACCGTCGACGGCGGCACGAGCGTGCGCAAGGCGCTGAAGGACCAGGCCTCCAGCTTCGAGGAAGGCAAGGCCGACGTGCTCGGCCTGTACATGATCGAGAAGCTGGCGGCCTGGGGCGAGCTGGATGCCGGCAAGCTCATGGACAACTACGTCACTTTCCTCGACGGCATGCTGCGCTCGGTGCGTTTCGGCGCCACGGACGCGCATGCCAAGGCCAACATGGTGCGCTTCAACTACTTTCTCGAGCACGGCGCCATCACGCGCAGCGACGACGGGCGCTACCGGGTCGACGCCGAGCGCATGCACGAGGCCATCCGTTCGCTGTCGAACAGGATCCTCACCCTGCAGGGCAACGGCGACTATGCCGGCGCCAAGGCCATGACCGGGCGCATGGGCAACGTGGGCCCGCAACTGGCCGCCGACCTCGCGCGCCTCGATGCCGCGGACATCCCCGTCGACGTGGTCTTCGAGCAGGGGCTGGATGTGCTGGGGCTGGAAAAGCCGTGAGGCGGACCGGGGACGCCCTCTAAACCCTCCGCGGCACCAGGCGGGTCGCGCGGGAGCGGGCCTGTCGGAGCCGGGTATCTGCCGATGCGGGCTGTCGCGGCTGAATCACGCGGAAGGTCGGGTGCCTCCGAGAGGGGTCGCCACCAGATCGGCCAGCATCCGCACATGGTCCGGTCGGGTGTTGAGGGCCGGAATGTAGGTCAGCTCCTCGCCGCCGGCCTCGCGGAAGAAGTCGCGGTTCTGCATCGCGATTTCTTCCAGCGTTTCCAGGCAGTCCACGGCGAAGCCGGGGCAGATCACGTCGATGCGGCGGATGCCGCGCGCACCCAGGGCGCGCACCGTATGGTCGGTGTAGGGCGCCAGCCAGGGTTCGCGGCCGACGCGCGACTGGAAGCTCAGCGGCGCCTCGGTGGCGTCCAGTCCCAGGCGTTCGCGCAGGCCCTGCGCCGTGGCGCGGCATTGTTCGGCATAGGGGTCGCCGGCGCGGGCGTAGCGCTGCGGAATGCCGTGGAAGCTCATCAGCAGGCGTTCGCCGCGGCCGCTCCCGGCCCAGTGCTCGCGCACGCTTTCGGCCAGCGCGTCGAGGTAGGCGGGGCGGGCGTGGTAGTCGCCGGCCAGGTGCAACTCGGGCGTCCAGCGCAGGCGCTTCAGGGCATCGGCCACGGCGTCGACCACGCTGCCGGTGCTGGTGGCCGAATACTGCGGATACAGCGGCAGCACCACCAGCCGGCCCACGCCGTCGCGTTGCATGGCGGCCATCGTGTCGACAATGCCGGGCTGGCCGTAGCGCATCGCCAGCGCGACCCGGATGGCATGGCCACGCTGGCGCAGCTCGGTGTCGACAGCCCCGGCCAATGCCTCGCTGTATACACGCAGTGGCGACCCTTCGGGCATCCAGATGCGTCGGTAGGCCTCGGCCGAGCGACGCGGCCGGGTGCGCAGGATCACGCCGTGCAGGATCGGCCACCACAGCCAGCGGGGGTATTCGATCACGCGCGGGTCGCCCAGGAACTCGGCCAGGTACGGACGCAGCGCGGCCGCGGTAGGGGCGTCGGGCGTCCCCAGGTTAACCAGCAGTACACCTGTACGCGGTAGGCTTGCCTGAACCTTGTCGCCAAGGCCGATGTAATGGTGTGTCCGCGACATCTCGAAGTACCCGGTAAACGGGGCAATTCTGACAGACCGTGGCACACTTTGCGGCCTGGAGCGTCAATTCACCCCATGGGAGACCGGCATGATGCACAAGAACCTGTTCCGTATCATGGTCGCCGGCGTGCTGCTGGCCTGTGGCGCGCTCGGCGTGGCCCAGGCCGCGGCCAGCGTCGAGGACCGTGAAAACAGCCTGAAACTGGCCGATCGCGCGGTCCAGGTGCTGGACGAGATCCAGCGCACGCCGGACCGCGGCATTCCGCAGGACCTGTTGCGTGACGCCAAGGCGGTGGCGGTGGTGCCGGATCTGGTCAAGGCCGGTTTCGTGTTCGGCGCGCGCCACGGCAACGGACTGGTGTCGTTGCGCAACGCGGACGGCAGCTGGTCGCCGCCGGTATTCGTCGACGTCACCGGCGGCAGCGTCGGCTTCCAGGCCGGGGTGTCGTCCACGGACGTGATCCTGGTGTTTCGCACCCAGCGCGGCGTCGACCGCATTGTCAACGGCAAGTTCACGCTGGGTGCCAATGCGGCCGTGGCCGCCGGTCCGGTCGGGCGTGACGCGCATGCTTCCACCGACGCCCAGCTGAAGGCGGAGATCTATTCGTACTCGCGGGCCCGCGGCCTGTTCGCCGGCGTGGCGCTGGACGGCACCGCCATCACCATCGACTACGACGACAACGAAGCCGTGTACGGCCACGGCATTACGCCGCGACGTATCTTCGAGGGTGGGGTCAAGGACATTCCCGCGCCGGTCGCCACCTTCCGCGAGCGCCTGCAACGTTACAGCGGCAGCGCCGACTGACAATCGGCGCCGGCGGGACGCGGAAAACCCGCGGGCACGGAGCGCCTGCCCATGAACGAGGACGGCTGCCGGCGCCCCGGCGGCGGTCCGAACCGGGTATCCTAGAGGCAGGCTAACAGGCGGATGACGCCGGCGCTTCCGCATGCGCCAGCTCCGCCAGAGGTGGTTATGGGTTTAGACAGTATTTGGCATTGGCTCATCCTGCTCATCATCGTGCTGGCGCTGTTCGGCACCAAGAAGCTGACCAAGATCGGCCCCGACCTGGGCAATGCCGTGCGCGAGTTCAAGAAGGCGCTGCGCGGCGACGACGACGACGAGGCCGACGCCGGCAAGGAAGGCGGCGAATCGCTGAAGGCGGACCCGCCGGCCGCGACGCCGCCGCCGGCCGCCGGCGCGGCGCAGAAGGAGCGCCATGAAAACGGGTCGTAAGCACGGCGGCTGACGGTACCGGGCATGTTCGATTTCAGCCTGGGCAAGCTGCTGCTGCTGGCGTTGATCGCGCTGGTGGTGCTGGGGCCGGAGAAACTCCCGGGTGCGGCGCGCACCGTGGGCGCCCTGATACGCCGTCTGCGCAGCGGGTGGGACAGCGTGCGCGCGGAAGTCGAGCGCGAACTGGAAATCGAGGAAATCCGGCAGGCCGCGCGCAAGGCCGCCGCCGACGCCGAGGCGGCGCAGAGCGAGGCCAGCGACACCCTGCGCAGGATGAAGGAGGAAATGGCCAAGGTGCGTGCCCAGACGGAAGCCCTGGCCGCCGAACAGGCACAGGGTGCCGGCACCGCCGCCGCGCGCGATGGCGGTGAGGGCGGCGCTTCCACTTCCGTGACCGGACCCGGCGACACGCACGATGGCAAGCACTGAACAAGACACCGACCAAGAGCAGGGCCTGTTCTCGCACCTGATCGAGCTGCGCTCGCGCATCCTCAAGTCCGCCCTCACGGTGTTGCTGGTGCTGCTGGCGCTGGTTCCCTTCGCCAACGACCTGTACACGCAACTGGCGGCCCCACTGGTGGCGCGCCTGCCCGCCGGGGCGCACCTGATCGCCACCCAGGTCACCAGTCCTTTCATCACGCCGCTGAAGCTGGCGCTGTACACCGCGCTTTTCATCAGCATGCCGATGATCGTCTACCAGCTCTGGGCCTTCGTCAGCCCCGGGCTGTACCGCAGCGAGAAGCGCCTGGCACGGCCGCTGCTGTTCGCGGCCCTGATCCTGTTCTACGTCGGCTGCGCGTTCGCCTATTACCTGGTGCTGCCGGCGGCTTTCCGTTTCCTTACCGCCGTCACGCCGGAGGGCGTGGCGATGATGACCGACATCAACCACTACCTCAATTTCGTGGTGCTGATGTTCTTCGCCTTCGGCCTGTGCTTCGAGGTGCCGGTGGTGGTGCTGGTGCTGGCGGTCGTGGGCATCGTCGACGCCGACAAGCTGCGCCAGTGGCGCCGTTATGCGATCGTCGTCGCCTTCGCCATTTCCGCCGTGGTCACGCCACCCGACGCCACCTCCATGATCATGCTGGGGGTGCCGATGTGCCTGCTCTACGAACTGGGCATCGTGGCCGTGCGCGTCCTGGTGCGTCCGCGCCAGGACGGGAACGGAGAAAACGAGGCAGGCTAGGTGCTCCGGGAATCGGATTGGTCGTGGCCGCGATCAACGCCTGCCGGCACACCGGCCGGTGTACCGGGAATCCCCGCGCGCCGCTTGCTTCCACTACTTGCCCGCCCGGCGCGACAACGCCATGCCCTTCAGGACGCTCAGGGCCTGCGCCAGGGCATAGTCGTTCTCGGCCAGCTTGCCGGCCTCGTCGCTGCTGGCGGCCGTGGCGGGCGCCGCGGACTGGTTTTCGTTGGCAAGGTGGTGGGGCAGGTCCGCCTCTGAATCGATGAGGCTGGGAGGCGCGTCGTCGGCGCGGGCCACCAGGTCGGGAATCACGATGTCGGGCACGATGCCTTCGGCCTGGATCGAGGTGCCGCTGGGCGTGTAGTAGCGCGCCGTGGTCAGCTTCAGCACATGGTTCTCGTCCACCGGCAGCACGGTCTGCACCACACCCTTGCCGAACGTGCGCTGGCCCATCACCAGGGCGCGATGGTGGTCGTGCAGGGCGCCGGAAAGGATTTCCGCCGCCGAGGCGGTGCCGTGGTCGACCAGCACCACCATCGGCGCGCCGTGGAGCAGGTCGCCGGGGTGGGCGTGGAAACTCAGGTCGCTGCCTTTCACGCGGCCGCGGGTGCTGACGATCAGGCCGTCATCCAGGAAGGTGTCGGCCGCGCTGGTGGCGGCCGAGACCAGGCCGCCGGGGTTGGAGCGCAGGTCGAGCACCACGCCCTTGGGCGCGCCGTGCCGGTCGATGAAGTCGGTGAGTTTCCGGTTCAGCTCATGGCCGGTGTCGCGCTGGAACTGGCTGATGCGGACGTAGGCGTAGCCCGGCTCCAGCCCGCGCACCCGCACGCTGACCATGTGGATCACCTCGCGGGTCAGGGTCCTGGTGACCGGCTCCCGGGCCTTGGCGTGCACCAGGGTCAGGGTGATCTTGCTGCCGGGCTCGCCGCGCAGCTTGTCGATGGAGGTCTGCACGTCCTGCGGGTCGACCGGCGCGCCGTCCACCTTGAGGATCACGTCTCCGGATTTCAGCCCGGCCCGGGCGGCCGGCGTGTCGTCGATGGGCGCGATGACCACAAGCTGATTGTCGCGGCTGGTCACCACCACGCCGAGACCGGCGTACTTGCCGTTGGTTTCCTCGTCGAGCGCCTGCATGCCCTCCTGGTCCAGCCATGCGCTGTGGGGATCCAGCTTGCTGAGCATGCCGGTGATGGCGGCGTCCATCAGGGTCTTGTTGTCGACCTTCTTCACGTAGGCCTGGCGGATGATTTCGTAGACCCGGGTGAAGTTGCGGATGTCGTCCAGGTCGGGCCGGTCGGGAATGGCGCTGCTGCTCGCCGTCGCGGGTACCGCTTCGGCTCCGGAAGTGGCCGGAGCCGGCATCGCCGGAGCCTGCTCCTGCGCCTGCAACACGGGCGGAAAGGCGAGGGCGAGGGCGAGGGCGGTGGTGATGACGTGGCGCATGCAGGCTCTCCGGATGGCGGGGCGGGCGGATGACAGGACTGACCGCGTGGCGGTGCCGGGGTTCAGTGGCGCAGCCACGGCCGCGGGTCGACCGGTTTGCCCTTGTGGCGCAACCCGAAATATACCCCGGCATCGTCGCCGGCGCTGGCGCCGGCCGTGGCAATGGCGTCGCCGGCATCGATCCAGTCGCCGACCTGGTGCAGCACCGACTCATTGCCGCCGTACAGGCTCAGCCAGCCCTGGCCGTGATCGACGATGACCAGCAGGCCGTAGCCGCGCAGCCAGTCGGCGTAGACGATGCGGCCGTGGGCCACGGCGCGCACCCGGGTGCCGCGACTGGCGGCGATGTGCAGTCCTTCGTTGAGCGGCGCGGACTGGCCTTTGACAGGCCACGGAAGTTTGCCGCGCAACTTGGCGAACGGGGTGTCGCCGGGCAATTGCTCGGGAATGTCTTTCAGCACGTCGCGCAGCTTCTCCAGCAATTGCGCCAGCGACTTGCGGTCGCGTTCGAGTTGCCGCATCCGTTGTTGCCGGCTGCCCATGTCCGCCTGGACCTCGGCCAGCAGTTTTTGCTGCCGGTCGCGCTCGGCATCCAGCTGCCGGGCGTGTTGCTGATGGCTGGCCCGGGCCGCCTCCAGTTCCGCGCGTTGCGCTTCGATGTCCTTCCGTACCTGCCGCAGCTGCTCCAGCTGGCCGAGCAGGTCGTGGATGCGCTGCATGCGGTCGCGCTGGAAATAACGCGAATACGCCAGTGCCCGCGCCAGGCGCGCCATGTCGGCATCGCCCAGCAGCAGGCGCAGGTCCGAACCGGGGCGGATCCGGTAGGCCGCCCGCAGCAGGTCGGCCAGGGCTTCGCGCTGGGTGTCCAGGTGCCGCTCCCGTTCGTCACGCTTCTCTTCCAGCCGGTCCAGCGCGTGCTGGTTGTCGGCCAGGGCCTGTTCGCTTTCGCGCAGGGCCTTGGCCGCCGCCGCCAGCCGATCCGACTGACGGGCCAGCCGGACCTGCAGGCTGTCGCGCTTGCCGGTGGCCGCGCGTTGCTCGCGGGCCAGTTTCTCCAGGTGCTGCTTCACCTCGGCCAGCTTTTTTTCCGTGGCGGCCTGCTTGTCTTGTGTGTCGGCGGCATGGGCGGGGCGCATGACCGGACAGGCGGCCACGAAGGAAACCAGCAGCAGGCGGAGGGCGAGGCGGAGGGCACGTCGATGCATGCGGGCCATTATCGCCTGAACCGGCCGGCACGTCCGCGCGAGCGGCGCCGCCGCCGCGCTCATGCCGCATCGCAGGTTGCCCGCGGGAATGCAGCCGCCATAATGCCCGCATGTGCCTGATCGCCCTCGCCTGGAATGCCCACCCCCGCTGGCGCCTGCTGTTGCTCGGCAATCGCGATGAAATGCATGCGCGGCCGGCGGCACCGCTGGCGCGCTGGGACGACGCGCCCGGCATCCTGGCCGGGCGCGACCTGGAAGCCGGCGGCACCTGGATGGGTGTCGACGACAGCGGACGTGCCGGCGTGGTCACCAACGTGCGCGACCCCGCCGCGGCTCCCGACGGAGCCTCGCGCGGCCATCTCGTCGCCGACTACCTGCGTGGCACCGCCGGCGCCTCCGGGCACACCCGTGTCCTGGAAAGACGCGCCGGCGAATACCGGCCTTTCAACCTGCTGCTGTTCGATGCCGCCACGGCGGTGTATCTGGGCAACCATCCCGAACCGCGGCGGCAGGAAATTTCCCGCGGCGTGCACGGCCTTTCCAATGCCGACTTCAATGCCCCGTGGCCCAAGACCCGGGCCCTGACCGCGCGTCTGGACGCGTGGATCGCCGCCGGCGGCGACACCGACTTCGCTCCCCTTTTCGACGCCCTGGCCGACGACAGCCGCTGGCCCGACGCCGTGCTGCCGGACACGGGGGTGGGCGTTGAACTGGAGCGCCAGCTTTCCGCCGCCTTCATCCGCGGCGAGCGCTACGGCACCCGTGCCAGCACGCTGGTGGCGGTCGACCACGACGGCAAGGGCTGCATCATCGAACGGCGGTTCGGGGCGGACGGGGTGGCGCTGGGCGAAACAACGATGGAGGTGCAGCCTTAAGGGGACTGGCCTCGGGCAGACCGCTGGCGGAAGGACGTCCGATGCCTTGCTGGAATGACGTTGCCCGCAGGCGCCCGGCGGTACCTGCGGCATGCCTCTGAACCGGTACTTGCGGGTAATGACGGACTGGTTGCTTTTTGGTTAAGCGATTGCTAGTGTGAATCTTGCGTTAACAAGCGCCATGGGGACTTCAGGAATCACACACTCCGGTTCACTGAAACCCGCTGGGGAGACCAACCGCCGTGATGGCAGTTGGTAGCAAGATCCATCAAATAACAGCATCACTTGGGAGGGTTCTCTTGATGAACCGCAAGCTTCTGGCAACAGCCATCTTCGCCGGCCTGTTCATGGCTGGCGCTGCCTATGCACACGCCGCTTCTGCGCCGGCACCACAGTCGCAGGACCAGACAAACGACTAGTCATCCGACCAGACGGATCAGGAGGCGCAGGAGCTTCAGACCATCACGGTTACCGGTTCATTGCTGAAGCGTCCGGAGTACGAGACCACGGCGCCCGTGCAAGTCATCAATGTCCAGGGTGATTTTGCCGCTGGTGCTTTTGATACCGCCGATCTGCTGCAGGCAACCGCGGTGGCTTCGGGCAGCACGCAGATCAATGGCCAGTTCAGTGGCTACATCGTCGATGGTGGTACCGGTGTCAAGCCGATCGACCTGCGTGGCCTGGGTGCTCAGCGTACCCTGGTGCTGCTGGATGGCCAGCGTCCCGGGCCGTCGGGCACGCGTGGTGCCGTCGGCGCATTCGACCTCAACGTCGTTCCCTCCGTGATTCTGGGCCGTATCGAGATCGTGAAGGACGGTTCGTCCTCCATTTATGGTTCCGACGCCATTTCCGGCGTGGTCAACCTGATCACCCGCAAGCATATCGATGGTGTGGAAATGAAGGCCTCTGTCGGCATTCCGCAGCACGGTGGCGGGGAGCAGGCTACGGCTTCCATCGGTACCGGCTGGGAGTTCGACAACGGCCACGTGATGTTGGCGGCCCAGGTACAGAAACAGTCCCCGATGGCACTCAAGGATCGTGATTTCCTTAAGTGCCCCCAGGACATGGTCTGGGGAGCCAACGGCCAGCGCATCGATCGTGCGGATCATTCCATTCTGCAAGGCACGGATCTGGCTGGTTGCGACAATCTGTATGCCAACACCATCATGCGTTACGCGGATGGGTTTGCGACCCGCTACGTTCCTTCCCCCGATGGCAGCACCGTGGGCCCGTTCAAAGGCTACCACCCGCGTCCGAATCCGACCCCGCGTTATGATGACGGCAATCCGAATGGGGCCTATTATGAGGATGTCACCAATTTCCCGTTCTCCGGGGATGAATGGGTCATCAACAAAAACCGCAATGCCAGCCTCTATGCGAGTGCCGGGCTGAACTTTGGCACCGTGAACTGGGACAGCCAGTTCCTGTACAACCATCGTGAGACCCAGACCCGTGGATTCCGGCAGTTCTTCCCTTATGTGCTGAATCCGGATGATGGCGAAATCTACGCGCCGATCATGCCTTACCCCTCGAACAATGAGGTCGAGGTCGATTACGGTTACTTCGCGACCAAGCTGTCGGGCTTGTTCGCCTCGACCGATACCTGGTCCTGGGAACTCAACGGTACCTACAGCCACTCCAGCGGCACGTACGGCCACATGGGCATCGACACCCGCATCAGCGCCGACCTGGCCGAGCCTGCCAACGAAGTTACAGAGCTGCCCATCAACTATTTTGACCCGGGCATCCTGAGCGGTGAGCGCATGGCCGACCTGGTCAATGCCGTGGGCTTGCGGACTCGTGGCAAGACCACCTACACGCAGATAGACTTCAACGGTGTATTCACCGGTGATCTCTTCCAGCTCCCCGCGGGCGGGGTGTCTTCGGCGTTTGGTCTGGAGTTCCGCCAGACCCGCATTGATGATCAGCCGGATGCCAACAATGCCGCTGGTTACGAGTGGGGCTACACGTCGGCGCAGGTCACCAAGGGACGGGACAACGTCCGCGAGGCTTTTGCCGAAGTGGGCATTCCGCTGCTGAAAGGGGTTCCGGGCTTCGAATCGTTGTCCATTGACCTGTCGGGACGTGTGTTCCGCTACAACAGCGTCCAGGAGTGGGACAACGTCTGGAAGACGGGCCTGAGTTGGCAGATCACGCCCGCATGGCGTATCCGCGGTACGATCGGCACCTCGTATCGTGCGCCGGGTCTGTATGAGCTGTATCTCGGCAACCAGACCGGGTTCCTGGATCAGATGACAGTGGACCCGTGCATCAACTGGAACGAGAGCACCAATGACTACATCAAGGCCCATTGTGCGGCAGCGGGCATTCCCGATGACTACTCGGGAGGCGGTTCCAGCGCGCAGACCTACAAGGGCGGCGGCAAGGGCTTCCTGAAGCCTGAAACCTCCAAGGCCAAGAGCCTCGGTTTCGTGTGGACGCCGGCATTTGCCGACTTCAACCTGGCTGTGGATTACTTCGATTACAACATCCGGGGTGAGATCGCCACGCTTGATGCGGACGTAATCGTGGGCAGCTGCTATTCCCGCCCTGTCTACCCGAACACGTTCTGCGACATGTTCAACCGTAACTCGGGGAGCGATCCTGCCAACCCCTACATGATTACGGATATCTACGCCACGTTCATCAACCTGAACCAGGAGCGTTCGCGTGGCTACGACCTGCAGGTGAACTACAGCGGTGATTATTCGTTCGGCAAGCTGTCGGCGGACATGCAGGTGACCTACACCATCGAGGACCGTCTGCAGGAGTTCGACTCGTCGGAAGAGAGTGGCTACGCCTCGAGCAACTTCGTGGGTGACATCGGTCGTCCCAAGACCGTGGGCCTGGCGCATGTCAGCCTGAAGCGCGGTGACTGGACCTACAGCTGGCAGGGGCGTTATACCAGCAGCACATCGTGGAGCAAGTACTACGACCGTCATTTCGACTACTTCGGCCAGGAAGGAACGCGTGATCTCAAGGCCGGCTGGCAGCTTCGCCACAGCGTTTCGGTAGCCTACGACAAGGACAAGTGGGGTGTGCTGTTCGGCATCCGCAACCTGTTCGACAAGCAGCCGGACCTGGTTTCTTCCGGTATGGGCAACCGCAAGGGCAATGTGTCTCTGTCGGGATCCCAGTACGACTGGTTCGGCCGTACATTCTTCCTGCGTACGCACTACAGCTTCTGATAGGGCCGCAAATTGCAGTGAAACAGGAGGCGACGGGATGTCGCCTTCTGTTTTTCCGTCACTGCATTTTCAGGAAAATCTGGTTGCTCGCCGCCGCAAATCGATGCGGCGAGTTGGGGATTTCACAGGAGATATTCCATGCAGCGAACAAGTTGGAGAGTCGGCCTTGCGGCAACGCTGATGCTGATGCTGGGGGCAGGTGCGGCACATGCGGCCCACCATCCCATTTCCATCGAGGACCTGGCCCGGGCGCCGGCATTGCAATCGGTGACCATGAGCCCTGATGGCAAATACCTGGTGGGACTCATCCCCGCACCAGGCAATGCCGGAGAAACGGCGCTTGCCACCTGGGACGCCGATGCGCTGGCTTCGGGGCCGACCGTGGTCACGCCATCCGGCGAACGCATGAAGTTCATCGGCGCGTATGCCCTGAAGGCGGGCAAAATTCTTGCCGCAGCGCGCCAGGAGTGGACCGGCCAGTTGGGGGGGTGCGGCGAGGGCAGCGTGACCGGAGCGACCCGTACGTTCCTTACCAAGGCTTATCTCACCGGCGTGGATCAGAAAAAATTCGAGGAGGCTTTCACCAGTGAGCGGCGGCGGCTCGGGATCAGCAAGGATACCCAGCGTTGTCTGAAACTGGCGGGTACCGCGTCGCTTGTCGACATGCTGCCGGAGGACCCGACGCATGTGATCATCCGGCGTCTCAGTGGTGCCAGCCTGATGTCCAGCTACTACCTCTACGACTTGAAGAGCGGGGATGCCGAGCTGCTGTTCAATGGCGGATTGCGTACTTCGCCGGAGCTGTTCGACCCGCGCTCGGGCAAGCTGCTGGTGAAGTCGCGTATCGACCCGGTAGGCGAGGATTACGCACAGGAAATCCTGGTGCGGAATGCGGAGACCGGCGAGTTCGAAAAACAGGCGCCGTTGAAGACGATGCTGTCTGATCGGCACGAAGTGAAGGTGGTCGGTGTCGATGATGCCACCGGCAAGTACTACGTATTGACCGACC
This sequence comes from uncultured Rhodanobacteraceae bacterium, assembly GCA_964570295.1. Taxonomy (GTDB): domain Bacteria; phylum Pseudomonadota; class Gammaproteobacteria; order Xanthomonadales; family Rhodanobacteraceae; genus Oleiagrimonas. Next base: position 16,556 of record CAZMXV010000017.1, read on the forward strand.
AGTTTTCAGACAAGGTGCAGGCGCGGTTGTATGACGCCGTCACCCAGAAATACGATCCCGAACCGGTCGTCGCGGACAAGACGTTTTCCATTGCGGGCCTGGTGTTCGGCAAGCAGCCGAGCAATTTCAACAAGGTGCTGGGTTTCGTTGTCGCGGGACCGTATCCGCGGACGATTTACGTCGACCCGACGCTGAAGAGCCTCCAGGCCGGTATCGAGAAGGCGTTTCCGGGGCAGTACGTGGACATCTCCAGCTACACGGATGATTTTTCCAAGGTGCTGTTTACCACCAACAGCTCCAGCACGCCCGAGGCCTACCATCTGCTGGTGGACGGCAAGCGGGTGGTCAACCTGGGCAGCAAGCGGCCCTGGATCAAGGCGGGCATGACCGGCGAAGAGCGCTGGGTGACCTACCAGGCGCGTGACGGCATGAAAATTCCGGCCATCCTGGATTTGCCTGCCGGCTGGAAGCAGGGTGATGCACCGGCGCCGGCCATCGTTCTCCCCCATGGCGGCCCCTGGGCCCGTGACTACACGGGATGGGATGCCTCGGGCTGGGTGCCCATGCTTACCTCGCGGGGCTACGCCGTGCTGCGCCCTCAATACCGGGGATCGCAGGGGCTTGGCCGCAAGTTGTGGCTTGCCGGTGACGGCCAGTGGGGACTGAAAATGTCCGACGATCTCGATGACGGCGCCGCCTGGCTGGTGAGCCAGGGTATCGCCGACAAGGGACGCATCGCCATTTTCGGATATTCCTATGGTGGCTTTGCCGCCGTGGCGGCGGATGTGCGTTCACCGTCGCCCTACCAGTGCGCGATCGCCGGTGCCCCGGTGGCGAATCTGGGCCGCTTGAACACCTCGTGGAGCGACAACCGGCTGCAGCGCATTCTGCAGGGCCAGACCGTCAAGGGCATGGACCCCATGCAGCAGGCGGACAAGGCCCATCTGCCCATTCTGCTGTTTGTTGGCGATCGCGATGTCCGCACGCCACGGAAAATCCATGCCGAGCCCTTTTACAAGGCCGTGAAAGACAAGGTGTCGGCGCAGTACCACGAGATTCCCGACATGCCGCACAGCATGCCGTGGTACTCGAGCCAGCAGCGGGAAACGCTGAGTCTCATCGAGGATTTTCTGGCCAACGACTGCGGCCTGATGAGCAAGGCCGGCTCGCACTGAGCGCTTGCGGCACCGGCGGACTGTCCGCCGGTGCCGTTTTCCTCGCAACATGGCGGCAGTTGCCCGTTGCATGCCCGGCCGGTAGGCTCGCCGGTTACTCCTGCGGCGTCACCGGCGCCCCCGGCCCGATGTGTTTTTCCAGGAACGCTTGCAGGCGCGTGAAGAATTCGGTGCGGTGGGCTTCGCTGTAGAAGCCGTGGCCTTCCTTGGCGACGGCCATCCATTCGTAGGGCTTGTGCGCGTCGTCCAGGGCCTCGCGCATGGCCTTGGCCTGGGCGAAGGGCGCGCGCTCGTCGGCCTTGCCGTGTGCCAGCAGTACCGGCACGTCGAGGCGGTCGGCCAGGTGCGTGGGCGAGTTGGCGTCCAGTTCGGCGTCGTCGCGGCCGATGACGGCGGTGAGGTAGCTGCGGCCGACCTTGCGGGTGCGGATGTCGCCCTTCTTGTACATCATCTTCAGGTCGTACACACCGGCGTAGCCGACGGCGCACTTGAACAGGCCGGGCGCGCGGATCGGCGTCATCAGGGCCGAGTAGCCGCCGAAGCTGGCGCCGTACACGCAGATGCGCTGACGGTCGGCGTAGTGCTGGTCGATGGCCCATTGCACACTGTCGATGAGGTCCTGCTGGATGCGCGTGCCCCATTTGAGGTGGCCGGCGTACCGGAAGGCCGCACCGCGGCCGCCCGAGCCGCGGTAGTTGACCTGCAGCACCAGGTAGCCGCGGGTGGCGAGGAACTGGGCGTCCTCGTCGTAGCGCAGGCTGTCGCTGACGCCGTGCGGGCCGCCGTGCGGCACCAGCACCATGGGCAGGTCGCGGTGCGCGCGGCCGGGCGGGAAGGTGAGGATCGCCTCCAGTTCCCTGCCGTCGCCGGCCTTGAAGCGGAAGGAGCGGCGTTCGCCCATCTGGTCCGGCTTGATCCATGGCGCCACCGCGAACAGCTTGCTGACCTTGTGGGTGTGCGTATCGATGAGGTAGTAGGTACCCGGATCACGGTCGCTGGAGGTGGCGAAGAGAAGCATGCCGCCGTCCTGGCTGAAATTGATGAAGTCGACCGCCTGGCCCGGAAACGCTTTTTGCAGGGCGCGGTAGAGCTTGGCGTCGGGCAGGTCCGGGGCGATGAAGACGGGGACGCGTGCGCCGGCCTCGGGAAACACCGCGAACGGCCGTGCCGGTGCGGACGTCCACTGCACGTCGCCGACGCTGGCGAAGTCGTCCTTGGCCAGGACCTTGCGGCCGCTGCCGTCCAGGGCCTGCTCGACCAGCTCGTCGGGGCCGCCGTCGCGGCTCCACAGGGCATAGATGTGCTGCTGGCCGGGAGCAAAGGCGATCGGCTCGAAGGATGCACCGGTCTGGGCCTTGTCCAGTGCTTTCCAGCCGCCCTCGACGTGCCGGTAGGCCACGGCGCGGAAGTCGGCGTTGGTGCCGAAGGCGAAGGCGGCCTTGCCCGCGGCGTCGATCAGGAAGTCCATGCCGTATACGTTCATGTGTGCGATGAGGTGGCGCGTGTTGGCCGGCACGTCGATGTCGTAGACGATGCTGCGGTTGTCCTGTCGCCACGGCATGGCGCGCACGTAGACGTGTCCGTTGGGAGTGTCGGGACGTCCGACGATGTAGCCGGAGCCACGGTCGGAGCCGCGCGTGGCGGCGCGCCGGCCCTTGTTGTCGTAGCCGTACAGGTAACGCTGCCGGCTGCCGTCGAGGTTGGTGGCGATGACTTCGCCGGTGGCCAGGGGCTTGTCCAGTGATCCGAACTCCTTGCCGATCTGGAGCACCAGCCAGTCGTTGCTCACCCACAGGGGCCGCAGCGGCACCTGGTACTTGGGCATGCGCAGGATGCTGGTGATCGACATGTCCGGCAGCTGGTAGATGACCAGCGAATGCTGTTCGCCGGCGTTGTCGTCCACGCGTACCGCGAGGTGTTTGCCGTCCGGTGACAGGCGCGGCGAGGACAGCCCGGAGCGGCGCGCGAATTCGCTGGCCGGCAGCATGCCGGCGGTCTCCATGGCAACGGTACCGGTGGCGGGTGCGGTATCGGCCGGGGTGGCGCAGACGGCCACGGACGGACACGCAAGGGCCAGCGCGATCAGCACGCGGGCGCGCGAACGGAAGAGCGGCATGTGTGTTCCCCTTCGGTTGTGCGTTGCAACGATTTCCCCGCGTCCGAGTATAGTCAGGACACGACACCCTGTGACAAGGTTTCGCATCGCCGGAAGATGGCGAGCGGCTACACTGTGCGGCAGTTCCGAAGGCGATGGCCGATGAGCGCACCTTTTGTCGTAGATTTCGATCCGGTGGCCCTGCAGCTGGGGCCGGTGGCGATCCGCTGGTACGGCCTGATGTACCTGGGCGGTTTTTTCGGAGGCTGGTGGCTGGGCGAGCGGCGCCGCCGTGCCGGACGCATGCCGGTGGACGGCAATGCCTTCGTCGACCTGCTGTATTACGTGATCCTGGGCATCATTGTCGGCGGGCGCGTGGGCTACATGCTGGTGTACCAGCCGATTTCCTGGATCTGGACCGATCCGCTGGCGCTGTTCCGGGTGTGGGACGGCGGCATGTCCTTCCACGGGGGCCTGGTCGGCGTGCTGGTGGCGGTGGGCTGGTGGTCGCACCGCAAACGCCTGCACTACTTCGACACCGTGGATTTCATCGCGCCGCTGGTGCCGATCGGTCTGTTCCTGGGCCGCATCGGCAACTTCATCAACGGCGAGCTATGGGGCAAGCCCAGCCACCTGCCGTGGGCGATGCTGTATCCGCATGCCCGCGCCGAGGATGTGGCCTACGTCGGTACACACCCGGCATGGCTGGAAACTTTCCAGCGCTACGGCGGCCTGCCGCGCCAGCCCTCGGAACTGTACGAGGCGCTGCTGGAGGGGGCGGTGCTGTTCACGGTGCTGTTCCTGTTCTCGCGCAGGCCGCGGCCGCGCTACGCGGTGTCGGGCCTGTTTGCGCTGCTGTATGGCTGCTTCCGCTTCGCGGTGGAGTTCGTGCGGCTGCCGGACGCGCAGATCGGCTACCTGGCCTGGGGCTGGCTGACCATGGGACAGGTGCTGTCGTTGCCGCTGATCCTGGTCGGCCTGTGGCTGCTGTGGCTGTCGCGCCGGGCTCCGACCCTGGAAGGGGTGGCCCGCAAGGTGCCGGAGGGCGGCAAGGCGTCGTGAGCCGGGCCGTTTTCCGGGGCCCGGGCCCCGGTCTTCAGCGGGATGTCGCGGGTGTCAGGGCCCGATGGATGCGGGGAGGCTGAAGTTCCTCCCGCGGCACTCGCTCCAGCACCGCGACCATTACCCCGAGTCCCGAATCCCGATTGTCGCGGTGGCCAGCCAGGACAGTTATGCTTTCGCCATGCGCACGTATCTCGACCTGATCAGGCATGTCCTGGAGCACGGCACGCACAAATCCGACCGCACCGGGACCGGTACCCTGAGCGTGTTCGGCTACCAGATGCGTTTCGACCTGGCCGACGGTTTTCCGCTGGTCACCACCAAGAAGCTGCACCTGCGCTCCATCGTGCACGAGTTGCTGTGGTTTCTGCGCGGCGACACCAACATCGGCTACCTGCGCGACAACGGTGTCAGCATCTGGGACGAGTGGGCCGACGAGAACGGCGACCTGGGCCCGGTGTACGGCCACCAGTGGCGCTCCTGGCCGGATCGCGACGGCCGTGCCATCGACCAGATCGACTGGGTGGTCGGGGAAATCCGCCGCAATCCGGATTCGCGGCGCCTGGTGGTGAGTGCCTGGAACGTGGGCGACCTGCCGAAGATGGCCCTGATGCCGTGCCATGCGCTGTTCCAGTTCTACGTGGCCGACGGCCGCTTGAGTTGCCAGCTCTACCAGCGCTCCGGCGACATCTTCCTGGGCGTGCCGTTCAACATCGCCAGCTACGCCCTGCTGACGCACATGATGGCGCAGGTGTGCGACCTCGCGCCGGGCGAGTTCGTGCACACGCTGGGAGATGCCCACCTCTACAACAACCACCTGCCGCAGGCGCGCCTGCAGCTGGCACGCGAGCCGCGCCCGTTGCCGCGTCTGGTGCTGGATCCGGAGGTGCGCCGGCTGGAGGATTTCCGTTACGAGGACATCCGCTTCGAGGGTTATGCGCCGCATCCCGCGATCAAGGCGCCGGTCGCGGTGTGAGGCCGGGGGGCACGGTGTCGCGCCCTGTCGCGGCGCGGACAGGCATGGGGTTTTCGGCAATAATGGAGACATCTTCCACCGTCGCAAGGAAACCGCATGTCCATTTCGTTGATTGCCGCCCTGGATAACGAATCGGCCATCGGCAAGGATGGCCGGATGCCGTGGCACCTGCCCGACGACCTGCGGCACTTCAAGGCGCTGACCGTGGGCAAGTACGTGCTGATGGGCTACCGCACCGCGCTTTCCATCGGCAAGGCCCTTCCCGGCCGCCACAACCTGGTGCTGAGCCGGCGTCATGACGCGCCGTTCGAGGGGCAGGTCACCGTGCGTTCGCTGCCCGAGGCGCAGGCGGTGGCCGGCGGCACCGGCCTGATGGTGATCGGGGGTGGCGAGGTGTATCGCGAGACGCTGCCGTTCGCGCAGCGCATGTACCTGACCTGGGTCGACACCACGGTCGAGGGCGCCGACGTGTTCTTTCCCAGCGTGCATTTCCGCGAGTGGGTGGAAATGGAGCGCGTGCACCATGGCAGGGACGAGCAGCATGCCCATGCGTTCGACATGGTGTCGTACGTGCGCGAATAGGTGTCCCTCTTGCCATCGGAAGCAGGGCCGTTGCAGGTTGTGGCCGGCGTGCTGCGGGACGCCGACGGCCGCGTGCTGCTGGCGCGGCGGCCTGAAGGCAAGCAGCTGGCCGGCTGCTGGGAGTTTCCCGGCGGCAAGCTGGAGCCGGGCGAAACGCCGGTGATGGCGCTGCGCCGCGAATTGCGCGAAGAGCTGGGTATCGAGGCGCTGGACATTGATCCGCAACCGCTGATCAGCGTGCCGCGCCGGCAGGGCAGCGTCCACCTGGTGCTGCATGCGCATCGCGTCGGTCGCTGGGAGGGCCGGCCGACGAACCGGGAGCACGCGGCCCTGGCATGGCGCGTGCCGGTACAACAACCACCTGCCGCAGGCGCGCCTGCAGCTGGCACGCGAGCCGCGCCCGTTGCCGCGTCTGGTGCTGGATCCGGAGGTGCGCCGGCTGGAGGATTTCCGTTACGAGGACATCCGCTTCGAGGGTTATGCGCCGCATCCCGCGATCAAGGCGCCGGTCGCGGTGTGAGGCCGGGGGGCACGGTGTCGCGCCCTGTCGCGGCGCGGACAGGCATGGGGTTTTCGGCAATAATGGAGACATCTTCCACCGTCGCAAGGAAACCGCATGTCCATTTCGTTGATTGCCGCCCTGGATAACGAATCGGCCATCGGCAAGGATGGCCGGATGCCGTGGCACCTGCCCGACGACCTGCGGCACTTCAAGGCGCTGACCGTGGGCAAGTACGTGCTGATGGGCTACCGCACCGCGCTTTCCATCGGCAAGGCCCTTCCCGGCCGCCACAACCTGGTGCTGAGCCGGCGTCATGACGCGCCGTTCGAGGGGCAGGTCACCGTGCGTTCGCTGCCCGAGGCGCAGGCGGTGGCCGGCGGCACCGGCCTGATGGTGATCGGGGGTGGCGAGGTGTATCGCGAGACGCTGCCGTTCGCGCAGCGCATGTACCTGACCTGGGTCGACACCACGGTCGAGGGCGCCGACGTGTTCTTTCCCAGCGTGCATTTCCGCGAGTGGGTGGAAATGGAGCGCGTGCACCATGGCAGGGACGAGCAGCATGCCCATGCGTTCGACATGGTGTCGTACGTGCGCGAATAGGTGTCCCTCTTGCCATCGGAAGCAGGGCCGTTGCAGGTTGTGGCCGGCGTGCTGCGGGACGCCGACGGCCGCGTGCTGCTGGCGCGGCGGCCTGAAGGCAAGCAGCTGGCCGGCTGCTGGGAGTTTCCCGGCGGCAAGCTGGAGCCGGGCGAAACGCCGGTGATGGCGCTGCGCCGCGAATTGCGCGAAGAGCTGGGTATCGAGGCGCTGGACATTGATCCGCAACCGCTGATCAGCGTGCCGCGCCGGCAGGGCAGCGTCCACCTGGTGCTGCATGCGCATCGCGTCGGTCGCTGGGAGGGCCGGCCGACGAACCGGGAGCACGCGGCCCTGGCATGGCGCGTGCCGGCGGCGATCGACATGGCGGTCCTGGCGCCGGCCGACCGGCCTGTCGTGCACGGGCTGCGGCTTCCGCCGCGCTATGCCATCACGCCGGAGGCGGACCGCGCGCGCGCGGTGGCTCTGCTGGAGGGCCTGCTGGCGCGGGGTGACGCGATGGCGCAGCTGCGCCTGCCGTCCTGGCCCCCCGAGGCCGTGCGCGCGCTGGTCGCGCCATACCGGGAGGCGTGCCGCGAACGACGTGTCACGCTGCTGCTCAACGGCGACATCGAGGGCGCCAGGCAGCTGGGCGCCCCGGTCGGCGTGCACCTGCGGGCGGCCCAACTGGGCACGCTGCGGGAGCGCCCGCTGCCGCCGGAACAATGGGTGGCCGCCTCGTGCCACGACAGCGCCGAGCTGCAACGGGCCGCGGCGCTGGCCGATTTTGCCGTGCTGTCGCCGGTCGCGCCAACCCCCTCGCACCCGGGGACACCTGCGCTGGGCTGGCACGCCTTTGCCCAATGCGTGGCGGAAGCGGCCTTGCCGGTGTATGCCCTGGGCGGCATGACCCCCGCCGATGTCCGGCGCGCCCGTGAGGCGGGCGGTCAAGGAGTGGCGGGAATCCGCGCGTTCTGGCCGGAAGCGTGACCGGCGGCCCATGACCGCGATGGTCGAGCCACCCCGGTCTTTGCCCGACGCGGCTTGCGGCTAAACTGTGCGCATGAGTGCCCCCCGCAAGAAAACCCGCGATGCCGGCCGGATCCCGGCGCCGCACATCCCGGCCAGTGCCCGTGCCGGGGCGTCCGCGGCGCGGGCGCGCCCGGAGGACAGTTCCACGCGCGCCGAAAAAGTGCTGGCCTGGCTGCTGCGCCTGTTGCACCTGCCGCCGGCCGCGCGGGCCAAGGCCAACGACTACCTGGTGCTGACGCGCATGGACCGTCCGGTGGGCGCCCTGCTGCTGCTGTGGGCCTGCTGGTGGGCGCTGTGGCTGGCGGCGGGCGATTTCCCGCCCTGGAAGGAACTGGTCATCTTCACCCTGGGCGTGTTCGTGATGCGCTCGGCCGGCTGCGCCATCAACGATTTCGCCGACCGCAAGCTGGACCCGGCCGTCAAGCGCACGGCGGGGCGGCCCATCGCCTCGGGCCGGGTCAAACCGTGGGAGGCACTGGCCGTGTTCGGCGTCTTGCTGCTGATCGCCTTCGGCCTGGTGCTGATGACCAACGCGCTGACCATCAAGCTGGCCTTTGCCGGCGCCGCGCTGGCCGCCGTCTACCCCTTCACCAAGCGCTACACCCATCTGCCGCAGGTGGTGCTGGGCGCGGCCTTCGGCTGGTCGATCCCGATGGCCTTTGCCGCCGTCAGTGGCGAGGTGCCGCCGCTGGGCTGGCTGCTGTTCCTGGGCAACGTCATCTGGTCGACCCTCTACGACACCGAATACGCCATGGTCGACCGCGAGGACGACATCAAGGTGGGGGCCAAGTCCACCGCCATCCTGTTCGGCGAGCTGGACAAGGTCATCATCGGCCTGCTGATGGGTACCTTCCTGCTGACCATGGTGCTGGTCGGACACCGCGCGGAACTTGGCCTGTTCTGGTGGCTGGGGGTGCTGGCGGCGGTGGCATTGTTCGTCTACCAGCAATGGCTGATCCGCGACCGCGAGCGGCTGCGGTGCCTGGAGGCCTTCCGCAACAACAACTGGGTCGGTTTCGCCCTGTGGCTGGGGCTGCTGCTGGCGCTGGCCGTGCGCTGACACTCGGCTGCCCATCCCCATCCTGAACCATTCCCGCCGCCATCGCGGATCGGGTGTGA